>NZ_JBHFHD010000011.1:0-296195 GCF_041927335.1 Herbiconiux liangxiaofengii | reverse complement strand
AACAGCGAATCAGCCCGCCGAGCAGCACTCCCGGCCTGGCTCCATGAATACAATCACCACAGGCCCCACACCGCCATCGGAGCACAACCACCCATCAGCAGATTGATCAACCTCCCTGGGCAGTACAGCTAGCCGGCCCTGAGCCAGCCCGGCCCTGAGCCAGCCGGCATTACTCATGGCGGGGTCTCTCCGCAGATCGATATGGTGAACATTCCTCATATGAGGATGCCGCTTCCGATCCCTGGAGACCCCGTGCACTTCCCTGTTCTCGATCCCACCCGTCTGCTCGCCACCACTGCAATGGTCGCCGCCTCCCTCGTGCTGGGTGGCTGCTCGATGCTCACGCCCAGCCTGCCCCCGACGACGGACTCGACGTCGGGGGCGGAGATCGAGCAGCAGAGCGCCGACGTCTTCCGGCTCGCCGTCGGCCAGTGCCTGAACGATGGAGATGCCAGTGGGGAGGTCTCCGACGTACCGAGTGTGGATTGCTCGACCGAGCACGACTCCGAGGTGTACTTCACCTTCGATCTTCCGGAGGGTGACTTCCCCGGTTCGGCAGCTGTCAACGATGCCGCCGAGGCCGGATGTCTGCCGCCCTTCGAAGCCTACGTCGGCATCGACTACGACAGCTCCAGCTTCGTGTACACCGCATACACGCCCACCCAGGAATCGTGGGGTTCGGGCGACCGGCAGGTCGTCTGCATCGTCTACAACGCGGACGAGTCCAAGCTGACCGGTTCGGTCAAGGGTGCCGCTCGCTGATCGCTGCGGCATCAGCCGACGCATCCGGAACGACGGAGCCTCCGGGCCCACCGCCGAAACGACGGAGCCTCGCACCGACTGTGGTGCGAGGCTCCGTCGTTACCGGGTGGTCGTCGGTGTCAGTGGGCCGGCTTTCAGTGGCTCGACTGGAGAGAGCGCAGGCGCGCGAGCAGCTCGTCGCGGAGCTCTTCGGGGGCGGTCTCCTTGCAGGCCCGCTGCACGGTCTGGGTCAGCACCACACCCAGGTGCAGTTCCGACTGGCAGCCCTCGCAGGTCGCGAGATGATCGCGGATGTCGGCGGCATCCGTCGTGCAGATCTCGTTGCGCAGATACTCTTCGAGCTCCGCGCGGGCCTTGTCGCAGCCGCAGTCACTCATTTCTTGCTCCCTTTGGACGTGGCGGTGGCGACCTCGAGGCCGCGCGACCGCGCGTAATCGGTGAGAAGACCCCGCAGCAGGCGCCGGCCACGGTGCAGGCGGCTCATCACGGTTCCCACCGGTGTCTTCATGATGTCGGCGATCTCCTGGTAGGAGAAGCCCTCGACGTCGGCCAGGTAGACGGCCAGACGGAAGTCTTCGGGGATGGACTGCAGCGCCTCTTTGACATCGCTGTCGGGGAGGTGGTCGATCGCCTCGGCCTCGGCCGAACGACTCGACAGCGACGCGGTGACCGACTCGGCGGTGCCGAGCTGCCAGTCCTCCATCTCGCTGGTGGAGCCCTGGTACGGGTCGCGCTGCTTCTTGCGGTACGTGTTGATGTACGTGTTCGTCAGGATGCGGTAGAGCCAGGCCTTCAGGTTCGTGCCCTGCTCGAACTGCGCGAAGGCGGCGTAGGCCTTGACGAAGGTCTCCTGCACGAGGTCTTGGGCGTCGGCGGGATTGCGCGTCATGCGCAGGGCAGCACCGTACAGCTGATCGAGGAACGGGATGGCCTGCTCTTCGAAGAGCGCGCGCGGATCAGGGGTGGTCTCACTCATCACGGGCAAGTCTACGACCGGGCGCTCCAACACGGCTGTCGCTGTCACGTCCCACCTCACTTCTGCTGTTCGTCACCGCCGTCCGAAGACTCGGCCGACTATTCTGATAACCGATGCCTGTTCAGAGATATTCCGCTCCGACGTTCAACCCCTACGGCGACGACTCGCCGCAGTCGGGCGATCAGCACTGGCCGGCGCCGCGCGCCGACGGCCCGCTCGCCGCCGTGCTCTCACTGCCGGGCTCGAAGTCGCTCACCAACCGCGAGCTGGTTCTCTCGGCCCTCGCCGATGGTCCGTCGCGGCTGGTCGCTCCCCTGCACTCCCGTGACAGCGACCTGATGGCGGATGCGCTGCGCTCGCTCGGCACCGTCATCGAGGCGGTGCCCGGCACCGGAGACCACGGCCCCGACCTGGTCGTCACCCCCGCCGAGGAGCTGCTCGGCAGCACCACGATCGACTGCGGACTGGCCGGCACCGTGATGCGCTTCCTGCCCCCCGTGGCAGCCCTCGCCCTCGGCCCCGTGACCTTCGACGGCGACGAGGGCGCCCGTCGCCGGCCGATGGCCACCACCATCACCTCGCTCCGAGAGCTCGGCGTCGACATCGCCGACGACGGCCGAGGAGCCCTCCCGTTCACGCTGCACGGCTCCGGACTGGTGCGCGGCGGCGAACTCACGATCGATGCCTCGGCCTCGAGCCAGTTCGTGAGCGGCCTGCTGCTGGCGGCCGCTCGTTTCGACGGCGGTCTCGACCTGCGGCACCAGGGGGCACGACTGCCCAGCCAGCCGCACATCGACATGACCGTGGCGGCTCTGCGGCGGCGCGGAGTCGTGGTCGACTCCGACGAGGTGGGCCGCTGGCGGGTCGATCGCGGCCCGATCTCAGGCCTCGAGGTGGCGATCGAGCCCGATCTGTCGAACGCGGCCCCGTTCCTCGCGGCGGCCCTGGTCACCGGCGGCAGCGTCACGATCACCGGCTGGCCGGAGAGCACCACCCAGGTGGGCGCCGACCTGATCGAGCTGCTCCCCCTGTTCGGCGCGACAGTGACCCGGGAGGGCGACCGCCTCACGGTCACCGGAGGTGACCGCATCCGGGGCGTGTCGATCGACCTGTCGACCGGTGGCGAGCTGGCCCCGCCGCTCGTGGCCCTCGCGGCCCTCGCCGACGAGCCGAGCGAGATCACCGGCATCGGACACATCCGGCACCACGAGACCGATCGGCTCGCGGCCCTCGCCACCGAGATCAACAACCTCGGCGGCGACGTGACCGAGCTCGACGACGGTCTGGCCATTACGCCCAAACCCCTGCACGGCGGGCTCTGGTCGAGCTACGCCGACCACCGCATGGCCACCGCCGGTGCCCTGATCGGCCTCGCCGTGGAGGGGGTGCTGGTCGACGACATCGCGACCACCTCGAAGACCCTCCCCCAGTTCCCCGAGCTGTGGCGTTCGATGCTCTCCGGTGGCCTATGAGCTGGTGGGACTCCGGCGAGGATGACGACGACGAGGCCGACTTCGACGAGTCGACCATCCGCACCCGCCCGAACCCCAAGGGCAACCGGCCCCGCACCAAGCAGCGGCCCGACCACAAAGATGCGGTGATCGGCCGCATCATGACGGTCGACCGAGGTCGCTTCTCGGTGCTCGTGCACGAAGACACTCCGGATGAGCGCGAGATCACCGCGTCACGCGCCCGCGAGCTCGGCCGCAACACGATCGTGACCGGTGACTGGGTGTCGCTCGTGGGCGACACCTCGGGCGAACCGGGAACGCTCGCCCGCGTCGTGAAGGTGCAGGAGCGCAGCACGCTGCTCCGGCGCAGCGCCGACGACTCCGACGCGGTGGAGCGCGTGATCGTGGCGAACGCCGACCAGATGCTGATCGTGGTCGCGGCGGCCAATCCGGAGCCGCGTGCCCGTCTGATCGACCGCTACCTCGTGGCGGCCTTCGACGCGGGTGTCGCCCCCATCCTCTGCGTGACGAAGACCGACCTCGCCGACCCGGGGCCGCTCCTGGCCGAGTTCGACAGCCTCGACATCCGGGTGGTGACCCTTTCTCGCGACGACGTGCCGCTGGATGAGATCACCGATCTGCTGGCCGGGCACACGACTGTGACGGTCGGGCACTCCGGCGTGGGCAAGTCCACGCTCGTGAACGCTCTGGTTCCCGATGCCCACCGCGCCACCGGCGTCGTGAACACCGTGACGGGCCGTGGACGGCACACCTCCTCCTCGACCGTGTGCCTGCGGTTGCACGCTGCCGACGGGCGCACCGGGTGGATCATCGACACCCCGGGGGTGCGCTCATTCGGCCTGGGTCACGTCGACCCCGCCAACATCCTGCGCTCCTTCGCCGCCACCGCCCGGGTGCCAGAGGGCGAGCCGCCGGGCGGCATCCCGCTCACGGAGGCGCACGACTGGGAGATCATCGACCGGGTGACGGCCGGCGAACTCGGCGAGAGCGGGCGGGCCCGGATCGAGTCGCTGCAGAAGCTGCTGCAGACCACCGCCTGAGCCGGTGCTGCCGGGGCCGCTAGCCTGGAGGGGTGACCTCAGCCGACCGCGCCGAACACCTGCTCGATCTCTCCGCCGACCTCGCTCTGGCGCTCTCCCTCGCCGATACCGCCGACAGCATCTCGCGGCAGCGGTTCCGGGCGGGTGATCTGCACGTGACCACCAAGCCCGACCGCACGCCGGTGACGGATGCCGATCAGGCCGTGGAGCGGGCTCTGCGAGCGGTGCTCGCGAACGCGCGTGCGGGCGACGGCATCCTCGGGGAGGAGTACGGGGAGAGCGACGGCGCGGGGTCGGCTGCAGGCGGGGCGGATGGCGGACGACCGGCGTCTCACGCCGCCCATCCGCATCGCCAGTGGATCATCGACCCGATCGACGGCACCGCCAACTTCCTGCGCGGCGTTCCCGTCTGGGCGACACTGATCGCCCTGGCGATCGACGGGGTGCCCGTGGTGGGCGTGGTCTCGGCACCCGCGCTCGGCCGACGGTGGTGGGCCGCCACGGGGCTCGGCGCCTTCACCACCGACGTGCTCGAAGAGGCGGGCGAGCGGGCGCGGCCGATCCGCGCATCCGGGATCGCCGACCTGGCCGACGCCTCGATCAGCTACAACTCGATGAAGGGCTGGGACGAGGCCGGCCGGCTCGACGACCTGGTCTCCTTGAGCCGGCAGGTGTGGCGCACGCGGGCCTACGGCGAGATGTGGTCGTACATGATGGTGGCCGAGGGCCAGCTCGAGGTCGCCGCCGAGTTCGACCTGCAGCCCTACGACATGGCCGCCCTCGTGCCGATCGTGCAGGAGGCCGGGGGGCGGTTCAGCTCGGTCGACGGCGTCGACGGGCCGTGGAGCGGGAGCGCTCTCGCCAGCAACGGCGTGCTGCACGAGCAGGTGCTCGGCGTGGTGGGCCGATCCGCCTCGAATTGACCCGGTTCGCAGCGGCCCCCATAATGGTCACGCGGGGGCGCACTCAGCCGTTTTTCAGGCGCGGGTTCCTCCGTCCGACCCCTACGCACGGAGGCCTCATGGCGATTTCCCCCACCAAGCTGTCCCTGACCGTCGCGGCCGTCCTCACGGCTGCCATCGCCCTTTCGGGCTGCACGGCACTGTTCCCGAGCTCGGCACCGCCGGCCACCGACTCCACCACCGGTGAGGAGATCGAGCAGACCGACACCGATGTCTTCTCGCTGAGCATCGGCGAGTGCCTGAACGACACCTCCGAGACCGAGGTCACCGAGGTTCCGCTGGTCGACTGCGCGGCCGAGCACGACTTCGAGGTCTACTCCGAGTTCGAGCTCACCGGCGACGACTTCCCCGGCACCGACGCCATCAACACGCAAGCCGACGCCCAGTGCCTGGAGGCCTTCGAGGCGTTCACGGGCATCTCGTACGACGAGTCGACCCTCGGCTACACCTACTTCACTCCCACCGAGGGCTCGTGGACCGACGGCGACGACCGTCTCGTCTCCTGCCTGATCGGCGACCCGAACGGCAAGGTCACCGGCACCCTCAAGGGCGCCGCGCGCTAGCAGCCCGCGGCAGCACGTGCGGCACCCCCGCACGCGACAGACGACCCCCGGCCCTCTCGGCACGGGGGTCGTCTTCGTTCGGCTCCCGGCACCCCGCTCCCGGCACTCCGTTCCCGGCTCCCGGCTCCCCCACCGGGGCGCACAGCAATAGGCTGGGAGAGATGCGACTCCTCCTGATCAGACACGGCCAGACCATCGACAACGTCAAGGGCGAGCTCGGCACCGTGGTGCCCGGCCCCGGCCTGACCGAGCTGGGGCACCGCCAGGCGGCGGCCGTGCCCGACGCCCTCGCCGGCGAATCCATCGACGCGATCGTGGTGTCGACCATGACCCGCACCCAGGAGACGGCGGCCCCGCTGGCCGAGCGGCTCGGCCTGACGCCGCGCATCCTCGACGGACTCCAGGAGATCTCCGCCGGCATCTTCGAGGGTCGCGGCGACAAGGAGGCCGTGTCGGCCTACCTGCGCACGCTGCTGTCGTGGTGGGACGACTTCGACGCCCGACTGCCCGGCGGCGAGAGCGGAGCCGATTTCGTGGCCCGCTATTCGGGGGCGATCGCCGACGCGGTCTCCGCGCATCCGGAGGGCACCGTGGCCGTGTTCAGTCATGGCGCCGCCATCCGCACCTGGGCGTCGTGGTTCTCGCAGAACATCGACGCCTCCACCAGTCTCGCGCTCGAGTTGCACAACACCGCCGTGGTGGTGCTGGAGGGCTCGCCCGAGACGGGCTGGGTGTGCGTGGAGTGGGCCGACGAACCGCTCGGCGGCCCGGCGCTCGACGACCCCGGCGCTCCCGACCCCACCGCCGACGCCGTCTGATGCCGGCGGTGCCACCGCTCAGAAGGTGACGGCGAAGCTGCCCATCACGTGCTCGATGGCGGGCAGGTCGGCGGTGCTCGCGATGGCCACCGAGACCACCACCACGAAGCTCGCGTCGGCGGGCTGGGCCACCACGATCACGAAGTCGCTCTGACCGCCGCACCCGGTGAAGTACTGGTACTGGCCGGTGTAGACGCCGTCGGAGTAGGCATCCGCTTCTTTCGGGGTGCACTGCGCCGTGAGCGAGCCGAACGAGGCGAAGATCGCCTCGGGGGTGAGCTCGGGTGCGGCTTCGGCCGCCGACACCGTGACTCCGGAGGTACCCCAGGAGTCGGCGAAGGCCTGCAGATCGGTGCTGGCCCGCACGTCGATGAACTCCTTGCCGGCCGGGCCGGTGAAGGAAGCTCCGTCGACATCGGCCCAATCGACCGGCACGTCGACGCTCAGCACACCGGTGTCGTCGGCGATGGTCGTGTACTCGCGGTCATCGGTGCCCGCGGAGGCACCGGCGCCGGGTACCACCACGGCGGCGAGTGTTGTTCCGTTGAACTGGCCGCGGTAGAACGTGTCATCGGAGGGGCGGTAGACATCGACGTCGATGGTCTTGTCGCTGCCCTGGGTGGTGACCACGTCGCAGTACTCCTCGAGCGTGCCCTCGGCGGCGAGGGTGGTGCCGGCCATGCGCAGCAGCTGGTCACCCGGCAGGATGCCGGCGCCGTCCGCCGCAGAACCGGCCGCCACCGAGCTCACCCACACACCCATGGGCTCCCCTTGGTCGTCGAGCGGAAGGGCCTGGGCGTTGACCCCCAAGCTCTCCACGCTGTCTCCGGCGATCAGCTCGTCGAGCACGGCCTGCGCCTCGTCGCGGTGGATGGCGAAGTTGTAGTCGAGCTCGCCGATGCTCGCGTAGTTGATGCCCACCACCTCGCCCTTGGCATTGACGAGCGGCCCGCCCGAGTTGCCCGGCCGGATCTTCGCATCGTGCTCGATGATGTGGTCCAGCGACGCCCAGGCCGACTCCCCCGCGGTGTCGTTCTTCGACACGATGCCCTGGGTGAGCGTGAAGTCGGGATCGCCGAGCGGGAACCCGGCCGCGTACACCTGCTCGCCCGTGGTGATCTCGCCCTTCTGCCAGCCGAGGAACGGGAAGTTCTCGCCGTCGACCTGGATGACCGCGATGTCGAGGCACTCCGACGACCCCAGCACCCGGGCGTCGTACTCCTTCGACGCATCGCCTCCCACCCGCACGGAGATGGTTCCGGCGCCGGCCACGACATGGTTGTTGGTGACGGCGAGACCGTCGGACGAGATGAAGAAGCCCGACCCAGAGCCCGACTGCTCCTCGCTCTGCCCGTTCTCGGGGTCGGCGAAGGTGCCCTCCGCCTCGATCTGCAGTGTGGCCGCCTGCACGCCGTCGAACGACGCGGGGCCGCCGCCGGCGGAGCATCCGGCGAGGCCGGAGGCGGCCAGAAGAATGACGAGACTTGAACCCGCGAGGCGCGTTGACGATGCGATCATCCGGCCAGTGTAGCCATAATCGAGATATTCTCAACAGTGTGCGACGACGGCCAGGTGGTGGAGATGGGGGGAATTGAACCCCCGTCCACTGCTGAGATTCCGCGCCTTCTACGGGCGTAGCCTGTTAGAGCGTTCTACTCGGCTCCGACCTGTGCAACAGGCACCTAGGTCGACGAGCCCAGCCACAGTAAAAGTCCCGCGTGACCCTGAGACACAGTCACACAGCAATCTCTCTAGATAATGCCGGAACCCGGGTAGAGAGCATTCCCGGACCGACAGTTGCTATTTAGCTAGGAAGGAAGACCTAGGCCGCGAGGGCGAAGGTGGCCTTCTTGGCCGCAACAGTGCTGTTTGAATTGGCACTTATGTTTTGCGGAGGGCGTTAACGAGATAACCCCGCATCCTCGGCCCGCTTCTCGCAGTTTCACAGGCAATGTCGAAACCGATCATCCCCGTGGTGGGCCGTTGTCGCACACTGTTGAGTTACCAAAGGCCCGAGATGCCGGGCACTGCTCCGGATGCACATCCGACGCAGCCTTCAACTATACGACACCCTCGCTCAGCTCTGCCACCGGCCGCATGGAATATCGTGGGGGCATGCCCGACACCATCATCACCGTGGCCGGCACCGGCCGCCTCCGCCGCCTTCCGGAACGCGCCCGGGTGCGTATCGGCATCGGCTTCGAGGGCTCCAAGCGTGACAGCGTGCTCGCCGCCACCCGAACGGCCCACGAGTCGCTGGCCGGTTCGCTCGACACCCTGCTGCACCCCGACGACGGCCCCGTCATCGCCTGGAGCTCCGAGGACATCCGCGTCTGGGGCCAACGCCCCTACAGCGCCGACGGCGCCCGGCTGCCCGTGGAGTTCCACAGCGCGGTGTTCGTCGACGCCGAGTTCGACGACTTCGAGGCGCTGTCGGAGTGGATCGACGTGGTCGCCATCCGCGAGGGCATCGCCGTCGACGGCATCGAGTGGCTGCTCGCCCCCGACACCGAGGTCGCCCTGCACTCCGAGGTTCGCCGGGCCGCGATCCAGGATGCCCAGACCAAGGCCCGCGAATACGCCGACGCCCTGGGCCTGGACTCGGTAACCGCGCTGTCGCTGAGCGACCCGGGCCTCCTCGACGACCCGGCCGGCCCCGGCGTGATGGCCATGGCGAAGGCCTCGCGGGCGAGCGGCGGCGTCGAACTCCGGCCGAGCGCCATCGTGATCGAGGCCACCGTGCACGCCCGCTTCGCCGCCACCGGTTCCGTGGCCCGGTGACCGCCGCCGTGCCGCCGGCCCCGGGCCGAGACCTGGTGGGGCGCCACTACGTCGTCACAGGCGGCACCGGCGGTCTCGGCTACTGGGCGGGCGAGCAGCTCGCCACCCGCGGTGCCGCCGTGGTGATCGCCGCCCGGTCGCCCGAGAAGGGCGCCGCTGCCCTCGCCTCGATCGCCCGGCACGTGCCGGGTGCCGACGCCCGTTTCGTGCGCCTCGACCTCGCCGATCTCGCCTCTGTGGCGGAGGCCTCGGCCGAGCTCGCCGCCCTTCCCCGGATCGACGCCCTGATCGCCAACGCCGGCGTGCTCGCGACCTCCGGCCGCCAGATCACCGCCGACGGCTTCGAGTCGATGATCGGCACCAACCTCCTCGGTCACGTCGCCCTCATCGGCCGGTTGCTGCCCCGGATGCTCGACCAGGGTTCCGGGCGCATCGTGAGCCTCGGTTCCATCAGCCACGAGTTCTTCCGGCTCGATCTCGCGGATCTGCAGAGCGAGCGCGGGCGGTTCCGGCAGTTCCGCACCTACGGGCGATCCAAGCTCGCCGTGATGACGTTCGCGTTCGAGCTCGATCGCCGGTTGCGCGCGGCGGGAGCCGACGTCGCCAGCCTCGTGGCGCATCCGGGATTCGCGGTCGACGAGCTGTCACCGGCCCGTGACATCCTGCCGCCACCGAAGCGGGGCACGCCGGTCGGCCGCGCGGCCTACCGCGTGATCGCCCAGGGCAAGCACGTGGGGGCCCGGCCGATCGTGGCGGCCGCCACCGACGCGCGGGCCGCCGGCGGGCAGTACTGGGGCCCTGACGGATGGCGGCAGCTCAGGGGCGCCCCCGCGATCGTGGGCGCCAAGCCCTACACGCGCGACCGGGCCGTGGCAGACCGGCTGTGGGAGACCGCGGAACGGCTCACCGGCATCCGCTACCCGGTGTGAACCGGGCCGCCCCGCGAATCGGGCTCAGTCGCCGAGGTTGCGGCGGCCGGCCATGGCGCGGTCGGCCTCGCGCTTGTCCTGCCGCTCCCGCAGGGTCTGCCGTTTGTCGTACTCGCGCTTGCCCTTGGCCACCGCGATCTCGACCTTCGCGCGGCCGTCGCTGAAGTAGAGCTTCAGCGGCACCAGGGTGTAGCCGCCCTCTTTGGTCTTGTTGTGGATCTTGAGGATCTGCTCCTTGTGCAGCAGCAGCTTGCGCTTGCGCCGAGGAGGATGGTTGTTCCACGTGCCCTGGTTGTACTCGGGGATGTGCACGGCGTCGAGCCACGCCTCTCCCCCTTCGACGAAGGCGTAACCGTCGACGAGCGAGGCACGCCCCTCCCGGAGCGACTTCACCTCGGTGCCGGTGAGCACGAGACCGGCCTCGTAGGTGTCTTCGATGGAGTAGTCGTGGCGCGCCTTGCGGTTGGTCGCGACGACCTTCTCTCCGCGTTCGCGTGGCACGGCACTCTCCTGGGGTTCTCGACGAATGGAAGCCGCCGCCCGATGCCGGGCATGCGGGCGGCAGCCCATCAGTCTAGTGCGATCAGACCTTGAGGTAGCGCGTGATCGCGAACTTCGCCGAGAACGCGGCGAGCAGGGCGCCCACCACGAGCAGGATCGGCGCCACCAACAGCGCGTCGCCCACCCCCACGAACGACGTGAACGGCAGTTGCAGCGCGAGGTAGTCCTGCACGAAGAACTTCACGATCGCCACGATGGCGCCGCCGGCGAGAACCGATCCGATCAGCGCGGCGATCACCCCCTCGAGGATGAACGGCGTCTGGATGAACCTGTTCGACGCCCCCACCAGCCGCATGATGCCGAGCTCGCGTCGCCTCGAGAAGGCGGAGAGCCGGATGGTGGTGGCGATCAGCAGCACCGCCGCCACGAGCATCAGAGCCGCGATGCCGATCGCCGTGTAGCTGGCCGCGCTCAGGATGGAGAAGATCTGCTCGAGATAGCTGCGTTGATCGGTCACGCTGTCGACACCGGCGAGACCCGAGAGGCTCTCCACCAGCACGGCCGACTGCGTGGGGTCTTTGAGGTTGACCCAGTAGGTCTCGTTCAGCAGGTCGGGCGTGACGTACTCGGTGACCGGGTTGCCGGCGAACTGCTTCTGGAAGTTCTCGTAGGCCTGCTCGTGGTCTTCGAAGTAGTACCGGTCGATGAACGGGGCCAGCGTCGGCGAGTCGAGCTGGGCCTGAACCGCGGCCTTCTGGTCGGCGTTCGCCTCACCGCCCGCGCAGTTGTCGCCTCCGGATGTCGCGGTGCACATGTAGACGGCCACCTGGGCCTTGTCGTACCAGAAGTTCTTCATCTGGCCGATCTGCATCTGCAGCAGGATGGCGGCGCCCACGAAGGTGAGCGAGATGAACGTGACGAGGACGACCGAGATGACCATCGACACGTTGCGGCGGAGGCCGGTGCCGACCTCGCCGAGGATGAGTGCGAATCTCACGTCGTCGGCCCCACGTTCTGGTCGTTCGCCGAGCCACCGGAGTCGCCGGGGGCCCGGAGGCCGAGCTTCTCGGCCAGGCTGAGCGACTCGGTGGCCGGGTCGCGCGGATCGGGGGCGTGCTGCGGCGGGAGCGGCGGCATCGGCTCGGCGGTCGCCGTGGCCACCGCGGCCGTTCGGGCGGGTGCGGGCGCCGGGGCCGGGGTGGGCTGCACGGGCAGCGCTCCCGTGGCGGGCATCGGCGGCACGGTACGCACCGGCGCGGTGTGCGGCTGGGCCGGGCCCACGGGGCGGGCGAGTCCTTCTGACAGGGCGATCTCGGCGGTGAGGCCGGAGTCCTGCAGCGCGATCTCAGCCGTCATGCCGTAGCCGCCCTGGTCTTCGTCGCGCACGATCTGGCCGGTGACCAGCTCGATCACGCGGCGCTTCATGTGGTCGACGATCGCGTTGTCGTGGGTGGCCATCACGATGGTGGTGCCACCGGCGTTGATGCGCTCGAGCACGGTCATGATGCCGGCACTCGTCGACGGGTCGAGGTTTCCGGTGGGCTCGTCGGCCAACAGGATGGCAGGCTTGTTCACCACCGCGCGGGCGATGGCCACGCGCTGCTGCTCACCGCCCGAGAGCTCGTGCGGCAGCCGGTTCGCCTTCTCGGCCAGGCCCACCATCTGGAGCACGTCGGGGACGGCTTCCTGGATGAAGCCGCGCGACTTGCCGATCACCTGGAGCGTGAAGGCGACGTTGTCGAACACGTTCTTGCCGGGCAGCAGCCGGAAGTCCTGGAAGACGACGCCGAGGTTGCGCCGGAAGTAGGGCACCTTGCGGTTCGAGATCGCGTTCAGGTCTTGGCCGAGAACGTGGATGTTGCCCGAGGTGGGCCGGTCTTCCTTCAGCACGAGGCGGAGGAAGCTGGACTTGCCTGAACCGGAGGCTCCCACGAGGAACACGAACTCGCCCCGGAGGATTTCGAGGTCGATCGAGTCGAGCGCGGGCCGCTTGGTGCCCCGGTAGGTCTTGGTTACGTGATCAAACCGAATCATGACGTGATGACTCTAAGCAGACCATCCGTCGATCCCACCGCGCGACTCGCTGGACGCGCCGATTCATAGAAACGCCGGCCGAACTCAGTCGTGTTTTTGCTTGCGCCACTTGATGCCGGCGGCGATGAACCCGTCGAGGTCGCCGTCGAACACCGCCGAGGGGTTGTTCACCTCGTGGTCGGTGCGCAGGTCTTTCACCATCTGGTACGGAGCGAGCACGTAGCTGCGCATCTGGTCGCCCCAGCTGGCGGTGATGGTGCCGGCGAGCTCCTTCTTCTGGGCCGCCTCCTGCTCGCGCTGGATGATCATCAGGCGCGACTGCAGCACCCGGAGGGCGGCTGCCCGGTTCTGGATCTGGCTCTTCTCGTTCTGCATCGACACCACCGTTCCCGTGGGGAGGTGGGTGATGCGCACCGCGGAGTCGGTGGTGTTGACCGACTGGCCGCCGGGGCCCGAGGAGCGGAAGACGTCGACCCGGATGTCGCTCTCCGGGATCTCGATCACGCCGGCCTCCTCGATGAGCGGGATGACCTCCACGGCGGCGAAGCTGGTCTGGCGCTTTCCGGCGGCGCCGAACGGGCTCATGCGCACGAGCCGGTGGGTTCCGGCCTCGACCGACAGCGTTCCGAACGCGTAGGGCGCGTCGATCTCGAAGGTGGCCGACTTGATGCCCGCTTCTTCGGCGTAGCTGGTCTCCATGACGGTGCTGGAGTAGTTGTGCTTCTCGGCCCAGCGCAGGTACATGCGCATCAGCATCTCGGCGAAGTCGGAGGCGTCGACGCCGCCGGCTCCCGCGCGGATGGTGATGACGGCCGGCCGCGGGTCGAACTCGCCGTTCAGCAGCGTCTGCACCTCGAGCTCGCCGAGCACCTTCTGGATGCTCGCGAGCTCGACCTTCGACTCCTCGGCCGATTCCTCGTCGCCGGCCTCGTTCGCCATCTCGATCAGCACCTCGAGGTCGTCCAGCCGCGACTGGATCGACTCGATCTTCGCCAGTTCGGCCTGCCGGTGGCTCAGCGCACTCGTGACCTTCTGGGCCTTGACCGTGTCGTCCCACAGGTCGGGGACGCCGGCCTCCTCGCTCAGTCGCGCGATCTCCGCCCGCAGGGCGTCGACGTCGACCACCGAGCGGATGTCGTCGAAGGTGGTTCGCAGCTGGGCGATCTGTTCGCTGAGGTCTAAGTCGAGCATTATGCCGACAGTCTATCGGCCCGCCAATTCATTAACACGGGTAAACTACATGGTGATGACGGATGCGCCCCCCACCGACGACTTCCGGTTCCGCTCGATCGCGGTGCCGGCTCTGCTCCCCTCCTTCCTGTTCGCGATCGGGGAGGGCGCGATCATCCCGATCATCCCCGGCATCGCCCACTCCCTGGGCGCCGGGCTGGCCGGTGCGGGCTTCATCGCCGCGCTGATCGTGGTGGGGCAGCTGGTGGGCGACATCCCGAGCGGCTGGCTCGTGTCGCGCATCGGCGAGCGGCACTCGATGATCGCCGCCGGCACCCTCTCGCTCGGGGCGGTGGTTTTCGCGGCGCTCGCGCCGAACACGGCGCTGTTCGGCCTGGGTGTGTTCCTGCTCGGGCTCTCGGCCGCGGTCTTCGCGCTGGCGCGGCAGGCGTTCATGACCAGCTTCGTGCCCGTGCGCGTGCGGGCGCGGGCGCTCTCGACGCTCGGCGGGGCTTTTCGTGCAGGCTGGTTCGTGGGCCCGTTCCTCGGTGGCGCGGTGATCGCCCTCTCGGGCTCCACCTGGTCGGCCTTCCTCATCCACGTCGTCTGCATCGTCACCGTGGTGATCGTGCTGCTCCGGATGCCGGATCCCACGCTCACCCTGGCGAGGCCCGATGCCGGGCAGCGGCTCGTGGCCGCCGAGTCGGCCGGACTCCTGCGTACCATCGTCGACAACCGCGGCGTGCTGCTGCGCGTGGGGTCGGGTGCGGGCGTGGTGGGCGCACTGAGAGCCAGCCGGATGGCCATCCTGCCGCTCTGGGCCGTGAGCATCGGCCTCTCGCCCTCCACCACGGCCCTCGTGATCGGTCTCGGCGGGGCCGCCGACTTCGCGCTGTTCTACACCAGCGGGTGGATCATGGACCGGTTCGGCCGGCTGTGGAGCGTGGTGCCGTCGATGGTGGGCATGGGGCTCGCCCTGATCACCCTCTCGTTCACGCACGACCTCGGCAGCTCCGCCCAGTGGTTCGTGGTGATCGCCATCGTGATGGGCGTGGCGAACGGGGTGGGCAGCGGCATCATCATGACGCTCAGCGCCGACCTCGCACCGCGGGAGAACCCGGCGCCGTTCCTCGGTGCCTTCCGGTTCACGGCCGACGCCGGTGCGGCTCTCGCGCCGCTCGGCGTCTCGGCCGTGGTGGCGGTGGCGTCGCTGCCGTTCGCGACCGGCATCGTGGGGGTCGTGGGCCTCGTGGGAGCCGGCATCCTGGTGCGGTCGATCCCCCGTTATCTGCCGCACTCCCGCTGACAAGCCGCCGGGCACCCTACCCCTACACTGGAGTTGCGTCTGCGGGAGTGGTGGAATTGGCAGACACGCAGGATTTAGGTTCCTGTGCTTTCGAGCGTGAGGGTTCAAGTCCCTTCTCCCGCACTCTCACCGATTTGCCGCCGGGCGAAACCGCCCCGACGACTGGAGAAGACTGACCGTGTTCACTGCCGCACCCGCTGCTCTCATCCCCTGGCTCGACCCGAACACCCTGCTGGGCGGCGTGTTCGGCCCGGTCGCCCTGCTGGTGGTCTGTGCCATCGTGTTCGCCGAGACCGGCCTGCTGATCGGGTTCCTGCTGCCGGGCGACACCCTGCTGTTCTTCACCGGTGTGCTCGCGGTGGGCGGCAAGTTCGGCATCGACGTGTGGTGGGTGTGCCTGGCCATCTCGCTGGCCGCGTTCCTCGGCGGCGAGGTGGGCTATCTGATCGGTCACAAGCTCGGCCCGCGGGTGTTCGAACGCAAGGAGTCCGGCCTGTTCAGCGTGCGCAACGTGGAACGCACGAACGCCTTCTTCGAGCGCTTCGGCGCGCTGGCCGTCATCATGGCCCGCTTCGTGCCGATCGTGCGCACCTTCGCCCCGATCGCCGCCGGCGTCGGCCACATGAACTACAAGCGCTACTCGCTCTACAACGCCATCGGAGCCCTCATCTGGGGATCGGGAATCGTGCTGCTGGGCTTCGCGCTCGGCCAGATCGAGCCGGTTCGGGAGTTCACCGAGAAGTACCTCGACGTGGTTCTCATCGGCGTCGTGGTGCTCACCGTGGTTCCCACCGCCATCCACTACATCCGCGAGTCGCGGAAGGCCAAGCGCGACCCGAAGGTGGCCGAGGCCGACGACGTCGAGATCACTGGAGCCGCCGAGCGGCTCACGCTCGAGCCCGAGGTGTTCGGCGGCGACGTCGACACCACGCCGAAGGGCTGATCGCCCCCTCGGCAGCACCGCCTACCGGTGGTGGTTCTCCTCGTGCCGGGCGTGCTCGACCGGCTCGAGCTGGAAGGTGGAGTGCTCCACGTCGAAGTGGCCTTCGAGGCATTCGCCGAGCGAATCCAGGAGCAGTCCCGTCTCGCCGCGCTCGAACACGATCGGCTGCACCACCACGTGCGCCGAGAAGACGTACCGGCCCGAGGTGATGGCCCACACGTGCACGTCGTGCACGTCGACCACCCCCGGCTCGTCGAGGATGTGCGACCGGATGCCCGCGACATCCATCGTGGGCGGGGTGGACTGGTTGAGAACCCCCACCACGTCGCGAAGGAGCGACACGGCACGGGGAACGATCATGGCCGCGATCAGGAGCGAGGCGATGGCGTCGGCCTTCTCGAACCCGGTGGTGAGGATGACCACGGCCGCCGCGATCACCGCGATCGACCCGAGCAGGTCGCCGAGCACCTCGAGGTAGGCGCCGCGCATGTTGATCGAGGTCTTCGCCCCGCCCCGCAGCACCATCAGCGACACGAAGTTGGCCACCAGGCCCACGGCCGCCACGCCCAGCATGAGCCCGCCCTGCACCTCCCCCGCCTCGGTGGAGAGCAGCCGGCCCACCGCCTCGATGGTCACGAAGCCCGCCACGACGATCAGGATGAGGCTGTTGATCAGCGCGCCGAACACCTCGGCCCGCTGGTAGCCGTAGCTGTGGCGCTCGTTCGCCGGGCGGGCTGCCACGATCGTGGCGATCAGCGCCACGATCAGGCCGATCAGGTCGGAGAGCATGTGGCCCGCGTCGGCGAAGAGCGACAGCGAGCCCGACAGCACGGCGCCCGCGGCCTCCACGACGAGCACGGTGGCCACGATCGCGATGGCGATCGTGAGCCGGGTGCGGTTGGCCCCGGCACCGTGCGAGTGGGTGTGCGACCCGGACGCCGGCGTGGCCGACACATCCGCCCGAGTGTGACCGGACGCCGGGCCGCACCGGCGTTCGTGGCTGGAGTGATCGGTCATGATCACCACGGTAACCGCCTCCGAACACCGGGTGCCACCGTTCGCGCTAGTTAGGAATGACGCTCATTCTCAACACCGGGATGGCCGCCTCGAACGCCCGGGCGCGGTGGCTCTCGGCGTTCTTCTCGGCGGCCGTCAGTTCGGCGGCCGAGACCTCGCGACCGTCGGGTACGAAGATCGGGTCGTAGCCGAACCCGCCGCCACCGGCCGCCTGCCGGGCGAGCCGCCCGGGCCAGGTGCCGGAGACGACCTGCTCGAACCCGGTGGCCGGAACCACGATGGCGATGTGGCAGGCGAACCAGGCCGCCCGGTGCTCGTCGGCGAGATCGGACAGCTGGTCGAGCAGCAGTTCGAGGTTCGCGCGGTCGCCCCGGCCGTGGCCGGCCCAGCGTGCCGAGAAGATGCCGGGCGAGCCGCCCAGCACGTCGACGCAGATGCCGGAGTCGTCGGCCAGGGCCGGGAGCCCGGTGTGCCGGGCGGCCGTGCGCGCCTTGATCAGAGCGTTCTCGGCGAAGGTGGTGCCGTCCTCCACCGGTTCCGGCCCGTCGTAGGCCACGATCTCCAGCTCGGGCAGCGCCGCCCCCAGGATGTGCTGGAACTCCTCGACCTTGTGCGCGTTGTGGGTGGCGAGCACGACGCGCATCAGGCGGACCGCCCTGCCGCGTCATCCGTCAGCGTGGCGGTCTGCAGCGTCGCGAGCTCGGCCGTGCCCAGCAGGGCGAGATCGAGCAGTGCGTTCAGCTCGGTGCGGTCGAACGGTGCACCCTCGGCCGTGCCCTGCACCTCCACGAACAGCCCCCGGCCGGTGACCACGACGTTCATGTCGGTCTCGGCCCGCACGTCTTCGACGTAGGCGAGGTCGAGCATCGGCTCGCCGTCGATGATGCCCACCGACACGGCCGCGACCGAGTCGATCAGCGGCTGCGACTTCTGGCCGATGAACTTCTTCTTGCGGGCCCACTCGATGGCGTCGGCCATGGCCACGTAGGCACCGGTGATGGCGGCGGTCCTGGTGCCGCCGTCGGCCTGCAGCACGTCGCAGTCGATCACGATGGTGTTCTCGCCGAGCGCCTTCATGTCGACCACGGCCCGCAGCGACCGGCCGATCAGTCGCGAGATCTCATGGGTGCGACCGCCGATGCGGCCCTTGACCGACTCGCGATCGGTGCGGTCGTTGGTGGCGCGGGGCAGCATCGCGTACTCCGCGGTGACCCAGCCCTTGCCGGAACCCGACTTCCAGCGGGGCACGCCGTTGGTGAAGGATGCGGTGCAGAGCACCTTGGTCTTGCCGAACGAGACCAGCGCCGAGCCCTCGGCCTGCTCGCTCCAACCCCGCTCGATGGTGACACGGCGGAGCTGATCGGCGGTGCGGCCGTCTTTGCGGGGGCCGGTGCTCGGGGAATCGGTCACGGTGTGCTCCTTCTGGGATGCGGGATGGTGATGGCTCCGGTGTGCACCAGCTCGACCCGCGACACCTCGGGGCCGAGGAAGAGCTCCGACAGGCGCAGGAACTCCTGGGCGCTGCCGCCGGTGGCCTCGTAGCGGTACACGGGCGGTTCGGGCGAGGTGCGCTCCATGCCGGTGCGCACGAGGGTGCGGTACACGTCGTTGGCCGTCTCGGTGTCGCTGGAGACCAGCCGCACCCCCTCGCCCACCACGTAGGAGATGGCACCCTTCAGGAACGGGTAGTGCGTGCAGCCGAGCACCAGGGTGTCGATGTCGTGCTCCATCAGCGGGGCGAGGTAACGCTCCGCCAAAGCAACGAGCTCGTGGCTGGTGGTGTCTCCGGCCTCGACGTGGGAGACGAACTCGGGGCAGGCCTGGGAGAACAGCTGAAGATGCGGAGCCGCCGCGAACGCGTCGTCGTAGGCTCGCGAGGTGATGGTGGCGGTGGTGCCGATCACACCGACGCGGTTGTTGCGGGTGGCCGTGACCGCGGTGCGAACGGCGGGCTGGATGACCTCGATCACGGGCACGTCGTAGCGCTCGCGCGCATCCCGCAGCATCGCCGCCGACGCCGTGTTGCAGGCGATCACGAGCATCTTCACGTTCTGGGCCACGAGGTCGTCGAGCACCTCGAGCGCATAGCGCCGCACATCGGCGAGCGGCTTCGGGCCGTAGGGCGAGTGCGCGGTGTCGCCCACGTAGAGGATGGACTCGCGCGGGAGCTGGTCTCGCACCGAGCGGGCGACCGTGAGCCCGCCCACCCCGGAGTCGAAGATCCCGATCGGCGCATCACTCACGAGAACCCAGCCTAGTGCGGGCCGTCGGCCGCTCTAAGCTCGAGGGCGTGACCATGTCGACAGCTCTGCTCACCGATCGCTACGAACTCACCATGGTGGATGCCGCGCTGCGCGCCGGAACCCATGACCGACCGAGCGTGTTCGAGGCGTTCGGGCGCACGCTCCCCCGCGGTCGCCGGTACGGCGTGGTGGTGGGCACCGGGCGACTGCTGCAGCTGATCGAGTCCTTCCGCTTCGCCGACGCCGAGCTCGAGTTCCTCCGCTCGCACGAGGTGGTGAGCGCCCCCACGCTCGACTGGCTGGCCGACTACCGCTTCTCGGGCACGATCACCGGGTACCGCGAGGGCGAGGTGTACTTCCCCGGCTCGCCGCTTCTGGTGGTGGAGTCCAGCTTCGCCGAGGGCGTGGTGCTCGAGACCCTCATCCTGAGCGTGCTGAACTACGACTCCTCGGTGGCCGGCGCGGCCGCCCGTATGGTGTCGGCGGCGCGCGGCCGGCCACTGGCCGAGATGGGTTCGCGGCGCACCGGGGAGC
The DNA here is from genome assembly GCF_041927335.1 of Herbiconiux liangxiaofengii. Classification (NCBI taxonomy): domain Bacteria; kingdom Bacillati; phylum Actinomycetota; class Actinomycetes; order Micrococcales; family Microbacteriaceae; genus Herbiconiux; species Herbiconiux liangxiaofengii. The sequence continues at coordinate 276,144 of NZ_JBHFHD010000011.1, read as the reverse complement.
GCTCGGCCGTGGCCGCGGCCCGGGCGGCCTACATCGCGGGCTTCGCCGCCACCTCGAACCTCGAGGCCGGCCGGAGCTGGGGCGTGCCCACCATGGGCACGGCCGCCCACGCCTTCACGATGCTGCACGACTCCGAGGAAGATGCCTTCCGCGCGCAGATCGACGCCCTCGGGCCCTCGACCACGCTGCTGGTCGACACCTACGACGTACCCACCGGGGTCGAGACCGCCGTGCGCGTGGCCGGCACCGGACTCGGAGCCGTGCGCCTGGACTCCGGTGACCTGCTCACCCTCGTGCACGACGTGCGGGAGCAACTCGACGCGCTCGGCGCCACGGCCACGAAGATCACCGTCACCAACGACCTCGACGAGTACGCCATCGCCGCACTCGCCTCGACGCCGGTGGACTCCTTCGGGGTGGGCACCTCGCTCGTGACCGGGTCGGGGCATCCCGCCGCCGGGATGGTGTACAAGCTGGTCTCCCGGCAGGGCGCCGACGGCCGGTGGGTGGCGGTGTCGAAGAAGTCGGCCGACAAGGCGACCCACGGCGGGCAGAAGCATCCGGTGCGGCTGCTCGACGCATCCGGTGTCGCCACCTCGGAGACGCTCTACGTGGGGGCGTTGCCGCCGACGGATGCGCGGGGCCGGGCCCTGCACGTGCCCCTCGTGGTCGACGGGGTCGTTCAGCGCGAGCACCTCGGGGCCTCCGGCGTCGCCGCCGCCCGACGCCATCACGCGGCCGCGATCGCCGAGCTGCCCGATCAGGCGTACCGGCTCGCCGCGGGCGAGCCGGTCATCCCGACCGTCTACGCCTGAGGCCTACTCGTCGAGCAGGCGCTCGTAGATCTCCTTGCAGGTGGGGCAGATCGGGAACTTCTCGGGGTCACGGCCCGGGGTCCACTTCTTGCCGCAGAGCGCCTTCACGGGCTTGCCGGTCATCGCCGACTCCATGATCTTGTCTTTCTCGACGTAGTGCGAGAAGCGTTCGTGATCTCCGGGGTCGATGCTGTCGGTGTTGAGCAGCTCTTCCAGCTCGCGATCGAGCGTGGTGGTACCGCCCCCGCCATCGGGGATGGCACCGGGATCGGAGGTTCGTGCGTGGGGGTGTTCGGCCATGCAGACGATTCTAGAGCGCTCCGAGGGCACCCCGGCCGAAGCGGGCCGCCCCGCGGAGGAGGGTCTCAGTTGCGCTGCGCGGCAGCGAGGATCTCGGGCCCACGGCGATCGAAGATGCGGGCTCCGCCGACGACGCCCAGAACGAGCACCACCACGCCTACCCCCACCCCGGCCCAGAGCGAGACCCAGAAGTACTCGGGGTCGACGAACACGCCGAGCACCCCGTAGACGATGGCCGGCAACGACAGGGCGAGGGTGCCGAACAGCGAGAAGATCTGGGCGAGCACCGAGGTGGCCCCGGTGGCCTGTGGCTGGGTGAACGCGCTGTCGCCGGGCCGGGTGGCCGGGTAGGGGAACCGGGCCGAGAAGAGACTGCCGAGCCCGAGACCGGTGGCCACCAGGCAGGTGCACACGCCGAGCATCGCCGGCAGGGCGTCGAGGTTGTCGGCGAACAGCACGCTGAGGAACGAGCCGATGCCGATCAGGGGCACGGCGATCAGCACCACCGGGATCATCCGGCCGACCCGGTCGGCGAGACCCACCCGGCCCGCCACGAGGTGCAGCCACACCGCCGTGTTGTCGAACGCCACGTCGTTGTGCATCACCCAGCCCAGGAACACGCACATCAGCGGAAGCGGCAACAGGGCGGTGTACTCGATGGGCACGCCCACGAAGGCGAACACCAGCACCGCGAGAACCGCCGGGGCCGGCACGATCACGAGCTGGGCGAAGTACCGTGGGTCGCGGGCCCAGTAGGTGAGCACACGGGCCGTGATGGCGCCGGTGGGGGTCGCCGGCACGCGGCCGAACCAGCCCAAGCCCGCCTCGTCGCGCGTCTCGTCGACGCGGTTGCCGGGAGACACGAGCATCAGCGACACCAGTCCGCGCCAGCCGAGCCAGAGCAGCCCCAGTGTGGCGAGGGCGATCAGCAGCTTGAGCACGGCGTACACCCACTCGCCGTTCACCGCGTCAGCAGGCACCGCCCAGGCGGCACCGAGCGGGGTCCAACCGAGGGCTCCGGCCAACGCCGGAAGCACGGCCTCATCGCCGCCGCCCCAGGACGAGCCGCCCCAGCCGGTGATCATGATCAACAGGATGCCGGGCACCAGCACGAGCACCGCGAGCACGCCCACGACCGCCCCGATGTCGCGCGCCCGCCGGCTCGAGAAGGCGAACGAACCGAGCGACACGGCGATGCGCGCGCCGAGCACGCAGGTGACCGCGCCGACGACCGCCGAGACGACCGCGAGCAGCGTGGAGCCCGGCGACTGCGACCAGGTGACGATGGAGGCGAGGCTCACGATGCTGACCACCAGGGCGGGCACGCCGAGGAATGCCGCAACCAGCAGCCCGAGCGCCAGGCGCCCGTCGCTCAGGCCGAAGAGCGCGAACGACCGGGGGTCGAATCGGTCGCGCATCCCGAAGATCAGGGGAACGAACCAGAAGCCGGCCGTCACGAGGCTGCCGCCGATCACGACGGTGGTTCGTGCGGTGTCACTGTCGGCCGAGCGCAGAGCGATCAGGCCCGCCACGAGCACAACCGTCATCACGACCGCATAGGCGAGGCCGATGAGCACCCCCACCAGCTGCGACGCCGGCCGGCGGCCCGCGTTGCCGAGAAGCCGAAGCCTCAGTCGGAGGAACTCAGCAACCATTCCATGCCTTCCGCGCTCTTGCGGCCGCCCGCGAGTTCGATGAAACGGTCTTCCAGCGACCCGCCGTCGCGCACCTCGTCGACCGTGCCCTTGCTGAGCACCCGGCCCTCGACGATGATCGCGACCCGGTCGCAGACGCGCTGGATCATGTCCATGCTGTGGCTGGAGAGCACGACGGTACCGCCGCCGGCCACGTACTTCTCGAGGATCTCGACCACGTTCGATGCCGAGACGGGGTCGACCGACTCGAACGGCTCGTCGAGCACCAGGATGCGCGGCGAGTGGATCATCGAGCTCGCCAGGGCGATCTTCTTGGTCATGCCCACGGAGTAGTCGGAGACGAGCCGGTTGATGGCGTCCTCGAGGCCGAAGGCCCGGGTGAGGTCGTCGGCGCGCTGGCGGACCGTCTTGGAGTCGAGACCGCGGAGCGTGCCCGAGTAGTGCAGCAGCTGGCGGCCGGTGAGACGGTCGAACAGGCGCAGCCGATCGGGCAGCACGCCGATCATGCGCTTCGCCGCCGCGCGATCGCGCCACACGTCGTGACCGAACACCGTGATGGTGCCGCCGTCGGGCCGCAGCAGGCCGGTGGCCATGGAGAGCGTGGTGGTCTTGCCGGCACCGTTGGGGCCGACGATGCCGTAGAAGGAGCCCTGGGGCACGTCGATGTCGATGCCCGCGACAGCCGTGGTGCTGCCGAACTTCTTGGTGAGGCCCGAGATCGACAGGCTGATGCGGGTCGGGTCGAGGTCGCGCACGACCGAGGCAGGGGCCTGACGTGCGGCGGGGCGCGACGGCCGTGACGGGGTGCGCGGCTTCGACGGGGTGCGCGGCGCCGCGGGGCGCTTGGCGGGAGTCCTGGGTGCGGCGGCCGAGGTCTCGGTGCCGGTCTCGGTCTCGGTCTCGACGCCTGTCGCATCGACGACCGCCGTGTCGGGGGCCGCTGTGTCGGGGGCCGCCGTTTCGACGGCCGTCGCCTCGGTGACGGCGGGCTTGGCCGCGGGCTTGCGCACGGGCGGCTTCCGCGGGGTGGCCGGCCGCTTGACGGGGGCCTTCGTGGTGGGAGTCGTGGCGGCGGGCGTCGTGGCGCCCGCCGGCTTCGCGGCGGTTGGCCGCTTCACCGGCTTCCGCGGGGTGGCGGCGCTCGTCGAGGCAGCAGAAGACGCTGGAGTGCGACGCGGTGTGCGCGGTGCACCAGAGCGCGCTCCTCCAGTATTCGGAGTGTCTGACTCTGAGCTCACCGCACCAACCTATCAATCCCATCGAGACGTCGCACCGACCCCGGGCGCACGTTCACGAAGCCCCCAGTCTGACATCGATCGACCCCCGCCGACGCATCACGAAACAGAAACGATACACGCTCTCGCTGTTGCCCCGAAAAGGGGTCATAGTACGCTGAACAAAGGCATAAAGGCGTGTCTATTCAATGACATCGAGGTGAACCGGGCCTGACAACTGGGCGAAGCCATCGACACGAACCCATCGACAGAGGAGGAATCATGACCACGCAGGTCGTCATTCTCGCCGCCGGGATGGGCAGCCGTCTCGGCCGCTCGCTTCCGAAACCGCTCACCGAACTCAGCGACGGCCGCACCATCATGGGCCAGCAGTTCGACAACATCCGTCACACCTTCGGTGCCGCCGCCCGGGTGACCGTGGTGGTGGGGTACAAGCTCGAGCACATCATCGAGGCATTCCCCGAGGCCTCCTTCGTCTACAACGAGGAGTACGACCAGACGAACACCTCCAAGAGCCTGCTCCGCGCGCTCCAGGCGTCGGGTTCGGGTGGCGTGCTCTGGATGAACGGCGACGTCGTGTTCGACCCGAGCGTGCTCGACCGCACGCTGCCGTTGATGGCGCGCGACCAGTCGTTCGTCACCGTCAACACCGCGAAGGTCTCCGACGAAGAGGTGAAATACACCACCACAGCCGAGGGCTACATCGACGAGCTGTCGAAGACCGTGGTGGGCGGGCTCGGTGAGGCCGTGGGCATCAACTACATCTCCTCCCGTGACAAGGCGGCGTTCGTGCGTCACCTCCAGCGCGTGAACGACCAGGACTACTTCGAGCGCGGTCTCGAGCTGGCCATCGCGAAAGACGGCGTTCTCGTCGAGCCGATCGACATCTCCGACCTGTACGCCGTGGAGGTCGACTTCGCGGAAGACCTCGAACGCGCCAACCTGTACGTCTGAGATGTCGGCGTCTTCGACGCCGAAATCGTGGGTCGTGCAGTCGTGGGCGGGCTCGCGAGGATGAAGCTGGCGCTGAGCTAGTCGGTAGGCTTGCCCCTGAGGCGACGAAAGGGCACCGCACGTGAGCGCAGCGACTGGGCTGCCGCTGGCTCGATCCAGTGGCGGATGGTCGCGTTACCGGCATTCGCTGTGGTTGCTGACCCGGCGTGATCTGCGGGTGCGCTACTCCACCTCGGCGCTCGGCTACGTCTGGTCGATCCTCGACCCGCTCGTGATGGCGGGCATCTACTGGTTCGTGTTCACGCAGGTGTTCCAGCGGCCGGTGGGCACCGAGCCCTACATCGTCTTCCTGCTCACGGCGCTGCTGCCGTGGATGTGGTTCAACGGCGCGGTCTCCGACTCCACGCGGGCGTTCCTGCGGGAGGCCAAGCTCATCCGGTCGACGAAGATCCCGCGCACCATCTGGGTGAACCGCCTCGTGCTGTCGAAGGGCATCGAGTTCGTCGCGAGCATCCCGGTTCTGGCCTTCTTCGCCATCGCCGCCGGAGCCGCGGTGAATCTCGACCTGGTGTACTTCCCGCTCGCGATCGTGCTGCAAGGCGTCTTGACCGTGGGGGTGGCGTTGATCGTGGCCCCGCTCGTGGTGTTCTTCCGCGACCTCGAGCGGGCCGTGAAGCTCGCGCTGCGCTTCCTGTTCTACGCCTCGCCCATCATCTACGGCACCCACGACCTGCCAGAGCCCCTTCAGGGCTGGGCGGCCTTCAACCCGCTCAGCGGCATCTTCTCGCTGTACCGGGCCGGCTTCTTCTCGGATCAGCTCGACTGGTACCAGGTGGGTGTCGGGGCGCTGATGTCGTTCGCGTTGCTCGGAATCGGTCTCGTCGTCTTCCGCCGGTCGGAGCGCGCCGTTCTGAAGGAGATCTGATGACCGCGCTCGAGGTGGGCCCGACGGAGCCCGACGTGATCTCGGTTCAGGGTGCCGGCATCCGGTTCAAGCGCAACCGGCGTGCGCGCCGCAGTTTCAAAGACCTGTTTGCCGGCCGGCGGCGGCGGTCGCGGCCCGACGAGTTCTGGGCGCTGCGCGACGTGAGCTTCACCGTCACCCGGGGCGAGGCCATCGGCGTGATCGGTCGTAACGGCCAGGGCAAGTCGACCCTGCTGAAGCTCGTCGCCGAGGTGGTGCTCCCCGACGAGGGAGCGGTGGGGGTGTTCGAGGGCGTGGCCCCGCTGATCGAGATCACCGGCGGGTTCGTCGACGACCTGTCGGTGCGCGACAACGTGTACCTCACCGCCGGGCTGCACGGGATGACGCGGAAGGAGGTCGATGCGCGGTTCGACTCGATCATCGAGTTCGCCGAGATCGGCGACTTCCTCGACACCCCGTACAAGCACCTCTCGAGCGGCATGCGGGTGCGGATCGCGTTCTCGGTGATCGCGCAGCTGGAGGAGCCGATCATCCTGGTCGACGAGGTGCTCGCCGTGGGCGACAAGGGGTTCCGGGAGAAGTGCTATCGGCGCATCGAGGAGCTGCTGGAGGGCGGGCGCACCCTGTTCTTCGTGTCGCACAACGAGCGTGATCTGCGGCGGTTCTGCACGCGGGGCCTGTACCTGGACAAGGGGCGGCTGGTGTTCGACGGCGCGATCGACGAGGCGCTCAAGCGGTACGCGGCCGACACGTCGGGGGGCTGACGGTCGAGGTCGGCACCGGCGTGCAGACCTTCGGCGTCTTCTGCGGCGTACGGTTGTGCAACCGGCGGAGTTGTGCACAATCGGGGTGCGCTCGCCCGGGTGGGGGGTGGTGGTCGGTGGGGGGCGGTGAGATCGGTTCATGGCAAGCAGTCACACATCCCCATACGAAACCGAATCAGTCGCCTACCGCGTACCGCTCCGCCTCGACCGCCGCGATGCGCCTCACCGCTACCGCCTCACCAATGCCGGAGACGAGCCGCTCCGCGGCCTGTCGTTCAGCCTGCTCGGCGGCGGCGTCATGCGCGCCAGCCCGCCGTTGCTGCTCGTGCCCGGGCAGCAGGTGCAGCTCACCCTACGTGGAGATCAGTTGACGTTGAGCGGTGTGCTCATCGTGCGCTGGTTCAGGCCGAACGGCGACGAATACCTGTGGCGGGTGAGCTTCTGAGGGGCGCCGGTGGGGTAGCGGAGCAGCGGGCCTCCGGCTACGCCGTGCCGCCGTTCTCGCGCGCACGGATGAGGTCGGCCACCGTCACCTTGTGCGGGCGGTCGGGCAGCATGTCGGGAGTCATGCCCTGGAGCAGCACGGCGGGGTCGAGGTTGAGGGCACCCGCGATGCGCAGGATCGTGTGCAGCGACGGGTTGGCCTGGCCTCGCTCGATCTTGCCGAGGTTGGTGAAATGCAGTCCTGCCAGGTCGGCGAGCTCCATCTGATTGATCGCGAAGCGCTGCCGCTCCTCCCGGATGCGGGTACCCAGCAGGGCGGCGGCATCGGAATGGGCTGAACTCACCCCTCATGCCTACCTGCCCCATGCTCACGCAACCAGAGCGCACGAACAGCATGCGTTTGCACCTACAGCGTATGGCGCTCCACCAAGGGCATGGCGATGCGCTCCAGAACGGCCTGCAGCATCGACCACGCCATCCGCCGACGCCACGGCAGGTGTCGCGTGTACACCGCGAGGTACTCGAGCTCCCGTTCGGCGCCGCGATTGCGTTTGAAGTCGGCCACGCCGCTCGAGGCGTGCAGGTCGACGCCCTCCTCGTGGGCCTGGCGCGCGACGAGCCAGCTGAGCATCCGGTACAGCCCCTCCTCCACCGGGAGGGTGGTGTCGTACCCGAACACGGGCGCGGCGAGCAGACCGTGCGCGGTCGAGGTGCCGATCACGCCGACGATGTCGGCGGGCGTGACCGGTGGCGCGGCGGTGCGGTGCAGCACGGTGCTGGGGCGGCCCGGTCGTGTCAGCAGCGTGAACCGCAGGAAACCGCTGCGCTGGGCCGCGCCCACGAAGGCCGCCGTGTACGCCGGGTTCAGGCGCGAGTACTTGCCCAGGTAGAGCAGGCCGTAGAGGTCGGCGATGCGCTGCCGGATGGCGGGGCTGGACATGCCGGTGACGGGGTCGACGGGCGCCGGTTGCGCACGGTGGCCCGAGGTCTCGAAGAGACCTCGGTCGCGGCGCACGTCGCGGAGCGTCATCCATTCGTCGCCTCGGGTGGGGGCGAAGAGCACGCTGCGCGAGGGCAGCAATCGGTAACCGGCGCGGCGCAGAACGTCGGGCAGCGTGGTTCCGCGGCCGTGCACGCTGCGCCAGGCCACCGCGGCATCCGGATGCGCGGCAGTGAGGCGGGCCGTCACGTCGGCCACGGCGGCCTCATCGAGCTCGGGCAGCAGATTCGTCGACACGAGGGAGTTGCCCACGATGACCACGTCGTCGACGCGACCGGCCCGGAGCACGACCTCGAGCACCCGCAGCAGCCCGCCCGCCGCGCGACGGACCGGCATCGACGGCAGCTCCACGAGCTCCTCGCGGGCGTAGTGCACGTAGTGCGTGAGCGGCGACACCACGTAGCTGCGAGCGGCCTCCTGGCGCGGGGTGGAGGTGGAGGTGGAGACCGTCACGGGGAGCGAGTGGTCGCCGACGGTGACGGTGTCGAGGCGGCACCCGGTGTTGGCGGCGATGGCGGTGGGGCCGCCCTCCAGGGCCACGGCCTCGACGAAGCGGGCCGCCCAGAGCGGGTCGCGGGCGGGCCGAGACCGCCGGGCGGGCTCGGGGAAGTGCTCGCCGTTCCATTCGAGGTCGAGCGTCGATGCGGCCAGGAGGTCGGTGTGCGCAGCGCGGGCCTCGGCTGCCTGCACGCTGAGCGCACGGAGCAGCGCGGTGACGGGGAGGCGGTCGGAGGGTGGGCGGAGGGCATCCGGGCTTCGCAGCTGGCCGACGAAACGGCGGGCCGTGGTGGCCGAGCGGATGGCGGGACCGGCGTAGAGCAGGTGCGGCACTCCGAGGCGCGCACCCGATCTCGAGGGTGCGACGACGGGCCCCGACGGCGCAGCAGCACGGGTCACGCGGGGGTCGGCGCCATCCGGGGCATCACGCGGCGCGGGAGGCCGGCCGCGGAAGGCGGCGGCGAGACCGTCTGCCGGAGCGAAGAGATGGATGCCGCTCGTGGCGCGCGGGTTGCACTCGAGCACGATGACGGGGGTGGCGGGAGTCGAGGGGCGGTGCATGAGGTCGAGACCGAACTGGCCGGTGAGTCCGAGCGCTCCGGCCAAGCGGGCCGCGATGGCGTGGGCCGCGACGACCTCGGGGCGGGAGGGATCGAGGCGCTCGAAGGCCACGCCTGCTCCCACCGATGCACCTCGACCCGCCCGCCACACCGGACGGTAGGCCGCGAACGCCGTGAGCCGGCCCTCGACCGCCACGGCGTAGGTGCAGAACTCCTCACCCTCGATGTGTTCCTGCACCAGCCAGCGCTGCTCGGGCGTTATGCGCTCGGGCTCGGGCAGCGGATCGCCGGGGTCCACGATGCGGGTGCGGGTTCCGAACCGGGAGAAGGCCGGCTTCAGCACGACGCGGCGGGTGCGGCGGGAGGTGTCGCGCGACATCCGACGCCACACGATGCGCGAGTCGATGACCTCGGTCGACGGGTGCGGCACCCCGAGCTCGGCGAGCAGCAGCCGGAACTCGGCCTTGTCGTGCAGGCGGCGCAGCACGTCGATCGGGGGTGCGAAGAGCACCGAGTCGAGCGGTCCCCACCCGGATGGGCCCGGCCGCGAGTCGACTCCGGCCGCCAGCCAGAAGATCTCCTCGCAGGTGGGAACCACGAGGTCCACCGCGTGGCGGCGCGCGATGCCGGCGACGGCGTCGACGAACGCCACCGGGCTGAAGCGCGGCGAGGGCACCCGGTAGGCCTTCGACACGGCGTTCGAGGCGGAGGCGATGGCGGGCTGGCTGTCGGCCGTGACGACGGTGGCCCCGGATGCGGCGAAGTGCCGCGCGAGGTCGAGGGTGGCCGGCGCGCGGGATCCGGTGAGCAGCACGGTGCTCATGGGGTTGCCGCCCGTAGCGGGCGGGCGGCCGCGGGGTGGGTGGCGGGGGCGGTTCGCGCACGCGGATCGGGAGCCGAGCGCAGGAGACGGTCGGCACCCGGTTTCCGTGCGGCAGGCGCTCCGGCACGGTGTACAGGGTGGGGGCGCGGGGTCATGGGGTGGGGGCGCGGGGTCACGGGCGGGGCGGGGGTGTCGGGGCGGCGTAGCCGTCGGTGCCGTCGGCGGCGGCCACGCAGACGGTCATGCTGCGGGCCATGGAGCGGCGCCAGACGGGGCCGATGAGGTGTTCGACCACGAAGCGGCGTGCGGGGAGGGGGCGGAAGCCGTAGCGCCAGCGGATGCGTGAGCGCTCCCCCGCGGCCCCGGCGGGCTCGAAGCGCCAGTGCGCCTCGGCTTCGGAGACCAGGTGGGCGAGGGTCTTGGTGTAATTGGTGACGGTGTAGTCGAAGCGGCCGACCGCATCCGGAGCCGCGGGTGGTTCGTACACGTCGAGGTGCTCGCGGAAGCGGCTGCCGTCGGACAGGTGCACGGTGCGCGTGCGGCCGGGTGCCGTCCAGGGGCCGGTCGCGTCGGAGACGGCGGTGACGCCCGGCAGCACCAGGTAGCGGTGGAAGAGCGTGCTGTCGTCGCGCGGAACCACCCGGGCGAACGCCGTTGCGGCCGGCACCGACGCCTCGCCGACGGCCTCGAACCAGACGTGCTGCATCTGTTCACCGTAGCCCTCCCCTACGCTGGTGCCATGCCTTCGTACCGCGTCACGATGATCGTCGGAACCCTCGAGCTCGGGGTGCGCCCCGAGGAGGTTCTGCCCACGCTCACGCAGGCCATCGCCGACTTCACGACGGTCGAGGCGTCGGACGTGACGGTGGTCGCCGGCTCGCCGCGCGTGATCGTGCGCTTCACGGCCGACGACGACCAGGCCGCCTACCTCATCGCCGAGCAGGGCGTCGACGGGTCGCGCGTGTCGGTGGAGCCGATCGCCTGGCAGCTCACGCGCCGCGTCGGCGGGTCGTGGGAGCTGCTGGAGTAGCACGGCTGTTGGCCCGGCCGTGCGCCTGGCTCAGGATGCGCCGTCGGGTGAGTGGCGGGCTCGGGTGAGGCGCAGGAACGCCGAGACCGTGGCCAGCTCCGACGGGTTCGCCGGGAGGTGCTCCGTGAGCGCCGGCGAGTACACCAGATGGGCCGCCCACTTCGCCCGGGAGATCGCCACGTTCAGGCGGTTCTTCATGAGCAGGAAGCCGATCCCGCGCGGCACGTCGGTGGCCGACGACGCCGCCAGCGAGACGATGGCCACGGGTGCCTCGCGGCCCTGGAACGTGTCGACCGTGCCGACCGAGGTGTCGGCGAAGCCGGCCGCGGTGAGGTGCGCCCGGAGCAACTCGACCTGCGCGTTGTAGGGCGCCACCACGATCACGTCGGACGGCAGCACCGCACGGCCGCGCGCGCCGCCGGCGGCGCCGGGTTCGCCCTCCTCCGCCGGGTCGAACCAGCGCCGCGCCACCACGTCGCGCACCAGCGCCACCACGCGCTCGGCCTCCTCCGGCGACGAGGTGGAGTTGCCGTGGTGCAGCACCGGATGACGGTGCAGCCCAGGCCGCATCCCTTCGAGCGACCGCGCCGTCGTGGCGGTGGGCTCGGAGTGCAGCTCACCCTCGTACGACAGCTCGCTGACGGGCGCGCACACCTCCGGATGCATGCGCCAGCTCACCCCCAGGAAGTACCCCAACGACGGCGGCAGCACGTCGTGCCCCTCGGTGAGCCAGCCCAGCGCCGAGGCGTCGACCGGCTCCGGATGCGTGCCCTGCGTCACCTGCGGGAGCTGCTGCGGGTCTCCGAGCAGCAGCAGGTTGCGGGCAGACACGCTCACCGCGATGGTGTTGGCCAGCGAGTACTGGCCGGCCTCGTCGACCACGAGCAGGTCGAGCTCTCGACGGCCCACCCGGGTGACGTTCGAGAAGTCCCACGCGGTGCCGCCCACCACGGCACCGACGCCGCCGGCCTCGGCCCGGTCGAGGAAGCGGCGCAGGCCGTTCTTGCCGAGCGCGGTGAAAGGCGCATCCGTCGCCTCGCTCACCTTGCCCACCTGGCTCCGGTCGACCCCGGCGCCCACGATCGCGGCGAGCATGTTCTCGACCACGGCGTGCGACTGGGCCACCACGCCCACCCGCCAGCCGTGCTCGCGCACCAGGTCGGCCACCACCCGTGCGCCGGTGTAGGTCTTGCCGGTGCCGGGCGGGCCCTGCACCGCGAGGTAGGAGTCGTCGAGGGCGAGCAGTGACTCGCGGATGGCGTCGATCACCCCGCGCGACCCCGGCTGCACGCCCTCCAGGGCGAGACCGTCGCGACGGCGCGGCGAACGACGGCGCAGGATGTCGACGGCGGCATCGGCCGGGAACACCGGCAGCACGTCGGCCAGCTGCTGCCCCCACTCGGCGATGGCCGACTGCAGGGCGGCGGTCTTGGGCGGCGCGGAGGGCGTGACCGCGACGGGCAGCGCGTCGTAGGGTTGCCCCGCCATGGGCAGGGCCTCTTCGAAGACGTACTGGGTGATGCCGTTCGGCAGCTCGCGCACCTCGATGAGCGTGGTGCGGGCGTGCGCCACGCGGTCGCCGGGGCGGGTGCGCGGGGCGGGCCACGGATGCGGCGGGTCGTAGACGAAGAACCGCCCGTTCGCGCCCACCTCGAGCTTGCTGCCAGGCGCCGGCGTGCCGCGCAGGCGCACGTGGCGCCGGTCGGCCTTCTGCCCGGGGTTGCGGAACCAGGGGCGCTCGAGAACGGCCGCCTCGACCGTGAGCACGTCTCGGGTGTCGGCCCAGTCGTCCAGCGGTTGCTCGAGGCGGTTGTAGTGCTCCCACCAGAACGACTTGTCTTCGCGGCGGTGGTAGTCGATGGCCGCCGCCGCCACCGCCACGGCGAGCTGGTCGGGCGTGCGCTCGGGCCGGGCGGGCTCCGGATGCGCGGGGTCGCCCGGCGCGGCCGTCGGCGCACCGGAGACGGGCACCGCGCCCGACACGGCGCCGGAGGCCGTTCCGAGTGCCTCGACGTGGGCGAGCAGCTCGCCGTGCAGCGTGCTCTGCTCGAAGTCGAAGGTGGCCGAGGCCTCGGCCGCCGCTGCCGCGTCGAACTCCGCCTCGGCGGCCAGGGCCGCCGCCCGGCCGGGCGCGAGCGGGCCGGCGCCGTTCTCGGCACCCCGCTCCAGCAGCCAGTCACGCAGGCGCAGGGTGGAGAGGCAGTCGTACTCGTTGTAGTCGGCGATCTCGGCGAGCTGGGCCGTGGCGGCGCGGGCGGCTGCCGCATCCGTTCGGCCGGCGTCGCGCAGGGCGGCGTACCGCACGTAGGCGGTGATGGAGTCGGCGCCGTTCGTGACCTCGCTCTGGCGCAGCAGCTCGCCCATGTAGAGCGGCTCGAGCTTCTTCAGGCTGTAGGAGCGCGAGCTCACCCGCACGCTCTTCTTCACCACGGGGTACAGGTCGACGAGCACGTTGCGGCGCAGCAGGTCGTCGAGCTGCTGCTCCCCCACGCCGTGGCGGGCGCAGAGCATCTGCAGGTGGGCTCGTTCGTAGTTGGCGTAGTGGTAGACGTGCAGACCGGGATGCTCGCGCAGGCGCTCGGTGACGTGGTCGAGGAAGGCCTGGAGCGCCCGCTTCTCCTCGGCGTAGGAGTGCGCCCAGAAGGGCAGGAACACCGTCTCCTCCGGGATGGTCGGGTGGTGCTCGATGAGCCCGAACAGGTAGTCGAGCCCCCAGTCGGGCCCGCCGCCCTCGGTGTAGAGCGGATCTCCCTCGAAGTCGAAGAAGATGTCGGCCGGATCGGGCCGCGGCAACCCGTCGAGCGCGGCGGTGTCGAAGACCCGGTAGGCGAGCCCGGCCCGGCCGTCGACCTGCATGCGGGCCTGGTCGCGGAGCGCCTCCAGGCTCGATGGGGCGAGGCCGTCGACGGGGCCCTCGGAGTGGGCGAGCTCGTCGATGGTGTCGATGCCGGCCGCGAGCAGCCGGGCCCGCTGCGTCACCCGGATGGCCGCCACCTGCAGCAGGTCGCGGTGCGCGTCGACCTCGGGAGCGCACACCTCGCAGCGGCCGCAGATGGTATAGCGAGGGTCTCCCCACTGGACCGCCGTGTCGTGCATCCGTTCGTCGAACAGCACCTCGAGACGCTGCCGCCGATCGAGGTACACGGGCAGGATGTCGCGCAGCAGATGGGTGGACCGCGAGCCGTCGCCGAGCAGCAGGTGCACCTCGTCGCCCACCGGGACGCCGAGCCGCTCGAGCTGATCGGCGTAGGCGGCGAGCTGCAGCAGCGCGGTGATCTTGGCGCGGCGGGCCAACTTGGTGTCGTACACCTCGTAGCGCGGCGGCTCGCTCGCCGGCACCTTCACCAGGAAGTCGGCGAAGCCGAGGAACCGCCCGTCGAAGAAGGTGGCCTGGAACACCACGTCGGCGCCCGCCCGCAGGGCCTCGAGGGTGAGCTGCTGATGGGCCAGCAGCGCCTCGGGGGTGGAGCGCTCGGGCCGCGGGATCTCGGCGACCCCGCTCGGCCGAGTGCCGTCGAAGGGCCCGAACCGGTCGCGGAAGGCCTCGAGCGTGCGCAGCTCGTGCGCGTCGCCGAGCCGGGCGGTGCGCTCGAGCATCTCGTCGGCCGCCTCGGCCACCGGGGCGCTGCGGCCGAGCTTCACGTCGAGCCGGCGCACGAGGGCGAACTCGCACACCGCCGCGGCCGTGAGGTCGGTGGCGCTGTAGAGAACGTGGTCGCCGGCGACGATCATCGGGCCTCCTCAGGTCTCGATCAGGCTAACCCCGGGCGCCGACACCGAGGTTCTCCGCACCGACACCGACGTTCTCCGCACCGGCGCCGGCACCGGCGCTCCCGTGCCGACTCCCGACGACGGGGATAGTGTGCGAAAGCCGCCCCGAACCACCGGGCCCCGGCGCGAGGAGACGGAGCCGAACCGATGGCAGGCAAGCTGATCGTGATCACCGGAGCCAGCGACGGCATCGGAGCCGCCGCCGCCAGGGCGTTGAGCGGGCGCCACACCGTCGTGGTGGTGGGCCGCTCCCCCGAGAAGACCCGCGCGGTGGCCGAGTCGATCGGCGCCGAGTGGCTGACCTCCGACTTCTCGGTGCTCGACGACGTGCGCGCCCTCGCCGGCACCCTGCTCGAGCGCTACCCGCGCATCGACGTGCTGGCCAACAACGCGGGCGGCATCATGGGCCCGCGCACCGAGACGGTCGACGGCCACGAGCAGACCTTCCAGGTCAACCATCTCGCCCCGTTCCTGCTCACGAACCTGCTGATGCCGAGGCTGATCGAAAGTCGCGCGAGCGTGATCGCCACGTCGAGCCTCGCCCACCTCTACGGCTCGCTCGACCTCGGCGACCTCGACGGCCGGCAGCACTACCGGCCCGAACGCGCGTACGGCAACGCCAAGCTCGAGAACCTGCTGTTCACCCGCGAGCTGCACCGCCGCTTCCACGACCGGGGCGTGTCGGCAGCCGCCTTCCACCCCGGCGCCGTGTCGACGAGCTTCGCCTCATCGACCAACAGCGGCATCCGGATGCTGTACACCGGAGTGCTGCGACGTCTCCTCCGCACGCCCGAGCAGGGCGCCGAGACGCTCGTGTGGCTCGCGGCCGGAACGCCCGGGGTCGATTGGCAAAGCGGCGACTACTTCGTCAAGCGCGCCCCGGCCTCGATCAAGCGCGGCGCCGACGACCCCGCGCTCGCCCGCGAGCTCTGGGAGCGCAGCGAGGCGATGCTCGCGTAGCGGCACCGGGATGAGCGCTGGGCTAGGAGGCGCGGAGGCCGACGGCCGGGAGCACCACGTTGTCGATGATCGACAGGAGGTAGTCGCGATCGACGGGGCGTTGCGTGAGCAGCAGCCGGTAGGACGACATCGCGGGGGCGACCAGTGCGATGGCCTCGATGTCGACGTCGGGCGAGATCTCGCCGCGGTCGATGGCGCGCTGCAGCAGCCGCCGGTTGGCCTCGGCGCGGGGCGCCACGATGGCGGCGTCGATCGCCTGGGCCAGGTCGGGGCTCCGCGAGAGAACCGACATCAGCCCGGCCATCACCTGCATCTTGCGCTCCGCGTCTTCGAGGGTGCGCGGCTTGATCATCGCCACCAGGTCGCCGCGCAGGGTGCCGGTGTCGGGCAGACGGTCGAGGGCGAGGTCTTTGCTTTTCATGCAGGCCACGGCCTCCACCACGAGCTCGCCCTTCGATGGCCAGCGGCGGTAGAGCGTCGCCTTACCGGCACGGGCACGGTTGGCCACCATCTCCATGGTCATGCCGTCGTAACCCTCCTCGGCGAGCACCTCGATCGCCGCGTCGAGGATCTCGGGGTCGCGCGAGTGGTCGCGGCGGCGGCCGGGGCGCGCGGGGGCGTCGACGGTGACTGAGGGCTCGAGCGGCGCCATCGCTGCTCCTCCTTCGATTCGGTAACGAGATGTTTACAGAACTCATGGTATCCGAAACTAGCCAGTTCCGTATATAGTCCTTCCATGCCTGATTCCTCCCCCGCCACCCCGCTCTCGTCGCGGCGCTGGCTCACCCTCACCACGGTGGCCCTCGCGCAGCTGATGGTGGTGCTCGACGCGACCGTCGTGAACATCGCCCTGCCCTCCGCCCAGGCCGACCTCGGCTTCTCCGACGGCGACCGCCAGTGGGTGGTCACCGCCTATTCCCTCGCCTTCGGCAGCCTGCTGCTGCTCGGGGGCCGGCTCTCCGACCTCATCGGTCGCAAGCGCGCCTTCATCATCGGCCTGATCGGCTTCGCCCTGGCCAGTGCCCTGGGCGGCGCCGCCGACAGCTTCGGCCTGCTGATCGTGGCCCGCGCCCTGCAGGGCGTGTTCGGTGCCCTGCTCGCCCCCACCGCCCTCGCGGTGCTCACCACCACCTTCACCATTCCGAAGGAGCGCGCCAGGGCCTTCGGCATCTTCGGAGCCATCGCCGGAGCCGGCGGGGCCGTGGGCCTTCTGCTCGGCGGCGTGCTGACCGAGAGCTTCAGTTGGCGCTGGAACCTCTACATCAACGTGGTGATCGCCGTGGTGGCCATCGTCGGCGCCCTGATCTTCGTGCCGTCGCCGCGCCGCGAGGGCCCGCGGCCCAAGCTCGACCTGCCCGGCACGCTGCTGGTGTCGGCCGCCCTGTTCGCCCTCGTCTACGGTTTCTCCAGCGCCGAGACGAACGACTGGGACTCCCCGCTCACCTGGGGCATGCTCGCGGCCAGCGGTGTCCTGCTCGTGGCGTTCGTGCTCTGGCAGCGCCGCGCGGCGCATCCGCTTCTGCCGCTCGCCATCGTTCTCGACCGCAACCGCGGGGCCGCCTACAGCTCGGTGCTGATCGCCGGCGCCGGAATGTTCGGCGTGTTCTTGTTCGTGACCTACTACCTGCAGCTCATCCTCGGCTACTCGCCCATCCAGACCGGGCTGGCGTTCCTGCCGATGATCGTGATGCTCGTGCTGGCCGCGCAGCTGTCGACCAACATCTTCGTGCCGCGGTTCGGCCCGAAGGTGACGGTACCCATCGGCATGGTGCTCGCGGCGGTGGCGATGGTGATGCTCACCCGGCTCGGCACCGACGCGGTGTACGCCGCCGACGTGATGCCGGCGCTGATGCTGATGGGCCTCGCGATGGGCACCATCATGCCCGCGTCGATCCAGACCGCCACGCTGGGGGTCGACCGCCAGTTCGCGGGCGTGGCCTCGGCCATGGTGAACACCAGCCAGCAGGTGGGCGGCTCGATCGGCACGGCCCTTCTCAACACCCTGGCGGCCACCGCCGCGGCCACCTACCTGGCCGACAACCTGCCCACCACCGCTGCCGTGGCCGCCGAGGCGGCCGTGCACAGCTACGCCACGGCGTACTGGTGGGGCGCGTCGTTCTTCACGGTGGGTGCCGTGATCGCGGCGCTGCTGTTCCGCCGCCGGGGTCAGGGGGTCACCGTCGGCGTGGCGCACGACGCGGCGTCGACGGATGTGCGGGCGGCCGCTGTGGATGACGCCCCGGTGCTGGGGCACTGACTCCGGCGCGCGGGCCTGAGTGCCGTCGAGCGCTCAGGCCCGCGACGTTCTCAGGCCTGCGACGTGCTCAGGCCTGCACGGCGATGTTCTGCGCGATCGGTACCCAGCCCGAGCTCACCGTCATGTACTCGGTGTGCAGCCACACCCTCGTGCCCTCGGTGCCGAGCCGGAGCATGGCGCCGTGCGCCCCGAACGACTCGAACGGCAGGCACACCGCCTCCGGCGCGGTGATGGCGAGGGACGGCACGGGGAGGGTGGGCACATCCGTGGTGGGGGGCCCGAAGCCCACTCCCGCGACGGCGTCGGCGGCACTCGAGGGCGAGGGGCTGGGGGTGGGCGACGCAGTCGCCCCGGCCGGCGCGGAGTCGGCGGCCGCATCCGGAGTCGCGTCGCCGTTCGTCGCGGTGGCGTCCGTGTTCCCGGGCGCATCCGTCTGCAGCAGGTCGGCGGGAGCCGGAGCCGCGATGAAGCACACCTCGTCGCTCGTGCTCGCCCCCACCCAGAACGCCGTGCCGTCGTGCTCGGCGAGCAGGCGCACGCTGGTGTCGACCAGGTCGGCGTCGACCCCGGGAACCACCGGCGGCACGATGTGCGCGGCGACCGGAGTGCCCTGGTCGAGGTGTGCGAGGCGCGAGAGAGCACCCGTGGGGTTCGACGTGCATCCGCTCACGAGCACCAGGGTCGCCGCCAGCGCCACCGTTCCCACGACGACCGAACCGCTCCTGCGCATTCCACACCCCTCTGCTGCGCCGATCGACCGGCGGCATCCGGAGATCGACGTTAGCCGACGAAGCCGACCGTCTGCTTCGAGCGGATCGGCTCGCGCCGACGCCGCCCGAGCGGTTGGATCGGACCATGAGAGTGCTCGTGCTGGGTGGGTCGGAGTTCGTGGGGCGGGCCGTGATCGAGGCGGCGCTGGCGCAGGGCGCCGAGGTGACGGTGGTGAACCGCGGCACGCATCGGGCGCCGGCGGGGGTGCGGTGGTTGCGAGCCGATCGGCGGGTTCCGGATGAACTCGCCGACGCCCTGCGCGCGGCGGGCCATCAGGGTGCCGGCTCCGGGGGCGACGAACGCGACTCGCGCTTCGACCTCGTGGTCGACACCTGGTCGTGGGAGCCCTGGGTGGTGCGCGACTCGGCCCGCCTGCTCGAACCGTGGGCCGAGCGATACCTGCTGGTGTCGAGCCGGTCGGTGTACGCCGACCCGGTGCCCGCCGGCGCCACGGAGCGGCATCCGGTGGTGGAGTCCTCGGCCGACGACGGCGACCCGCGGCAGCCCGGCGCCGTGCCGGCGCAACAGCTCGACTACGCCCGGATGAAGGCCGGCGGCGAGCGGGCGGTGCAGGAGGCGTTCGGCGACCGCGGGATCGTGGTGCGGCCGGGACTCGTGCTCGGGCCGTGGGAGAACGTGGGCAGGCTGCCGTGGTGGCTCGGGCGCATCGCCCGCGGCGGCGAGGTGCTGGCGCCCGGCGACCCGGCGACGGGGATCCAGTTCATCGACGCGCGCGACCTGGCCTGGTGGCTGCTCGGCCTGCCGGAGGCGGTGACGGATGAGCACCGCGATGCACCGGGGGCGATCGTGGCGTTCGACGCCGTGTCGCCGGTGGGACGGCACACGATGGGCGGGCTGCTGGAGGCGTGCGTGGCGGTGACCGGATCGTCGGCACGACTGTGCTGGCTGCCCGAGCCGATGCTGCTGGCCGGGGGCGTGCAGCCGTGGACCGGGCTGCCGATCTGGCTCCCCGCGGGGGCCGACCACGACTCGCTGCACGGGAGCGACGTGTCGAAGGCGCTCGGCGCCGGTCTGGTGCTGCGGCCGCTGGAGGCGACCGTCGCCGACACCTGGGCGTGGCTCGGCGAGCTGGGCGGCGCCGCGCCGCAGCGGGCCGACCGGCCGGCGCTCGGCCTCGACCCGGCTCTGGAGCGACGCCTGCTCGACGCCTCCACCGGCAGCTGAGCGGCGCAGTCCGCCCGTGCGGGAACGCGGGCAGCCTCGCGCCGGGCAGCGCCGCGCAGCGCCGCTCGGCGCGGGTGGTTGGATGGAGGCATGGCCGACACCAGCACCTACATCGACGACTTCGCCGCCTTCATCCAGGCCTCCCCCACGTCGTACCACGCCGCCGCGGAGAGCGCCCGGCGGCTCACGGCGGCCGGTTTCAGCGCGCTGGACGAGGGCGACGAGTGGCCGCAGGGCCCCGGCCGGCGCTTCGTGGTGCGTGACGGCGCGATCATCGCCTGGGTGGTGCCCCCGGCTGCCGAGCCGCTCAGCCCGTTCCGCATCCTCGGCGCCCACACCGACTCCCCCGGCTTCAAGCTCAAGCCCCGCCCCACGATCGGCTCGCACGGCTGGCTGCAGGCCGGTGTGGAGGTGTACGGCGGTCCGCTGCTGAACTCGTGGCTCGACCGCGAGCTCGAACTGGCCGGCCGGCTGGTCACGCGCGACGGCCGCGAGGTGCTCGTGCGCACCGGCCCGTTCCTGCGCATCCCGCAGCTGGCCATCCACCTCGACCGCGAGGTGAACAGCGGCCTCACGCTCGACCGTCAGCGCCACACCGCCCCCGTGTTCGGCGTGGGTGACGCCTCGACCGCCGACCTCGTGGGGCTGCTGGCGGAGCGCGCCGGGCTGCGCGGGGACGACGTGGCGGGCTACGACATCCTCACCGCCGACACGGCGCCTCCCGCGCGCTTCGGGCTCGACGACGCGCTGTTCGCGGCCGGCCGGCTCGACAACCTCACCTCGGTTCACGCCGGGTTGACCGCGCTGCTGGCCCCGGCCGGCGATGCGGCCGACGGGAGCGCACCGGCCGACGCGACCGGCCACCCGGCCCCCGCCATCCGTGTCTTCGCCGCCTTCGATCACGAGGAGCTCGGCTCGGAGTCGCGGTCGGGCGCGAGCGGACCGTTTCTCGCCGATGTGCTCACCCGGGTGCAGGACGGCCTCGGCGCCACCGCCGAGCAGCGTGCACGGGCCTTCGCCGGTTCGTGGTGCCTCTCCTCCGACGCCGGGCACTCGGTGCATCCGAACTACCCCGAGCGCCACGACCCGGTGAACCAGCCGGTAGCCGGGCGCGGCCCGCTGCTGAAGATCAACGCCAACCAGCGCTACACGACGGATGCGCACGGCGCCGCGCTCTGGCAGCGGGCGTGCGAGCAGGCCGGTGTGCCGTACCAGGAGTTCGTGTCGAACAACACGGTGCCCTGCGGCTCCACCATCGGGCCGCTCACGGCGACCCGCCTGGGCATCCGCACCGTCGACGTGGGCGCACCGCTGCTGTCGATGCACTCGGCGCGGGAGCTCGCCCACGTCGACGACCTGGTGGCGCTGTCGGCCGCGATCGTCGCGTTCTACTCCCCGGGGGCCTGAACCGGCTCCGGGGCGCGGGCACACACCCTCAGGGTGCGGTGCACCGCGACTCGCTCGTCACCGTCACCACGCCGTCGGCCACCAGCACCTGCACGGGCACCAGGTTCAGCCCCACCAGACGGATGCTCGTCCCGCCGCCGTCGGGCAACTCCTCGGTGGCCGCGTTCCAGTCCTCGGCCTCGTAGGTGGCCGGCAGTCCGGCCGCCCACGCCGCCAGATCCACGCCAGGGGCGGGAGTGAGCACGCGGTCGAGGGAGTACTGCTGCCGGTCACTGCCGTCGACGCACTGCTGCACCGTCGAGCGGTCGTCGACCGCGGCCGGAGGCTCGGGCAGCGTCGCGATGAGCCCGTCGACCTGGCTCGTGGCCTCGGCCGTCACCCCGTCGAGCGTGGTGGGCGCCGTGGGCCGCGAGGTGGTGACGCCGATCACCACGGCGGTGATCAGCACGGCGCCGATGCCGAGCCAGAGAAGGGTGGCCGGGCGCAGGAGCCCGCCCCAGGGCTCGCCCTTCGGCGGTATCACCGGGAGCTTCCGGCGCGGGAGGAGCCGGAAGCCGTCGATGGATCGAGACCGCTCGCCGGCGGCCTCTCGGTCGTCGGCGCGGGGCATGCGGCGGTCCTTCCGTTCGGGCGGCACCGATGCTACCCGAGCAGGATGCGAGCCCGATCGGAACGCCCGGCGGGCCGAGACGACAGACCCCGCGAGGCGTGAGGCACGACGCCCGGCGGATCAGCCGCCGAGGGTGCCCGAGTCATCTTCCGAGGTCGGCACCGGCGTCGGGAACTCCGACTCCAGCGGAGTGGGCTCCGACGACTCGGGTGCGGGCGAGATGTCGTCGTCGGGGGCCACCGGGGTGCCCGAGCTGGTGCGCTCCGGGTACGGGGTCTGCGCGTCGGCGTCGCAGCCGGCCAGGCCCACCACCGCTCCGGCGGCGAGCAAGGCGCCGGCGGCGAAGCCGGCCAGGCGGTGGCTGAGGGGGCGGGTGCGGATGATCATGGGTTCCTCCGGGTGATCGGGATGCCGTCATCCCATCGAACCCCCGCATGCGAACCCCGGCACGCGGGTCGCCAAAGCCGGCCCGAGGGCGTAGAGGCCACCGCACCACGCGGCCGCCTCACGGCCGGCCGGCCGCCTCGACGGTGACGGCGAGCGTGGTGGGATGGCGCAGCACCCGGAAATGACCGCCCACCCGTACGCGCACGTTCTCGGCCCCCGGCAGCACACTCGACTCGGGGATGATCGGGTCGTACTCCCCGAACACCGAGGTGATGCGGTCGTTCACCCGGTCTTCGGTGTTCAGCAACACGGTGAGCGGGTCGTCGGCGCGAAAGGCGCGGAGGGTGCTGGTGAAGGCGAAATCGGCGTAGCGCGAGCCGGAGAACGGGGTGGCGATCGCGACCATGCGCATCAGGCGGCGATCGGGATCGAGCTCGAGCATCGCGTACTTGCCGATCAGTCCTCCCTTGCTGTGGGCGGCGATGAACACGTCGTCGAGACGGTGCTCACGCACGAAGTCGGCCACCAGCCGCGCACTGTCGATCACCGGACGGCGGTTGTGCCGAAGAGCTTCCAGTACGAACACCGGATGCCCGCGGGAGTGCAGCGCCTCGATCACCGGCTGCATGAAGTGCCAGGTCTCGTACACCCCGGGGATGATGATGCACGGGCGCCCGGAACCGGTCTGGAAATCGTCCGGATCGGCCCGCGACGCCATTCCGCCGAGCTGAAGCCCCGCAGCGGTGGCGTAGTCCTCCACGAACCAGCGCGCCTTCGCGATGAGACCGGTCATCGCCTCGTCGCGGGGGTCGGTGCGGAGCTCATGGGCGTGACCCTACTCGCAGCCTGCGCGATCCGCCGGGCCCTGTCGGCCGGTGCGGCCCGGTCCCGGCGTCAGCCGTCGTGGCACGTCGTCCGCCTCCGGGCAAGCCGGGCGCCTCGGCTCGGTGCCCGGTGTACCGTTCCCGGCACCGAACCCGTTGAGAGGAACCCCCGATGTCGACCCGCCCGCCGGCCGCCCCGCCCGCCCGCACCCCGGCCACCCGCATCCCGCCCACGATCTCGGTGGTGATCCCGGTGCGCGACGACGCCGATGGGCTCCGCCGGTGCCTCGCCGCGCTCGCGCGGCAGACCGTACGGCCGCTCGAGATCGTGGTGGTCGACAACGGCTCGAGCGACGACAGCGCCGAGGTCGCCCGGGCCGCGGGCGCCCTCGTGGTCGACGAGTCGGAGGAGGGCATCCCTGCCGCCTCGGCGCGCGGCTTCGACGAGGCCCGCGGAGACCTCGTGGCGCGCCTGGACGCCGACTGCGTCCCCCGCACCGACTGGCTGGCCGGTATCGCGCGGGCGTTCGAGGAGCGTCCGCACCTGGTGGCGGTGTCGGGATGGGCCCACTTCGGCGACGGTCCGAGGCTGCTCCGCCGGTCGTTGGCCGCCGTGTATCTGACGGCCTACACGGCCTTCTCCTCGCCGGGGCTCGGCCATCCGCCCCTCTTCGGATCGAACTGCGCGGTGCGGCGAGACGCCTGGCAGGCCGTCTCGGCGGAGGTTCACCGCCACGACCCGCTCGTGCACGACGACCTCGACCTCTCGGTGCACCTCGGTGCGTTGCCGGCCGCCGCCGCCGGGGCGACCGGGCGTTACCGGCGGCCCGGCATCCGTCTCGACCGCCGGATCGGCATGACCATCTCGATGCGGCCGTTCGCCGACCCGCGAGCCTTCGCGCTCCGGGTGCGGCGCGGAGTGCACACACTGACGGTGCACCGAGGCCGACGGGGCAGCGATCGGCTGCTGCCCCGCCCCCTGCTGTCGCGGTCGCCGACTGCTCTTCACGCCGATCCGCAGCGAGGGCCCGAGAGAAGCGGTGCCGTGCAGGCCTAATCGCCTGCGGAGGCCCTGGCAACCCGGTTGTCAGCGACGCGCTTTCACGACTCACTGGTGGGATGGACAGAATTCACTACTCCGGCGAATCGGTGCTCACGGGCACCACCATCGCCCAGGCGCTGCTCGAATACGGCCGGGCGCTGGCCAAGCAGTCCGATTCGGCCGTCATCGACATTCCCATCCGGCGCGTCGACGGGTCGATCGGGCGAGCCGAGTTCCTGATCGGGCCAGCGAGTCAGCTGGTGTCGGAGAAGGAGCCCGACGACGACCAGGACGAGCTGGAGGACGACGCCGTGGTCGACGACCTCCGGTTGCGCACGGCGCAACTCGAGCCGTCGCGACCGGTGACCGGCGCCACCGGGGCCGTGCCGGTGGCGGAACTGGACTTCGACGAGCTCTGAGTCCGCCGCGACCGGTTCACCCCGGCCACCCGGCCCCGGTCACGGAGTGCGGGTGCGGCTCTCGGTGGCGCGGTTGTCGGGCCGGTTCTCGGCGATGTAGGCGAGGCGGCGCAGGGTCTCGACGTTGCGGACGTAGAGCGGCACGTCGAGCACCGCTGAGGGCACGAGCGAACCGGGGCCCCGCACGGCCTGCTCGCGCAGCCGCACCAGGGTGCCCTCGCCGCGGGGCTTCGCCTCGACGCTCACCCGGGCCTCGCCGATCGGCCAGCCGGCGGGCTGGATGACCATGCGACGCGGCGGATCCCACTCGAGCACGGTGGTCTCGTCGTCGATCAGCGCCGGCCACACCCCGAAGGAGTGGAAGAGCTTGCTGCCCACATCGGGCCAGTGGTCGTCCACCTCGCGCATGCGGGAGGCCCCCACCACCCAGACGGGGAACAGCCAGCCGTCGGCGAGCACGTCGAAGACCTGCTCGGGGCTGGCGTGGATGTAGCGGACGTTGGTCGACATGCGGTCACTGCTCCGATCGGCCGAGTGCGGGTGGGGAGAGGATGCCGAACTCCGCTGCGAGGGCGCGACGGGCGGCGTACCAGCCGGCCAATCCGTGCACGCCGGGGCCCGGCGGGGTCGACGACGAGCAGAGGTA
Organism: Herbiconiux liangxiaofengii; assembly: GCF_041927335.1. NCBI lineage: Bacteria > Bacillati > Actinomycetota > Actinomycetes > Micrococcales > Microbacteriaceae > Herbiconiux > Herbiconiux liangxiaofengii. The sequence continues at coordinate 250,862 of NZ_JBHFHD010000011.1, read as the reverse complement.
GACCCCTCGGGCAGGCATGGACCACGGGTTGAGCGAGAACCGGGGCCGGCCGGCCAGTTGCAGGAAGTCGGCGGCTCCGGCCGCGATGTCGCCGCCGATGTAGTTGGGGTCGTACTCCTCGAGCTGCAGCGCGGTGCGGCTCGACGAGGCGAGGATCAGGTCGCGGAACCCGGGAGCGAACCGCTCGATCTGACGGGTGATGGCCTCGGTGGGGTCCAGGGTCGAGCCGTGCGGCACGTGCATGTAGGTCCAGAGCACGTGCTTGCCCTCCGGCGCCCGGGAGGGGTCGGCGATCGAGGGCTGTGCCGCCAGCACATAGGGCGACTCCGAATGCCGGCCACGGGCCACCTCGGCCTCGGCCGCCGCGATCTCGGCCCGGCTGCCGCCCACGTGCACCGTGCCGGCTGCACGGAGGAGCTCGTTCTGCCACGGCACGGGACCGTCGAGCGCGAAGTCGACCTTGGCGGCCGCGTTGCCGTACCGGAAACGCTCCAGCCGTCGGGCGAACCGTGACGGCAGTCGATCACCGGCCAGGCGGGCCAGGGCCCGCGGCGACACGTCGAGCAGCACGGCCCTGGCCGGCGGCAGCGCGTCGAGGCTCGTGACCTCGGAGTCGGTGACGATCTCGCCCCCGTGGGCACGCAGGTCGTCGGCCATGGCGTCGACGATCGCCTGACTCCCGCCGATCGGGATGGGCCAGCCCCGGCCATGGGCGTAGCTGCCGAGCGCCAGCGCCGCTCCGGCCGTGGCGAGCCCGGGCATCGGGAGGATGGAGTGCGCGGCCACACCGGTGAGCATGGCCGGTGCCACCTCACCCCGGAACCGAAGGTTCCACAGCGGCGAGCCCTGCTCCAGCGCGCGCAGCCCGAAACGGGCCGCGGTGACCGGATGCGCGGGGATGCGCAGCAACGGCGACCCGGCGAACTGCGCGACCCGGTCGGCCTCGTCGGCCAGGGGGCCCATCAGCCGCATCCACGCCGGGCCGTCGGCGCCGAGGTGCTCGGCCGTACGGCGCACGTCGCGGTAGGCGATGCCGGCCTGCCCGCCGTCGAGCGGATGCCCGTAGGAGATCTCAGGCACCACCAGTTCGATGCGCCGGTCGAGCCCGAACCGGCGGAAGAACCCCGAGGCGAGGGCCATCGGGTGCACGGCCGAGCAGAGGTCGTGCAGGAACCCGGGGAGGGTGGTCTCGGCCGTGCGTGCGCCGCCGCCGATGGTGGAGTTGCGTTCGTGCACCTGCACCGCGAGGCCTGCCCTGGCCAGGGTGACGGCGGCGGAGAGCCCGTTGGGCCCGGCCCCCACCACGATGACGTCGGGCGTGCTCACCGGCGCCCTCCGAGAACCGCCTTGGCCGCGGTGCCGAGAGCCGCGAGCCCGAACGCGGCGCCGACGCTCGCGATGCCGATGGCGAGGGGCCGGTGCAGGATGTACCAGACCTCCAGAGACCGCGTGGTCGCCTGGTCGCTGAAGATGCCCCGGGCTCCCTGGTCTCCAGGGGTCGGCTCGTAGAGGTTGGTGGGCAGCATCGGCTCGGTCTTCTCCGGTGCCTGCTGGCCGTCGTACCCCGTCTTGGCGAGGTACCAGTCGAGGAAGCCGGCCACGAAGCGGTTGCCGATCACCGTCTTGGCGGTGGGCCCGCCCACCCAGGTGCGACGACGCGGATGCTCGGCGACGTGCGCGATGACGCTCGCGCCCACCTCGGGTTCGAAGATGGTGTCCATCGGCTGCGGGTGGTGCGGCAGAGCCGACTTCACCCAGTTGAACTGGATGGTGTTCATGGCGGGCATGTCGACCGTCGAGACGCGCACCGGGCTCTCCCGGTGGATGAGCTCGGTGGTCACCGACTCGGTGAATCCCTGCACGGCGTGCTTGGCCCCGCAGTACGCCGCCTGCAGCGGGATGCCGCGGTGCGCGAGGGCGGAGCCCACCTGGATGACGTGCCCGCGCTCGCGGGGCACCATCCGCGACAGTGCCGCGCGGGTGCCGTTCACGAATCCGAGATAGTTCACGGCCGTGGCGCGCTCGAAATCTTCGGGATCGGTGTCGAGGAACTCCGCGAACGACCCCACCATGGCGTCGTTCACCCAGAGGTCGATCGGGCCGAGTTTCTGCTCCACCTCGTCGGCCGCCCGCTCCACCGCCTCACGGTCGGCCACGTCGGTCACGACGCCCAGTCCGCGGCGACGGTAGGCCTCGATCTCCTCGACGGCGGCGTCGAGCCCGTCGGTGCCTCTGGCGAGCACCGCCACGTCCCAGCCGCGGCGGGCCAATGCGCGAACGGTCGCGCGACCGAGCCCTGCGGTGCCCCCGGTGACGACGGCTACTCCCCTGCTCATGCTGCTCCTGTTCCACGCCGCGACGATCTGGCCGGGCGATGTTCGCCAACGTACCCCGGGGTGCACCGCACCGCATGGGGGCCCGCGGCGCTCACGGCCACCCGTCAGCGCCCGCCACGGCAACCCGTCAGCGGGGCGCGTTCGCCGGTGGCGGATCCTCCCGGTCGACCGACCGGATCGTGACGTGGGAACGCCCCTTGGGGCCGCCCGTCTTCTCGAGGTACCGCGCGTACGAGCGCAGAGCCGATCGCACCACCCGGCCGTCGACGCCCACCGCCGCGGCCGCACGCTCGGCCGCAGATCCCGGATCCCAGTCGACGGTGAGCGTGACCCGGGTGGAACCGTCGCCGTCGGAGACGAAGTCGGCGCGGGCGGTGAACGCCAGGTCGCCGCCGATGGTGCGCCACGTCACGTGGTCGTCGGGGATCTGTTCGACGATCTCGGCGTCGAACTCACGCACGATCCGGCCGACGGTGACCACCCAGTGGGTGTAGGCCTCCGCCGTCTGCGACACCGAGCTCACCGGGTGGAAGAAGAGCGGGAACGACTCCACGTCGATCCATTGCTTGTACGCGGCCGCGATGGGCACCGGTACGACCACCGAATGACGGGCCTGCCTCATGCCGCCACCCTATTTCTTCTTGCCATTGCCGTTTCCGTTGCCGTTCCCGTTGTTTCCATTGCCGCTGTTTCCATTGCCGCTGTTGCCATTGCCGTTGTTGCCGTTCCCCTCGCCGCCGGTGCCGGTGCCGTCGTCGCCGCCGCTTCCGGTGTCGCCGCTGTCGACGGGGGCCACCTCGGTGGGCTCGACCGGTGCGGTCTCCTCCGGTGCGGTCTCCTCCGGCGCGGTCTCCTCTGGCGCGGTCTCGGCTGGCGCGGTCTCGGCGGGCGCCGGCGACGCCGTCTCGAGATCGGCCCGCACCTGGGCGATCGACGAACGGATGGCGGTGAGCCGCTCGTCGCTCACCGATCCGTCCGCGGCCGCGCCCTCGACCTCGGCCGCCAGCGCGTCGAGCTCCGCCAGCGCCCCGGCGCGGTCCCCCGACGCCGCGAGCTGCCCCACCGTCACGACGCTGCTCTGCAGACCGGCGGCCACCGACGACTCGATCGCGGTGTTCGCGGTCGTGCATCCGCTCAGCACCAGCGCGGAACAGAGGGCCACGGAGAGCGCGGCCGCGTGGATCGGTCGACGCACGACGCCCCGCCCGCTCACGGCGAGACCTCATCGAGCAGCTGCTGCAGATCGTCCTGCAGCGGCTGCTCGAGGCTCGGCAGCACGGGCGTGGCCGGAGCGGCCGGGCCATCGATCGCGCTCAGGCCGAGCACCACCGCGATGGCGATGACCACTGCCGCCGCCGGCAGTCCGATGAAGACGGCCAGCAGGCGCGTGCGGGCCCGCGAGGTGTGGCGCCGAGATCGGCGCGTGGGGGTCGCGGGTGCGGCGTCCGGCGCGACGGCCGCCACGAGTGTGGGTGCCGTGGGGCCGGCGACGGCCGGGGCCACCCGCGTCGGAGCGGTCGGGGCGGGCGATTTGAGGGTGGGTGCCGCCGCATCCCCGCGTCCGGCAGATGTGACCGCGATCGCTCCGGTGGCGTCTGCGTCGTCGGTTCCGTCGTCGCCGGCTCCGTCACCCGCCGCGTGCTGCGCGAGCTGGATGGCGCGTGCGGCCACCGCCACCTCGAGCGCGGTCGGCCGCTGCTCGGGCCGGGTCGCCGTCATCGCGGTGAGGAGCGACTTCCAGCGGTACCCCAGTTCGCCCGGGATGACGGGGCTCGACGACACCCTTGCCATCAGGGATTCGTGGGTCGCGGTCTGCGGGAACGCGCGGCGGCCGGTGAGCGACTCGAGCAGCAGCAGGCCGAGCGCGTACACGTCGGCGGCCGGAGCCGGGGCCGCACCGCGTACCTGCTCGGGGCTGAGGTAGGCGGCGGTGCCCATGATCGTGCCGGGCAGCGTGACCCGGGTGCTGTCGAGTAGGTAGGCGATGCCGAAGTCGGCGAGCGTCGCCCGGAACGCCGGCCCCGGGGTTCGGCTCGGGCGCAGCAGCACGTTCGACGGCTTGATGTCGCGATGCACCACGCCGCCGTCGTGCACCACGTGCAGGGCCTCGGCGAGGTCGAAGGCCATGGCGGCGACATCGGCCGGCGGCACGGGGCCCTCGGCGATCCGCGCGCGAAGGGTTGGCCCGTCGACGAACTCCATGGCGAGGTAGGCGTGATCGGTGTCCTCGACGCGGGCGTCGTACAGGGTGACGAGTGCGTGGTGGTTGAGCGAGGCGAGTACCCGGGTCTCGAAACGGGTGCGTTCGAGATCGGAGGTCTCGGCCGCACCCGGCCGGAACACCTTGATGGCCACCGTGCGGCCCAGCTGCTCGTCGACCGCGCGGTAGACCGTGGCCATCCCGCCCTCGCCCGCGCGGGATTCGAGCCGGTAGCGACCGTCGAGCAGTTGGCCCGTGTGCGGCGCGTCATCGGCCAGCAGTTCGTGCATCGGCCCTCCTCTCATCACGTGCCTGTCCTGCCTACCACGGTCGGGTCAATGTTCGTTGACCCAAAAGGGTGAAATGTGGTGTCGGCCGCACCGGTGCACAGCATGTCCGTAAACGCCGCAAAGTGGGCCTGAAACACACCAGCCCGGGCTCGCGCTCGATCGCGGGGTACGACACCATCGAAGTGAGCGGCCACCACCGCTCCGGCCACGGCGGCTCCGCCTCGGTGCGGTCGCCCTCCGACGGGCCGACGACGCGCGGGTGAGGAGACGATGTGAGCGATCGATCGCTTCTCGCCGAGTACCTGCGGGCTCGCCGCGATCTGGTGCAGCCGGAAGACGTGGGCCTGTACCGGGAGGCCGGCCGCCGGGTGTCAGGGCTCCGCCGGGAAGAGGTCGCCCGCCTCGCCGGGATCAGCTCGGAGTACTACCTCAGGCTCGAGCAGGGGCGCGACCACCAGCCCTCCGACCAGGTGCTCGGGGCACTCGCGCGGGCCCTCCAGCTCGACGACGACGGCCGCACCCATCTGATGAGGCTCGCCCGACCGGAATTCCTCCCTAGAGAGCGCTCTCCACGGGAGCCGGCCGAACCGGGATCCGAGGTGCTGGCGCTGATGGGTCAGTGGTCGCACACCGCCGCGTACGTGACCGACCGCAACCACGACGTGGTGGCCGCCAATCCGCTCGCCCGGGCCATGGCGCCCGGCTACTTCGAACCGGGCGTGAACCTGCTGACGGCCGTGTTCACCGAGGCGCCCCGCGAGCCCGACGAGGTGTGGCGGCCCACCGCCAGCACCCTGATCGCATCGTTGCGCTACCACGGCGATCCCTTCAGCCCCCGGTTGCAGCAGATCGTGGGCACCCTGGCGGTGGCCGACCGGGAGTTCCGCACCATGTGGAGCCGGCACGACGCGCATCCGCAGATCTCCGGTGTCTCCCCCACCTACGTCGACCCGGTGGGCTGGGTGCACTTCCGCTGGCAGACCCTCGAGATCCCGGGTGACACCGGCTACTTCCTCACCGTGTTCTACGCCGACCCCGGCACTCCGGCCGAGCTGGCCAACACCCTGCTGCGGCGGCGGGTCGAGGAGCAGTCACAGGCCGCCCGGGTGAGCCTGTAGCGTTGTGCCATGGCACGACCTCGCCGGTTCGACGAAGAGCGGCTCTTGGCGTGCGCTCTCGAGGCCTTCTGGCAGGGCGGTTACGACCGCACCTCCATCGATGACATCTCCTCCGAATCCGGCGTGGGCAACGGCAGCATCTACGCGGCCTACGGCAGCAAGCTGGGCCTGTTCCTGGCGGTCTTCTCGCGGTACTGCGACGGCCGGGTCGAACTCGTCGAACGGTCGCTGGGCGGCTCGAACGGCGCGCCGTTCAGCGAGGCGGTCGAACGCTACCTCGACGACGTGGTGAGCGACTGCACCTCGCACGACGACCGGCGGGGATGCCTCATGCTCAACAGCCTGGCCGATCTCACCGGTCGATTCCCCGAGGTGCTGGATCTCGCTCAGGCGAGCATCCGGCGCATGGAGGACGCCATGGCCGGTCGCGCCCGGCAGGCGGTCGACGCGGGCCGGCTCGACCTCGGCTCCGACCCGCGCGCGGCCGAGGCTCTCGGTGCGCATGTCGTGCTGGTGTCGCAGGGTCTCATTCAGCTCAGCCGCATCGGCATCGAGCCGTCACGGCTGCACGGGATCGCGGCCGCTGCCGCCGCCGCCATCCGCACGCGGGCCGCCTGAGATCTCGTCCAGGTCGCGGGTGTCAGGCGCTCGCGTGCTCGATCTCGTCCCGCAGGGGTGCGAGACGCCCGGCGGAGTCCAGGTCGAGCACTGCCGCCTCCGAGCCCGATTCCCGGTGCGCCGACCGGAAACGCCGCTGGTACTCCGACGGTGTCACCCCGAGGCGGGCCGTGAACGCGCGGCGCAGAGCGTCGGGTGAGCGGTAGCCCGCGTCGGCGGCGGCACGGGCGACGGATGCGCCCGACTCGAGGTAGCGGGTGGCGAGATCCAGGCGCATCGAGTTCACGTAGGCGGCCGGGGTGGTGCCGAATTCCTCCCGCATCACCCGGGCGAGGTGCCGCGGGCTCACGTTGGCGTGCGCCGCCAGATCGCGCATGCTGCTCGGTCTGGACGGATCGGCGGCGACGTACTCCGCGATCGCCCGGGCCACCGGGGTTCGGGGGGCAGACGCCCGGAGCGAGGCCGAGAACTGCGACTGCCCGCCCGAACGGCGCAGGTACACCAGGAGCAGCTGGGCCACCGCCCGGGCGTCGTCGGGCCCCAGATCGTCTTCGACGAGTGCGAGCGCCAGGTCGATGCCGGCCGCCACCCCCGCCGAGGTGAAGACGTTGCCGTCTTTGATGAAGATCGCGTCGGCCTCCACGGACACGTCGGGGTAGCCGGCCGCGAGCCGCTCGGTGAACTTCCAGTGGGTCACTGCGCGGCGTCCGTCCAGAAGGCCGAGAGCGGCGAGCCCGAAGGCTCCGCTGCAGATCGACGCGATCCGCTTCGAACGGGCCGCGAGCAGCGACACCGCCTCGAGCAGGGCGGGATCGGTGAACACCTCGAGCGCCCGCTCGCTGCCGGGCACGACGAGCGTGTCGAGTTCACCGGCCTCGGCCGCCGACACCGACACCCCCACCCGCATACCCATCGAGGTGGTGATGTCGCCGCCGTCGGGCGAGATCAGCACGATCTCGTAGCTGTCGATGCGCTGGTTCGCCTCGAGGAACACCTCGGCGGGCCCCACGAAGTCGAGGGTCTTGACCTGGTCGAAGACGAGCACGCCGATCCGGCGCCGCGGCGAGCGCCGCCCCCGGCCGGCTCCCCGTGTGGATGCGGCAATCACGTGTGCTCCTCGGGGCCGGCACCGTCTCGTCGCTCCTGGCGGATGACACGGGTTATGGAATGGTCACTCCATTAGAGCAGAATTCGGCTGCCGTGTCGTCTGCCCGGCTCGATCTTTCTCGACGATCGTCGGACATCTGCTCGACCGCGGCCCTTCCACCCGCCACGGCGGCGGCGTAGCGTCGAGGCGTCAGATCGATACGGGAGGGCCAGCGGATGACGCCAGCAGAGCAGACGATCGATCCCGATGTGGCGCCGAGCGGCACCGGATGCGTGGAGTGCGACGCGGAGGGCAGCTGGTGGGTCCACCTGCGGCGCTGCGCGCTCTGCGGGCACGTGGGCTGCTGCGACGACTCCTTGAACCGCCACGCGACCGGCCATTGGCAGCAGACCGGACATCCGGTGATGCAGAGCTTCGAGCCGGGTGAGGACTGGTTCTGGGACTACCGGAGCGAGGACTACACCGACGGGCCGCGACTGGCCGATCCGCAGAGTCACCCCGCGGCGCAGTCGGTGCCCGGCCCCGCCGATCGGCTGCCCGACGACTGGCAGGAGCAGTTGGCCGACGCCCGCTGACCCGGCGATGGCTGCGCTGACAGCCTCGCTCAGGGTGGTCTCCGGAGGGACCGTCAGAGTGGTAGCGGGAGGGACACGCGTCGGCGGGCCTGCCGTCTTTAGCCTGGGGCCATGACAACCGCCTCGACCTCCTGTTCGGCATGAAGCTGCAAGACGTCGTCGACGAACTCGCCGAGTCGATCGGCCGCTCCGTCGTCGTGAACGACCTGTCCTACCGGCCCCTCGCGGCAAGCGCCCAGGGCGACGAGATCGACCAGGTGCGCGCCACGAGTCTGCTGCAGCGTTCGACCCCGCACGAGTACCGCGAGTACCTCGAGGGGCTGCACGTCAACCAGGCCCGCCAGCCGATGACCATCCAGCTCACCCCGTTCGGCGGGCGCGAGCGGCTGGCGGTACCCATCCGCGACGACTCCGGCCCTCTGGCGGTGCTGTGGCTGATCACCGGTGGCCTGCCGCCGCTGACCGCCGGCGACTACACGGCCATCGAGGCTGCCGGGTCGCTGTTGCGGGGCATCCTGGCCACAGACTCCCCCGGTGAGGCCACGAGCCGCCCGGCGGTGCTGCGGCGACTGCTGTCGGCTGAACCCTCGACCAGGCGGCGGGCGTTCGCCGACGCCGTGGCGAAGCGGTGGATCGAGCGGGGTGCGGGCACCGTGGTGCGGGCGGTGACGGTGGACCCGCAGCTCTCCACGGTCGAGCGGGAGGCGTTCGGGCGGCATCTCGGTGCATCGCGCGCCCTGGGCGCCGCGTACCTCGGCGAGTGCGGCGAGGCGCTCGTGCTGGTGGGGCGCGACGGCGACCGGGGCCAGTTCGAGCAGGCGGTGGCCCGCGAGGCCGAGCGCTGCGGAGTGCGGGTGTCGGGTATCGGCACGGCGCACCACGATCGCACCGATGACGACCTGCAGGTGGCGGTCGACCAGGCCTGCACCGCGGCGGCCATCGTCTCCGCGCTGCCCCAGCTCGGGCCGGGGGCCGACATCACCGAGCTCGGTGCCTGGGCGCTGCTCACCTCCGTGATCGGCGACCGCCGCCAGCTCGCGACGTTCTCGCCCGCCGCGCACCTGCTCTGCGTAGAGGGCGACGAACTGCAGCGCACGACGGTGGAGACCTACCTCGACGTCTGCGGACACGTGCGCGAGGCCTGCGAGCTGCTGCACATCCATCGCACCACGCTCTACTACCGACTCGAGAACATGCCCGACGTGGTGCGCGCAGCGCTGGACGACGGGATGCAGCGGAGCACCCTCCACCTGTGCCTGAAGCTGCTGCGCTACTGGGAGGCGACCGGCAGGGCCTGACCCGCCGCCGCCACGCCACGCCACGAAGACCCACAGAAGGGAACCACCCCCGTGCCGCGTACCGTGCACCTCCTCGGGGAGCGCCGCAGCCGCGATGCCTACGCCATCCGCGACTTCCTGACCCGGAGCGTGGTCGACTTCACCTGGACCACGCTCGACACCGACGACGACTGCCGGCGCCTGCTGGGCGTGCCGCTCACCGAGGCGGGGCTGCCGGTGGTGGTACTCCCCGACGGCTCGAGGCTCAGCGATCCGAGTATCGCCGAGATCGCGGAAAGGCTCGGCTGGGTGACGGCGCCGAAACTGCAGGAGTACGACCTGTCGATCTACGGAGCCGGGCCGGCCGGCCTCTCCGCCGCGGTCTACGCCGCATCCGAGGGACTGAGGGTGGTGCTGATCGAGCGGGAGGCCGTGGGCGGGCAGGCGGGTTCGAGCAGCCTGATCGAGAACTACCTCGGCTTCCCGCACGGCATCGCCGGCGCCGACCTCGCCGAGCGGGCCCGCCAGCAGGCCGTCGACTTCGGGGCCGAACTGCTGATGATGCGGGAGGGCGTGCAGGGCGAGTTCCGAGACCACCGCATCCACGTGCGCCTGGCCGACGGCAGCACCCTCGCGGCCCGTTCGAACATCTGCGCCACCGGTGTCGAGTGGCGCCGACTCGGGCTCGACCGCGAGGACGACCTGCTCGGCCTCGGCGTGTACTACGGGGCCGGCACCTCCGAGGCACCCGACTGTGCGGGCGAGGAGGTGTTCGTGGTGGGCGGCGGAAACTCCGCCGGGCAGGCCGTGATGAACCTCTCGGCCCACGCCGCGCACGTGACGATGCTCGTGCGCGGCCCGAACCTCAGCGACACGCTCTCGCAGTACCTCGAGTCGAGGGTGCGGGTGCAGCCGAACGTCGACATCCGGCTCGACACCCGCATCACCGCCCTGCGCGGAGACGACTCGCTCGCCGGGCTGGCCCTGGAGAACACCCGCACGGGCGAGACGGAGGAGGTGGCGGCATCCCGGGTGTTCATCTGCATCGGCGGCAACCCCGACACGGAGTGGGCGGCGGCCACCCCGATCGTGCGAGACCGCCTCGGCTTCCTGGTGACGGGGCCCGATCTCGGGCCCGCCGATCTCGGGGCATGGCCGCTTGACCGGGCACCGTTCTATCTCGAGACCAGCGTTCCCGGTTCGTTCGCCGCCGGAGACGTGCGGCAGAACTCGGTGAAACGGGTGGCCTCGGCGGTGGGCGAGGGTGCGATGGCCGTCACCTTCGTGCACCGGTACCTGGCGGAGACCTTCGGATGAGCGCGACACCCGCATCCGTCGACACCGCTCGGCACCGTCGCGTCGGCCACGGGGCCGGCTTCTGGATCGTGGCCGTCACGTTCCTGCTGGTGATGGCCTATTCCACCGTGCCCACCCCCCTGTATCCGCTGTACGAGCAGCGCGACGGGTTTCCGCCGTTCGTGGTGACGGCGATCTTCGCGGCGTACGCGGTCGGTGTGATGGTGAGCCTCTACCTCGCCGGGCACGTGAGCGACTGGCTCGGCCGCCGGAGGGTGCTGCTGGTGGCGGTGCTCGTGTCGGCGCTGTCGGCGGTGCTGTTCCTGTTCTTCACCGAGGTGCCGGGGCTCCTCGTGGCGCGGTTCGTGAACGGGGCGAGCATCGGCATCCTGACCGCCACCGCCACCGCGCACCTGGGTGAGCTGCGGGCCCGGGCGAAACCCTCCGAGAACGCCATCGTGGCCGCCTCGGTGTCGGGGGCCGCGAACCTCGGCGGGCTCGCGCTGGGGCCGCTGATCGGTGGATTGTTCGCCGAGTTCCTGCCCGACCCGCTGATGCTGCCGCACCTGGTCTTCCTGGTGGTGCTGCTGGTCGCCGCGCTCGTGCTGCTGCTCGTGCCCGAGACCGTCGACGTGCCCACCGGCGATGACCGGCCGCGGTATCGGCCGCAGCGCCTCTCGGTGCCCGGAGGGTCGGGGCGGGCCTTCGCGGTGGCGGCGTTCGGCGCCTTCTCGGGGTTCGCGGTGTTCGGGCTGTTCTCCTCCCTCGCGCCCACGTTCCTCGTGGTGACCTTCGACTCGCCCGACCACCTGCTCGCCGGGGCGACCTCGTTCTCGGTGTTCGCGGCGGCGGCGGCCGGGCAGCTCGCGTTGGTGAAGCTCCGGATGCGCACCCAGCTCACGATCGCCGTGATCGGGTGCGGCACCGGCCTGCTCCTGGTGGCCGCGGGGGCTCTGCTGCCGGCGTTGGCGGTGTTCCTGATCGGTGGAGTGACGGCCGGGGTCGGTGTGGGGCTGCTGTTCAAGGGCGCCCTCGGCACGGCCGTGTCGCTGGCCGATCCGGCGCGGAAGGGCGAGACGCTGGCGCTGATCTTCCTGGTGGCGTACGCCGGGCTCGCGGTGCCGGCCCTCGGCGTGGGGGCGGCGCTGGCGGTGGTGTCGCCGATCGTGGCGCTGGTGGTGTTCGTGGGGCTGGTGTTCGTGGCGACGCTGGCAGCGGGACTGCTCATGCGGCGGCGGGCGGCTCAGCGCAGATAGGCGTTGACGAACAGGTCGCCGCGTGCCGCTCGCAGGCGCTCGATCAGCGCGTCGACGGCCTTGTCGGTCACCCCCGACGCCACCAGGTCGAACGGCCCGATCGGCTGAAGCCGGCCACAGCGCACGCGCACGACCTCCCAGCCGACGGCGCGGAGCATCCGGTCTTTTCGGCGGTCGGTCTGCTCGCGCGGGCCCACGTGCTCGAGCCCGAAGCGGCCCACCGTGTCGTACTCGATCGCCACGCGCAGCTCGGTGATCACGATATCGGGCCACACCTCGATGCGGCCGAAGAACGGCCGGTTCACGGCGACGGCGTTCGCCCGCTCGGGCGAGAGATCGAGGTCGAAGCGCGCGGCCAGCCGCTGCCGCAGATCGGCCTCGGCAGCCGAGGAGGTGCGCGGTGCCCGGGCGCTGTGGAAGGCCTCGCCCGGCCGTCGTCGCGGGTCGGTGCGCACGTCTTCGCTTGCCGACGCCGCCGCGCTGGTGACTGCGCCGTCTGTCGGGCTCGGGCTCGGGCTCGGGCTCGGTCTCGGGGCGACCGAGGGTGGCGCCGGATGCTGGAGCTCCTGCGGCGCTCCAGCCGTTCGCTCCGGCCGGACGACGACGGGTACGGCGAACGGCACCTCGGCGAGGCGCACGATCCCGCCCGTGCTGCGCCGCGGAGCGGTGGTCGTTCGCGCCCGCCGGACTGCACCCGCACCCGCCCTGGCCGGCGCCGGAGTGCCCGGCCGACGAGACGTTCCGTGCGGCGCACCCGCCTCGGGCTCCGGTTCACGGCGGGGCTCCGGCGGAACGTGGGGCGCCATCGGAGCGAGGCGCACCCGCGTGGGGGCCGCGAGCTCGGAGCACACCGGGCACCACACCGAACGGCGGCGCACACCGCCCGGCCGCGAGCGCTGCTCGGCGGGAGTGGCCACGAAGACGTGGCCGGTGTCGCACTGCCAGGTGAGGTACACGTCGGCGGCCGGCGGCACCTGGGTGAGGGTGATCTCGCGGTTGAGATCGGGGTGGTACTGGTGCACGAGAACCGGGAACTGGGCCCAGTCGTCACGGAACGTACCCACGGCGTACGGCACCTCGCGCTCCTTCGAGCGCTGGCGCCGCGCCCACCAGGCGTCGATGCTCTCCGGCACGACCCGCACTCCTCCCTCACAGTTCCTGACGGCCGAGTGGCCGCCCCGCGGTCACGCTATCGGCCCCCACCGACGCCGGGCCCCCGATGTGGGCCCCGAGACTCGGCCCCCGCGACTCTGCCCCCGCGGCCCCCGGCGACTCTGCCCCCGCGGCTCGCCCGGCCGCCAGCGCCCCGCGCCCGAGCCGACGGCCACGCGCACGGATTCGGCGCACCGACCGCCAGGCAGCCACGGCGGCGCGATGCCGTGTCGGAGGCACCTCGTACAGTCGCCCACGAGGTGATCATGACCGACCGCACCACTCCAGCCGAACACCCGGCGCCCGCACGCGCGGAGACCCGCGCGACGGAACCCGGGGAGTTCCCCGGAACGGGCATCCGCTGCGGAGCCCTCGCACCCGAGCCGACGGCCTCGCACACGGATGCCGCCCACCGACCGCCTGACAGCGCCGGCGGCGGGCAACGGTGCGCGAAGCCCGCCGATGCGGCCGCGGGGTTGGGGTTGTGCGAAGAGCATCTGCTGCTCGCCGCGGAGTGGACGGCGGGGCGCGTGGGGGTCACGGACGTGCTGCCCTCACCCTGCCTCGCCTGCGGGTCGCGGCTGGGCGTGCGGTACCCGTCGGGGTGGCTGTGCGCCGCGTGCGAGTGGCGGCACGGCGAGCACCCCGACCCGGATGCGCGGCCCGTGCGCGTCGACGTGGTCTACTACATCCGGTCGCGGGGCCGCATCAAGATCGGTACCTCGGCCAACCCGCGGTCCAGACTCGCGCAGCTGCATTACGAGGAGCTGCTCGCGTTCGAGCGCGGCGACCGCCGGCTCGAACAGCAACGGCACGCCGAGTTCGCCGAGCAGCGGGCCGGGCGGGAGTGGTTCTTCGAGCATCCGGAGCTGTTGGCCCACATCGACGTGCTCCGGGGCGGCGCCCCCGACCCCTGGGATCAGCACCGCCGCTGGCTCAGCGCTGCCGCCGCCCTCGCGGGCCGCTGACCGTCCGCCCACCCGGCGTCGACCGTCGAGCCGTCGCAATCCGCCCTTCCGCCCGCGTGAAAGGGCGGATTGCGACGGCTCGGCGGCCTACGCTGGAACCAACCGTGAACGACGAGAACCAGCCAGCCGCCGAGCGGGTCGCCGACCCGCGACTGAAGGCCGCCCGCTACCGGGCCGGCGGCACCGGCAACGAGAGCGGCGTCGACGACACGGATGCCGCCGACGCCGGCCGCCCCACGATGCAGCAGCGGGCCCACTTCGTCGAGATCCAGATCCAGCAGGCCATGCTGCGCGGCGACTTCGACGATCTGCCGGGCGCCGGCAGACCCCTGACGGGCTTGGGGCGGAGCTACCACCCCGACTGGTGGATCCGCCAGAAGATCGAACGCGAACGGCTCACCGGGCTGGGCCCACCCGCGCTCACGCTGCGCACCGAGGACGCCGAGCTCGGCGACCGCATCGACGCCGAGCATTCCGAGCAGGCCGTGCGAGACCTGCTGAACGACTTCAACCGCCGGGTGGTGGAGGCCCGCCGCCAGCTGCAGGGCGGGCCGCCGGTGGTCACCGGCACCCGCGACGTCGACGCCGAGGTGGCCGCCTGGCGCAACCGCCGCGAGGCCCGGGTGCGCGCCGCCCGCGAGGCCCGGGAGCTCGACGACGCCCGCATCGCCGCCCTGCCCTGGCGCGAACGTCGACGCGCCCTCAAAGACCGCCGCAGCCGCGCGGGCTGGTGACCGGCCGCCACCCGAGGCCTGCCTGCCGGTGCGCGAGAGCCGCCGGCGAAGCCGCATCCGTCGCCCCTACTCGCACCAGTCGGGCTGGAACCCCGGCACGCCCCGCGTGACCGCCCCGTCGACCACGCGCACGAAGTAGGTGGTCATGTCGGAGTACCCCGGCAGGGCGTACCCGTCGCCCACGGCCGACGCGCCGATGGTCTCCACCGCCAGGTACTGCCCGTTCGGCGACACGCAGAAGCCCCGGATGCGCGACCCGGCAGCCGCCGGCCGGTACAGCTCGCGCGTGGCGGAACCGTCGGCGTAGAGGATGACCGAGCTCTGCGCGGCCGACCCCGAGGAGTAGTCGACCTCGTCGTACTGCCGCACGGTGGCCCCGTTCGCGAGCGTCGCCACCGCCGACGGGTACAGCGCCGGGTCGACCTCGGGCACGGGCTGGGTCAGCGGCTCCACGGCGCCGGTGCCCAGGTCGATGGTGGAGGTGCCCGCCGGGTCGGCCACCACGAGCTTGAGCCCCCCGGCGAGGAAGTCGCGCATCTCGACGTGCCGCCCGAGCGGGGTGGGCCCGGCCGAACCGAGCGGGTCGATCAGGTACAACTGCTGGTCGGTGCTCTGAGCCACGAGCGCCGAGCTGCCGGGCACGAACTGCCAGTCCACCACCCTGAGCGGCGCCCCGTCGAACCCGGTCACCTCCTTCGCCTTGCCGCTGGCGTCGAGGGGGTCGAACGTGAACAGGGTGTTCTGGTACGTCCGACCGGTCGAATCCGTGCCGCCGTTCACCGTGTAGCCGAACAACCCCGCCGTGGTCGAGGCGTGCAGGTTCTGGATGCGCCCACCGGGCGGGGTGAACACCGTCGCCGGCGTCGCGCCCGCCTGCGACACGGCGAGCGTGCTCGCACCCTGATCGTCCAGCAGCACCACCGCGAAGGCGTCGCCGGCCACGGCGTACTGCTGGATGCGGGGCGCCTCGAACACCACCTCGCTGCTCGACCCGGCGGCCGTCGACAGCCCGGAGCGGAGGATCTGGTCGGTGGGCTTGTCGGAACCGGCTGCCGCTCCCCCGCGGCGCAGCAGGCTGTATACGTCGACGTCGGGCGTGGTGAACCGGTAGTCAAGCGAGCCGCTCAGACCGGTCGACGACCCCTGCACCCCGCCCACCCGAACCTCGTAGTCGGTGGCGTAGTCGAGAATTCCTCCGAAGGTGACCGTCACGTCGGCACCCGAACTCTCGACCGTGAAAGGAGCCTCCGGTGTCACACTCACCTGCGCCGTGTCGACGGGCTCGAGCGCCTGATCGGCGTGCAGCACCAGCCGCTGTTCGGGGCGGGTGATGGTGGCCGCGAGGTTCACCGAGCCGGCGTCGAGCTTCGGGCCTCGCAGCACCGCCGCGGTGCCGAGGCCGGCCGCCGCGAGGGCGAGCACGGCGAGGGTGGCGATCACCGCTCGGTCGAAGCGCCGCATCCGGATGCGCCCACGCCGGGTGGTGGCCGGCCTCAGGTTCTCGTTCTGGGACTCGCGCGGCATCAGTACACGTACGGCTCTGACGGCTGCGCCACGGCCTCGATCGAGGCCGGCTCGAACACGATGGCCTGTTTGCTCGTGGTGCTGGGGTTCGGTGCGAAACCGCCGCTGGCGGTCACCCAGGAGTCGACGGCGTAGGTGCTCTGCCAGCCCGGCAGGTACACCGGCACGCCCACGGGCTGGGCGTCGACGGCACAGCAGGTCACCACGAACCGGGCCACGTAGAACACGTCGTCGGGAGCGTCTGGGTCGGGAGTGACGAAGCCCGTGAGAGTCGCCGTCTTGCCCGCGAAGTAGTCCTGGCCGGCGCCCTGACGCAGCAGCGAGGCCCAGTCCTTGATGGTGAACGACGCCGTGTCGCTGCCCACGAGGTTCTCGGTGGCGCCCGTGTCGGTGACGGCGGCCGAGGCGTTGAGGTCGCGCTGGTCGACGGTGGCGGTGGTGAGGGTGGCGGGCGGCACCACGAGCAGGGCGACGGTGGTGCCCACCACGACGAGCGCGGCGGCGCCGGCCCAGAGGAGGTCGCGGCGTCGCCGCGGCGCATCCGGAGCAGCAGTCGACAGGGGCGCGGCGTGCGCGTGCGGTTCGCCGTCGTGCTCGGGTTCGTGGGCGTGGTCGTGATCGGCGTCGGTCGACGTCGGCACGATGGCGAAGGCCGCGAGCACCATCACCCCGGCGATCACGGCCATGATCACCGTGAACTCGTAGTACCGCGGGTGGATGTAGAGGCCCAGCTGACCGGTGGCCGCGAGCCACACGATGGCCACGATCCCGATCAGGCTGAGCAGGATGCCGCGCCAGCGGGTGAGAAGTCGATCACGCAAGAAGGTTCACTCCGAATCCGAGGGCGAGGGAGGCCAGGGCGACCACGGCGACGAGCCGCACCAGCGCGCCGGTGGTGAAGGTGGTGCGCAGCAGCGTGATCATCTTCACGTCGACCATGGCGCCGAACACGAGGAACGCCACCACGCCGCCGGGCAGGAAGGTCGACCCGAAGGCCAGGATGAAGAACGCGTCGACGTTCGAGCAGATGGCGATCACGAACGCCAGCACCATCAGCGCGAGCACCGACCAGATCGGGTTGCTGCCGAGCGCGGTGAGCACGTCGCGCGAGAGCCCCACCTGGATGGCGCCCGCGATGGCCGAACCCACGATGAGGGCCGGCAGCATGGTCGAGGTCTCCTCGGTGAAGGCCACCACGGCCCGGCGGAACCGGGCCACCTGTCCGGCCCGGCCGTGCTCGTGCCCTGGCTGCTCGTCGCCGATGCGGCACGCCTCCTCGAAGGCGGGTGTCAGCAGCAGCTCCGGCTGGGGATGCCGGCTGAACAGCCAGCCCACGAGGTTCGCGATCACGAAACCGCCGGCGATCCGGCCGATCAGGATGCCGTCGTTCCAGCCGAAGGCCTGGTACGTGGTGACGATGGTGACGGGGTTGAGGATGGGCGCGGCGAGCAGGAAGGTCATCGCCTCCGGAACGCTGAAGCCCTTCATCATGAACCCGCGCGCCAGCGGCACGTTGCCGCACTCGCACACGGGCAGCAGCACGCCCACGAGCGAGATGGTCACGCGGCGCAGGGCCGGGTTCCGCGGCATGATGCGGTGGATCACCCGGTCGGGAACCCAGAACCGCACCACCACCGAGATCAGGATGCCCAGGAACACGAATGGCAGCGACTCGATCACCACGCTCACCGAGAGCGTCACGAAATCCCGGATGCGGTCGGGCACCGCATCCGCGCTCCACGAGGCCGACACCAGCCGCAGCACCAGCAGTGCGGCGGCCAGCACGGCTCCCACCACGAGGCCGCGCAGCGCATACCGCGGCCGCGGACGACGCGTGGTCGGGGCCAGGAGGTCGCTCGTCACAACACGACAGCGTAGGGCAGGGCCGCGGCCCGACCCTGGGAACAGGCCGCCGTCGCGGGTTACATCAGGCCCTGGGCGGCCAGCTCCCAGCGGATCGACGAGGCCACGCGCACCGCGTACTCGGGGGTCATGTGCACCTCGTCGTAGCGCGTGGGAACGGTGCCGGCGAAAGCCGGGCAGTAGCCCTGAACGCAGGTGAAGCCGAGCGAGCTCACCACGTGGTCGCCCGTGCCCGAGCCGGCGACCGCCGCCTGGAACGACTTCTGGAAGTCGTTCCAGGTCTGGTCGATGCCCACGTTGCAGTCCTGCGGGCTCTTCACCGGCGAGTAGCAGGTGCCGAGATCGGCACCGAGAGGCGGCGGAGCCAGGTACACGATGCGGCCGGCGGCGTCGTAGTGCGAGGCCTGCGCCATCGTGGACGCGACCAGGTCGTTCACCGTGAGCGGTTTGCGGTCGGCTCCGTTGCCGAGGGCGTAGGCGTTGGAGACGACCACCAGCTGCGGAGAGTCGCTCGCGATCTGTGCGGCGACGTCGGCCTTGCGCTGTGGGCAGGCGTCCATCACACCGGAGCCGTCGTTCTGCACCAGCACGTCGGTGAATCGGCAGCCGTAGAGCCCGACCGCCGTCACCTTCCACTGGCCGTGGCTCTGCTCGGCGATCTCCTTGAAGGCCGGCGCGTAGGCGAGCGCCGTGGAGTCGCCCACGAGGTAGAGATGGTTCGGGGCGTTGCCGTCACCCCAGGTGCAGCGCCCGAAGTCGGGCGTGCCGCCCACCTCGAAGCAGCCCTTGGCCGGGTTGCGGCTCGAGGTCTCCGAGATGGCGGCATCCATCGAGGGCGAGAGGTTCGAGGGCCACTCGGCGGCCGACGCGGCCGCCCAGAGGTCGGCCTGAATGGCGTCTTCGGGGTTCGCCGTGGGTTGTCCGTCGTCGGTCTCCGGGCCTGAGTCCCCGCCGAGTCCCGCCGCCGGAACCCCCTGGGGCACCTCGATGGCCAGCGGCCCGTCGCCCTTGACCGAGAGCTGAACCGTCACCGCGACCACCACGACGATCGCCACCAGCCCGAGCCCTGCCAGCAGGAACTGCGCGCTGAAGCGTTCCCGCCACTCGGCCCAGGCCCGCCGACGGGCGTCGCCCAGCGTCTCGACCGGCGACGCACTCGCGGCGTTCCTCCCCTCACCCGCCGAGGCGCCCGGCCGCACCCCCGCACCGAAGCGCGTCCCGCCGGTCGCGGCCTCCGCCCGAGCGCCGGGAGCACTCGACGCCGCGGCCTCGGCGCGCGCTTTCGCGCGGGCCGCCTCGGCGGCGAGTGCCTTGGCGCGCGTGCGGTCGGAGATCGCCGCCGGCGCCCGCACCCCCGAGGGAACAGCCACCGGGCGTGCGCCCCGGCTCCCCTCGCCCATGGGACTCGGCACCGGCTCGGGCTCAGGCCGGGGCCGGGGCTGGGGCTGGGGTTCAACCTCAGCCTCACCTTCACGTTCACGTTCACGTTCACGCCCAGTCTCACGCCCGGCTTCCGGCGGCGCGAGCAACTCGCGCCCGCGCAGCCAGGGCGAGCGGTGCAGCGGCTGCTCGATCAGGAAGTACGACACCAGCGCCACCGCGAGGGTGGTGCCGAGGATGACGGCGGTGACCGCAGGCGTCTGTTCCGGCAGCAGCAGCAGGGTGAACACCAGCACCGGGAAATGCCAGAGGTACAGCGAGTACGACAGGTCGCCGACGAAGCCCGCCACCGGGTTGGTCAGCGGGAACAGCCAGGGCTGCCGCCCGCCGACACCGGCCGCGATCACCGCCCCTGTCGCGAGCACGGCGGGCGCCGCCCAGGGGCCGGGGAACGCGAACGACGAGTCGACCAGCAGCAGCGAGGCCACGATGCCCGCGAGCCCCGCCCAGCCGAGCACGAACCGCACCGCGACGGGCAGGCGCATCACGAGGGGCGCCGCCACCGCCAGGAGCCCGCCGAAGGCCAGCTCCCACACCCGGGTGAGGGTGGAGAAATAAGCCACCGCGGGAGTCTCGGCGCTCTGCCACAGCGCGAACCCGAACGAGGCGGCCCCCAGCATGCCCAGCGCCACACCGAGGAGGACCCGGCGACGCATCGGCGATGCCCGACGGCCCACGACGCCCAGCAACAGCACCACGAGCAGCGGCCAGACCAGGTAGAACTGCTCCTCCACCGACAGCGACCAGAAGTGCTGCAGGGGTGAGACCGCGTCCTGGGCCTGGAAGTAGTCGGTGCCCTCGACGGCGAACCGCCAGTTCGACACGAAGAAGAACGCCGACACCGCATCCCACACCGTCGACCAGAACCGTGGCTGGTTGAACAGCAGCCACGCGGTGGCGCAGGTGACGACGAGCACCGTCACCGCGGCCGGCGCGATGCGCCGCATCCGCATCGCGTAGAACCGGCGCATCGAGGGCCGGCCGTCGGCAGAACGACCGGTGTCGCGGATGAGCAGGCCCGTGATGAGGAACCCGGAGATCACGAAGAACACGTCGACGCCCGCGAAACCGCCGAGTGGCCATCCGATGACGTGGTCGAGGATGACGGCGATCACAGCGAGTGCGCGCAGGCCCTGGATGTCGAGTCGGCGCGAGGTCATGGCTCAGAAATCCTAGCGCCGGAGAGCGCTCTCCGATGACACGACCTCGACAGCTGTCTGCCCTCGCTGGAGCCACCCGCCGATCCCTCGCCCAGGAGTCGGACGGCCCCTCACAGCGTCCGTTTCAGCGCCCGCCGTGCCGCCTCGGCCACCTCGAGCGCCTGCCGGGCCTGATCCAGCGACCGCTGGTAGAGCACGCCGTACGTGAACGAGCTCTCACCGGCCGCGTCGGCCCGCCGCGAGGTGAGCAGCACGAACTCGGCGAACAAGGACGCGTCGCGATGGAGTCCGAGTGCATCCTGCAGCTCTTCGGCATGCTCGCTCAGCGTGCGGGCCGACGAACCGAGCACGGCCCCCGCGCCCGTCGACGAGAACTCCGCCGCGTGCCGCAGCCGTCGTGCCGCCTTGCGCGAATCGTGCAGCGCACCGGCCGATCCGGCAGCCTCCGCGAGGTCGGCGCTCCCGGCGTCGACGAGATCGTCGGCCGGAACCGACCGGGCCAGCGCCCGACGGCCGGCTTTCCGCAGCGCTCGCTTCGCCTCCTTCTTCGGCGACAGAGCGGCCTCCGAGGCGGTGGGGTCGGCCCAGGCGCCCGCGCCGGTGAGTTCCTCCAGCGAGTCGAGCAGACCGAAGTAGACCGGCTGGCCCATCGCGCGGAGCAGACGCCCGTGCGCCTCGGCGTGCTCGGCCCGGGTGTCCTCAACGAGGCGACGCTCCGCATCCGGGTCGTCGACACCGCGTTCGGCGGCGAGATCGTCGAGGGCGTGGGCCGCCCAGGCCGCCCGCACCTCGAGATCGCGCACCTCGCCGAGCACCGCCCCGAACCGCGAGAGCGAATCCCGCAGCCCGTCGACGGCGGTGGCCTCGAACAGGGCGCGATGGATCGACAGAGCCGAACGGATGCGACGCATCGTGGTGCGGAACCGGTGCAACGCGTCGGCCTCGTCGTCGCGCACGGCCGGGTCGAGCACGATCAACCGCTCCACGAGCTCGGCGAGACCCTGTCGCACCGCGGCGGTGGCGGGCGGATCGGCAGCCGTCACGTCGACGCGTCCCGCACCCGTGGAGGCGCCGTCGCCGGAAGACGGCACCTCGGCTCCCAGCCCGGTGCGCCCCAGCGCCTGCGCCAGCTTCGAGACGCTCGGCGAGACGGTCGCGCCGGCCTCCAGCAGCCGTGCCTCGATGGCGTCGAGCAGGGCTGCGCGCCCCTCGGCGGTGTCGGGAGCGGCCTCGCCCAGCTCGGCCTCCCACTCGTGCCACAGCCGGGTGGTGCCCTCGCGCGCATCCGTCGCCCGCACCGCGTCGTCGGCGATCTCGGCCACGAGGCGCCCGTCGCCGTCGCGCAGCTCGGTCACCCGGCGGGTGGTCAGCACCTGCGCGAGCGGGGTGAGTGAACGCCCGCGAACGTGCACGCGAACCGCCTCGACGACGTCGTGGGGCACCTCGTGCGGCGCACTCCCGGCGACACCGTCGGCGGCCGGGCCCGCTGACCCATCCGCATCGGCCGCGTGATCGAGCGGCCACTGCAGCTCGGTGCGCCCCTCGACGGCCGGCAGCTTCACGTGCCACCCCGCGTCGTGGCCGCCTTCCCGGCGCCGGAGCGCGATGCGCCGCCGAGCCAGGGCCAGCTCCGCCGTGTCGAAGTACACCGCCTCGAGCGTGTAGGGCTCCAGCGTCACGACGCTCTCCACCCTCACCCCCGAGGCCGCTCCCACGCCGGCGAGGTCGGGCAGCGACCGCTCCCCCTCCACGGCGTACTTGCGTTCGATCTCTGTCTGACTGGTTCGGGCCATTGGTCCGGTCTACCCCTTCACGGCGAGTTCCGCTTCCGCGGTGGGGGATGCGGAGCACACTGAAGGCGTGTCCGTCCCTGTTCTCATTCTGGTCAACCAACCCGTCTCGCACGAGTCCGAGCCGAGAACGGATGCCCCCACCCCCGCCTTCGTGCAAGCCGACGCCCGGCTGCCGCACCTGAGCGTGCTCGACCTCGGGGCCACCCGGGGCGACGGCGTGTTCGAGACGGTGATGGTGGCGGCCGGATCGGCTCCCGCCATCGACGCGCACCTGGATCGCTTCGCGGAGTCGGCCCGCCTGCTCGACCTGCCGGCGCCCGACCGGTCGGTGTGGCAGGCGGCGTTCGCCGCGGCCGTGGCCGCGCTTCCGCTCGTCGACGTGCTGGCGGTGAAGCTCGTGCTCACCCGCGGCATCGAGGGTGAGGACTCCCCCACGGGCTGGATCGTGGCGCGGCCCGGCCGCGACTTCACCCGCGAGCGCTCCGAGGGTGTGCGGGTGGTGACGCTGGACCGCGGCTACCGGCACGACGTGGCAGCCACCTCGCCGTGGCTGCTGCAGGGCGCGAAGACGCTCTCGTACGCCGTCAACACGGCTGCGCTGCGCGAGGCCGCGCGCCGGGGTGCCGACGACGTGGTGTTCACCAGCTCCGACGGCTTCGTGCTCGAGGCGCCCACCGCGAGCGTGCTGCTGCGCGAGGGCGACCGCTTCTCCACGCCGAGCGCCGACCTCGGCATCCTGCCCGGCACCACCCAGCGCCGGGCGTTCGCGTTCCTGAACGAACTCGGTTTCGAGACCGACTCGGTGCGGCTGCGCACGAGCGAGCTGCACCGGGCCGACTCGCTCTGGCTGGTGTCGAGCATCCGCCGCGCCGTGCCCGTGGTCTCCCTCGACGGCGAGCCGAAGCGGATCGACCACGACCTCACCGCCCGCCTGAACGCCTACCTCGCCGCCCACTGAGGTACCAGGGTCAGCAGCCGGCGCCCACCTGCTCCGTGGGCAGCGGCCAGCGGATGTCGAGCACGTCGCCGGGCTGCAGCTCCAGCGGGTCGGAGCACGGGAAGTTCACGCGCACCACGTCTTCGGTCTGCAGCTGGAAGCGCGAGGCGATGGCGAGCACCTGGTCGCCCTTCTGCACCACGTAGCTGTACTCGTAGCCGTTCACCTGGGTGGCCGGTCCGACGGCGAACTCCTGCGCACCCGAGTCGGAGACCACCGGGGTGTTCGGGGTGTTGCCGCCGTCGGTCTCGCCACCCATCTCGTTGGGAGCGGTGGGAGGCAGGGGCGGCGGCGGGGCGGGCTCGGGAGCCGGCTCGGCCTCGGCCGTGGGGGTGGGCGGCGTGGGGGTGGGCGGCGGGGTCGGGGTCGGGGTGGTGGTCATGGTCACCGTGACCGTCGGTGCCGGTTCCGGTTGCTCGAGCAACCCGCACCCGGCGAGCGCCGCCGCCACGCCCACCGCCACCGCGACGACCACCGCTCTCCGGCGCAGAGTCGCACCGGCGACCGGCCGCGGGTCATCGAGGTTCTGCACGCCCCGAAACTAGCGCCGAACCGCTTGGGACTTCCACTCCCAGCGGCGGCCTCGTCGGAGTCAGAGGGCGCGGAGCTTCTCCAGCAGCGGCCCGGCGGCCTCGGCCAGGAACTCGTCCTGCCCCTCGTCGCCCACCTGCACGAGCGCGACGTCGGTGAAGCCGGCGTCGATGAAGGCCCGGAAGCTCTCGGCGATCTCGTCGAGGTCGGGGCCGCAGGGGATCGACCCGGCCACGTCGTCGGGACGCACGAACTGGCTGGCCCCGGCGAAGCCGGCCGGGGTGGGCAGATCGGCGTTCACCGACCAGCCGCCGCCGAACCAGCGGAACTGCTCGTGCGCCTTCTCGATGGCCGCCTGCTTGTCGCGACCCCAGCAGATCGGGATCTGCCCGATCGAGCGCGACGGCTTGCCGGCCGCCTCGGTCCAGCCCTGCACGAGCGAGGCATCCGGGTCGGTCGCCACCAGGTGGTCGCCGAGCGGGGCGAACCGGGCGATCGACTTCTCCCCCGAGACGGCCAGGGCGAGCGGCACGCCGCCTTCCGGCACATCCCAGATGCGGGCCGAGTCGACCCGGAAGTAGTCTCCCTCCCACGTGGTCAGTTCACCGGTGTGCAGTTCCCGGATGATGTGGATCGCCTCCTCGAGCATGTCCTGCCTCACCGACACCGCCGGCCATCCCTCGCCCACCACGTGCTCGTTCAGGTTCTCGCCCGAACCGAGCCCGAGGATGAAGCGGTCGTCGGAGAGCAGCTGCAGCGTCGCCGCCTTCTGTGCCACCACGGCGGGGTGGTACCGGATGGTGGGGCAGGTGACGTAGGTGGCCAGTTCCACCCGGGAGGTGGCCTGGGCCACGGCGCCCAGCACCGTCCAGGCGTACGGGGCGTGTCCCTGCTCGGTGAGCCAGGGCGAGTAGTGATCGCTGGAGACCTCGAAGTCGAAGCCCACCTCTTCGGCGGCGACCGCATATCGCACGAGGTCTTTCGGGCCGCTCTGCTCGGTCATCAGCGTGTAGCCGAAGCGCACCATGTCGTGTCTCCTGTTCAGCGGGGTCGGCGGGGTCGACGAATTGCTTCCACGCTGCCACCACCCGGCAGAACCCGCACCGGCCCCGTGGGGCCGATCACACGAGCGTGGGCTGCCAGCCGACGGATGCGCGGGTACGCAGCACGGCCGGCCCGAGCCGCAGCACGCCGCCCGTCAGCGGCTCGGCGCGCACCCCGCCGCGGCCGCGCAGCGCCTTGTGCGCGCCCTCGGCCAGCACCACGTTCATCCAGCCGCAGGGGCTCGCGGCCCGGTGGCCGAGGAACTGCACCGGCCCGTCGCCGGAGTCGAGGGTGAACTCCTGGCCCGTGAGCGCGTCGACGTCGACGCCCCGCAGCAGGATGTTGCGCCGGGGAGCCGCGAGCGGGAACGGTTCGGCCTCGCCGAGCACCTCCTGCACGTGGTCGAGCGACTCGGCCGCCATCACCGTCACGGCCGAGGTGCGGTGGGCGACCCGGCCGAAGAAGCGGTCGCCCACCACACCGAGTCCGGCCCGCAGCTCGATCCACTCCCGCGATTCGGGCTCGGCCGGCGCCGGCACCGGGCCGTCGCTCGGGCGCCCCTCGTAGCGATGCATCGGTGAGGCGAGCAGATGCACGATCTGCACCTCGTAGGCGGGCTCGTTCTCCATCGCGCCAGGTTACCGGCGACCGGCCTGCTCCCCGCGCCCGGAGCCTCAGTGCTGGCTGTCCGACTCCGCGTGCCGGATCGCCCGATCGACGCCCGCGGCGTCGAGTCCGGCGCCCAGGTCGGCCGAGAGATACTCCTCCGAATGCGGCAGCAGGATGCTCACCCCGAAGTACGTCTCCAGCGACAGTTCCCCCGTGGCTCCCTCGAGCCCCAGCACGTGGCCGCCCACCCGCCCCTCGTCGTCGACGAAGTGCAGGTGCGGCCCCGCCACCCCGATGCCCTGGAAGAACGGCGGCGTGACGAACCCCACGATCGTGCCCCGCGCATCCGTCGCCGTGGTCTCGCGCTGGGTGTGCACGGCCTCGGCCAGCGGCCGGTAGGGCTTGGTCTGCCGCACGGCCTCCCGCAGGGTGATGCTGTCGAAGCGGCCCCGGAACCGCACGGCGTGGAACAGGTTCTCACTCGCCACCCTGGCCCGCACCTCCGCCACCAGCTCGGCGAGTCCGGCCACCGCCTCGAGCGGCTCCGACAGCTCGGGCGCGAACGGCACCACCTGTGCGAAGGCCAGCGTCTCGTCGGGCTCCAGGACCGTCACCGAGCCGTCACCGTGGAACAGGCGGCACACACCGTCCAGCAGCACCAGCTCGCCGTCCATGTGATCGCCGCAGCCGAGGCCGAAGTCGCCGGCGTGCACCACCTCCGACACCGGGAACTCCCCGTCGAAGAGACCGGCGACCAGCGCATCGACCACGGAGAACTGCTGGACCTTCTTGGGGGCATGAGATCGGCGCACGAGGTGCATTCTCCGGCACGAGCGGGCCGTTGTGCGAGCTTCTGAGCCGAACTCGCCGCGTACTCGCCCGCATCCCAGCCGGACGCGCCAGAGTAGAACCATGCCCACACGTCTCGAGCGCAACATCGACCGTCTGCTGAGTGTCCACCGGCCGGTCGTGCTCGCCCACCTCCGCAGCATCCGTCGTCAGCACCCCCAGGCCTCGCCCGAGCAGCTGCTCGCCATCCTCGAGCGCCGCTACGTGGGCGCCGTCACGAGCGGAGGCGCCGCCGTGGGTGCGAGCGCCATGTTCCCCTTCGTCGGCACCGCCGTGTCACTCGGACTGAGCGCCGTGGAGACCGCGGGCTTCCTCGAGACCACGGCCCTCTTCGCCCAGTCGGTCACCGAGGTGCACGGCATCGCCACCGACGACCCCGATCGCGCTCGTGCCCTCGTGATGACCATGATGATGGGCAAGGCCGGCACCGACCTGCTGCGCCAGATCGCCGGCCAGGCCACCGGCGGGGTGGGCCGAAACGCCTACTGGGGCCAGGTGGTGACCTCCGGCCTCCCGCAGTTCGTCGTGGGGCCGGTGGCCGACCAGCTGAAGAAGACGTTCCTGAAGCGCTTCGCCATCGGGCAGGGCACCAACGCGGTGGGCCGGGCCATTCCGTTCGGGGTCGGGGCGGCCATCGGCGGCGTGGGCAACCTCATGCTCGGCCGCACCGTCATCCAGTCGGCCCGCACCGCCTTCGGGGCTCCGCCGGCGACGTTCCCGGAATCGCTGGCCATCGTGATGAAGGCGCCGAAGGAACCCAAAGCCGTCGAGCCCCGCCGATCCACGCGAGACGACCCGGATGCGCCCGGCACCCGGAAGAGCGCGAAAACGGGCGGGCGCCGTCTGCTGCCCGGCCGTCGGCAGGCGCGCATCGAGGCTCCGGGCCCGCGCGGCGGCGCCTCCGCGGACGACACCGGAATTCCCGACATCCGCATCTGAATCCCTGTGTCTGGCCTGGCAGTGGTAGCGTTGGAGGCGATTCAGGGTATATAAGCCGAAATCGTCGGGTGTAGAAGCCTGGTGTACAAGCCCGGCGAAGACGTATCGGGCCGCGAGGGAACACAAGGGAAGGGGGCTGAACATGAAGTACCGCATCACCGCTGTCGTGCTCGCCACCATCGCCTTCCTCGGCATCGGTTCCGCAGCTGCCCTCGGCCAGGTCGAACACGAGAGCGACGCCCCGCCGGTGCTCGCCCAGACGGGTTACGACTTCACGCCGATGCTCGTCACGGCCGCCGTGTTCCTGCTCATCGCGGGCGTCACCGTGGTGGTGGCGAAGTACTTCGTCGTGCGCTCGAGCCACTGAGTTTCCGCGGGCGCTGAGCTACCACGGCCACTGAGCCACCACGGCCACTGAGCTACCACGGCCAGTGAGCTACCGGCCACCGCCGGCCTTCTAGTCGTCCTCGGCCGGCCCCGTGTGCAGCGCCACCTGCTCGTCGCGCGCGTGCAGCGCCGCGTTCCGGTTCCACTCCCCCAACAGGTGCTCGACGGCCGCGTGGAACCTCGTCGTGGCCGCACCCGGCCGGGTGTCGCCGAAGTAGTGCTGCACCCACCGCCCCAGCCGCAGCCTGGCCGCGGAGTCGTGCGACACCTCCTCGATGCGGGTCAGAACCCGCGGCGCCTCGTCGGCCGTGAGCCACTCGCAGTCGGAGAGGTAGCCGCCCGTGTCGATCTGCGCCTCGGCCGACACCGGGCGGGTGATCAGCAACGGTTTACCCGTGGCGAGCCGGTCGTACACCATCGCCGACACGTCGACCACCGCCACGTCGGCCGCCGCGAGCTGCCAGCCGAGCTCGGCGCCGGTGTCGTGCACGTGCTGCGCCGAGGGGTCGGCACGGTTCGCCGCCGCGATCGCCTGGATGATGCTGCGGTTGGCCGCCGCGTAGGCCGGGTCGAGCACACCGCTGCGCGGATGCGGCCGGTAGATCAGCCGGTGCGCCGGTGAGGCCAGCACGTCGCGCACGAGGCTCACGCCGTGCGTGGCGATCGAGCCGTAGGCGGCCGCAGCCCGGTCACCCTCCCAGGTGGGGGCGTAGAGCACCACGGTGCGCCCGTCGGACTCGAACGGGGTGCGGCCCGAGTAGTGGTCGGCCTGGGGGCGCCCGATCGGGATGGCGCGCTTGTCGAAATCGAAGTCCCACAGCACGCGTTGCAGTCGGGCGATCGCTGCATCACCGGCCACGAGGCTGTAGTCGTAGGCCTTGAACTGGTTCGTGACCATGTACATCTTGTCGCTCTCACCGTGATTGATGAACACGTGCCACCGGCGGCCGTAGCGCATCATCTGGAAGTTGCGAGCGTTCTGGTTCACGTAGAGCACGATCTTGAGATCGTGCTCGCCCAAGAAGTCTTCGAGGTCGCTCACCTTGCGCACGTAGGCGACCGGAACCGGCGACTCCTCCAGCAGCGCGCTCGTTCCGGCCGGATTGCGGCTCAGGATGACCACGGGATGCGTCGCGCTCAGCTCGGCGAGCGGTGCGTACCACTGCCTGATCTGGTACAGGTTCACGGCCGAGTCGGCGAAGTACACGCCGATCTCGAAGCGGCGGGTGGGCAGCGGCGGCCGGGCGGCCAACTGAACGGCGAGCCGGCGCCGCACGGAGCGCGCCCGCACGAGATCTCGCACAGCCGCGAATCCGAGTCTTGCGTCGTTCAGCACTCCCACTCGTCAAGGCTAACGAGGCCCTCCGGCGCCCCCCGCCGGATCGCCCTCGCCTGAGCCGTTCTTTCTCGAATCGTGACCTTGCCCGCCGGGCCCGGGGTCAGACGAGGGGCGGACGCCCGGCCCGGGTCATCCGCCACACGGTGCGCCACGAGAGCGGGCGACGCTCGCCCGCATCCGTTCGCCAGCCCTCCACCCACCCGGCGAACCAGGCACGCAGGGCTGCCGGCCGGCGAGCCCAGCGCAGCAGCTGGATGCCCGTCCAGCTGCCCACGTACAGCGGCACGAGCACGGCGGGCAGGTTGCGCTTCGCCAGCCACACGCGGTTGCGCGCGTTGAGGCGGTAGTAGTACGCGTGCCGGGTGGGCTCGATGGCCGGGTGGTGCGCGACGAGCTGCCCGTCGTACCAGGTGCGCAGCCCCTGATCCCACACCCGCCAGGCCAGCTCGATGCCCTCGTGGGCGTAGAAGAACGGCGCCGCCCAGCCGCCGGTGCGGTCGAAGACCGGCCGCGGCAGCAGGGTCGCGCCCTCCCACACCGAGAACACCGGCCCCGACTGCTCGGGCGAGCCCTTGCGGATGCGGGGCACCCAGCGCCGCGGGTTCTCGCGCCCGTCGGGGTCGACCACGCGCGGCTGCAGCAGCCCGATCGAGGGGTCACTCCGGATGCGCGCGATCGCCTCGGCCAGGAACCGCGGCGACGGCAGGCTCGCGTCGTCGTCGAGGAAGAAGATCCACTCCCCGCCCACGACCGCGGCCCCCGCGTTGCGACCGGCGGGGATGCCGACGTTCTCGGGCAGAGCCAGCGTGCGCACCGCATCCGGGAGCTGCACCGGCCGCCAGCCGTTGCCCACGCAGACGATGTCGAGCGCCACTCCCTGCTGAGCCAGCAGCGACTCGGCGGCCCGGCGCAGCTCGGCCGGGCGGGTGCCCTGCGTGAGCAGCACCACACCGACGGCCGGCGTCGTGGCGGCCGGCATCGTGGCGCCCGTTGGTGCCCCGGCGGAACTCAGGACCGCACCCGCTTCGACGCCATGATGGCCACGAAGTGCCCCACCAGGGCGAGCAGCGACAGCGGCACCAGGGCCACCAGCAGGATGCGGTCGGCCAGCACGCCACCGATGAACAGGCCCACGACGGCGAACGCGAACACCAGCATGGTGAGCTCGACCGAATGGTAGAGGCGGTGGAACGGCACGAATCGCGCCGCCCGCCGGAGCCGGGCCACGAGCGCCTGCGAGGGCTCGGACTCGCCCTTCTTGTCGGCCAGCTTGTCGAGCCCGGCGTTGGCACGCGCCACGTGCACCATGTCGTTCAGCGCCTTGTTCAACACGATCACGAGAGCGAGCAGGAGGCCGAGCGTGGTCCAGAGAAAGTCCTCCGGCGCGTCGAACGGGAGGCCCGCCGCCCGCAGGCCCAGGGCGATGGGGATGAGCGACTCGGTCGTGTAGTGCCCCACCTTGTCGAGGAAGACCCCGGCCGGCGACGAGGTGCGGCGCCATCGGGCCACCTCCCCGTCGCAGCAGTCGATCAGCATCTGCAGCTGGCCGAGCACGAGGGCGAGGGCGGCTCCGCCGATGCCCGGGATGAGCAGCGCCGCGGCCGTGGCCCAGCCGGTGAGGATCATCAGGCCGGTGACGCCGTTCGCCGAGATCGACGTCTTCAGCAGCATCCAGGTGAGGTACGGCGAGAGGCGGCGCAGGTACAGCGATGCGGTCCAGTGCTCGGCGTTACGGCGGCCGCGCACCTCGGGGGGCTGCGCGACGGCCTTGAGCTCGGCGATCGACGACGGCCGGCCGGAGGGGGCGTGGGGCACGGTCACCTTCCCGTGTGCGCGGTGATGTTCGAGGTGAGCTTGAGGAATCCGAGGATGAAGCCGAGCCCCCAGCTGAAATGGATGCTCGGCAAGACTACGAGAAACCACGCACCGGTGCGAACGCCGCCGGCCCGTGCCGCACCGATCGCGGCGACGGCCACGAACAGCAGGTAGACCACCGGAACGGCGAAGCCCAGCAGGAGACCCGTGCCCGCCACGCGCCCGGCACCGGGCGGATCGGTGGCGAGGGTGATCAGCCCCGCGACCCCGGCGACGAAACCGAGCACCGCCAGTGTCACCATCACGGGCGGCACGAAGTACTTCAGCGCGTTGGCGGTGAAGAAGCGCCTGGCGAGCTCTCCGCGCCAGAGACCGGTGGAGAAGAACTGGCGGGCGAGCCGCTCGAGGGAGGGCCGCGGCCGGTAGGTGACCACCAGCTTCGGGGTGAACCACACCGTGCCGCCCGCTTCGCGCAGGCGTCGGTTGAGCTCCCAGTCCTGCCCGCGGCGGATGTCTTCGTTGAACAGGCCCACGCGGGTGAGCCAGGTGCGCTGGAAGACGCCGAGGTACACGGTCTCGGCCGGCCCCTCCTCGCCGCCCAGGTGGTGGGCGCCGCCGCCCAGGCCTGCCTTGGAGCCGTAGGCGTGGGCGACCGCCCGCTCGAACGCGGTGGTGCCCTCGGCCTTCATGATGCCGCCCACGTTCGCGGCGTCGGTGCGGAGCAGTGCCTCGACCGCCACCGAGGTGTAGTCCCGCGGCAGCAGCGAGTGGGCGTCGACCCGCACGACCACCGGGTGCACCGACTCCGCGATGGCCACGTTCAGGCCACTCGGCGTCGAACCCGTGGGGTTGTCGATCACGCGGATGCGGGGGTCGACCACCGAGAGCCGTTCCACCAGCTCGGTGGTGCCGTCGATGGAGGGGCCGAGCGCCACGATCACGTCGAACGGGCCGGTGTAGTCCTGATCGAGCAGACTCGCGATGGCGGCCTCGACGTGCGTGACCTCGTTGAGCACCGGCATCACGTACGACACCCCCGGCAGGGCGGCCGGCGACGCGGGGAGCGCCGGCTCGACGTTCTCATGGGGGTCGGTCATCGGCATCCGCCCGAGCCTACCAGCCGCGCCTCCCCGGACCCCAGACGCCGGCCACCCCCGCGACTCGTCCCGAACTGGGGCGACACGCCGTGTCGCGCTCCGATTCGGGGCGAGTCGCGGGGGTGCGCGAGGCTCGTGGGCCGGTGCTAGCCGGCGAGCTGGCCGAGCGTCACGTCGGCGGTCTGTGACTTGCCGTCGCGCACGTAGGTGAGCGTGGCCTCGCCGCCGGCGGGCAGGGTGCGCACCAGGGCGGTCAGGTCGATCGAGTCGGTGACCGGCTGGTCGTTCAGCGCCGTGACGATGTCACCGGCCTTGAGGCCCGCCTTCTCGGCCGCACCACCCGAGGTGACGGAGTCGATGTAGGCGCCGCCCTGCGTGCTGTTGGGCTGAGCGGCCGCGTCGGCCACCGTGGCGCCCAGCAGCCCGTGCGTGGCCGAGCCGTTCTTGATGATCTCGTCGGTCACGCGCTTGACGAGGTTGGCCGGAATCGAGAAGCCCACTCCGATGTTGCCCGACTGGGTGCTGCTGTCTCCGCTGCTGCCGGCGCTCGCGATCGCCACGTTGATGCCGATCAGCTGTCCCTCGGAGTTGAGCAGGGCACCGCCCGAGTTGCCCGGGTTGATGGCCGCGTCGGTCTGGATGACCGAGAGCGAGATGGACGACTGCTGGGTGGACTGCTGCTGTTGCTGCTGCTGGCCGTCCTGGCCGGGCAGGTCGAAGTTCCAGAAGTCGTACGGGCCCTGCGAGCCCTCGTCGGGGCTCGGGTTGGTCTCGGTGTCCTTCGGTGCAGCCGAGGAGGCGACCGTGATGCTGCGGTTCAGCGCGCTCACGATGCCGTCGGTGACGGTGCCGTTCAGGCCGAGCGGCGAGCCGATGGCCACCGTCTGGTCGCCCACGTTGAGCTTCGACGAGTCGGCGAACTCGATCGGGGTGAGTCCCTTGGCATCGGTGAGCTTGATCACGGCGAGGTCGGCCACGGGGTCGGTGCCCACGACGGTGGCGTCGTAGATGCGGCCGTCGTTGGTCTGCGCCTTGATCTCGGCGTTGCCGGTGGCTCCGTCGAGCGTCACCACATGGGTGTTGGTGACGATGTAGCCGTCGGCAGTCAGCACGACGCCCGATCCGGTGCCGGCGGCGTTGTCGCCCGAGGCCGAGATGGTGACCACCGAGGGCGAGGCCTTGGCCGCGACCGCGGTCACGAGGTTGGCGTCGTCGGGGTTGTTCACCGTGATGCTGGTGGGGCTCGAGGCCGAGTTCGACGAACCGCCGCCGCTCTGGTTCACCACGAGCGCGGTGACGCCGGCTCCGGATGCGCCGCCGATGAGTGCACCGATCGCGAGCGCGGCGATCAGCGCCACCCCGCCGCGGCGCTTCTTCGGGGCCTTGGCGGCGGTGTTCTGGTCGGTGTAAGCGCCGGAGGCGGCGTACATCGCCGAGTTGAACGAGGGGTCGGGGGTCGCGCCGTAGGCGGAGGGGCCGCTCGGCGGAGTGCCGAAGGAGCCGTTGCCGTAGTGGGCGGTGTTCACGGGCTGTCCCTGCGGAGCCGGGTACGCCGCGGTCGTCTGGTTCGGCTGCGATGCCGGGTACTGCTGCGCGGGCTGCTGCTCCGCCGCGGTCGTCTGGTTCGGCTGCGGTTCCGGGTACTGCTGCGTGGGCTGCTGCTGTGCCGAGGGGGCGGGGTACGGTGTGGTCGGCTGCGTGCCGGCCGCGTTCGTGGGGTAGCTGGGCTGCGACGGCACCACGGGCGGAATCACCGCGGTGGTGTCGGTGCGGTCGACGGGCGCCGACTCCGGGACCGGGCGCTGCAGCTGGCCGTCGTGCTCGTGGCCGTTGCTGTCGGCCGGAATGCCCTCGGGGTTCTCGGTGCTCTCTGACATGTGGTGCTCCTTCCAAGCACGTGCAAGCATCCTCACCCAAACTGGGCGTTCTCTATGACCAGGCTGTGTACAGACTGCCGTGTGCTTATGACGACCCTTGGAGCGCGACGCGCCCTCACTCGAGCCTCCCCCTCGCGGCAGGCCGCGGCACCCCGGCGCGCTAGGTTTTAAGGATGGACATCACCGGCTCCTGGCAGCGCACCGCCCGAGGTGCCGGGCTGCTGGCCCCCGACGGGCGCATCGCCTCCACCATCTTCGCCGAGATGAGTTCGCTGGCGCAGGCCACCGGAGCCATCAACCTCGGCCAGGGCTTCCCCGACGAAGACGGGCCGGCCGAGGTGCTCGAGGCCGCGCGCCGCGCCATCGCCGACGGTGTGAACCAGTACCCGCCGGGCCGCGGCCTGCCGGTGCTGCGCGAGGCCATCGCGGCCCACCAGGAGCGCTTCTACGGTCTGCCGGTCGACCCCGAGCGGGAAGTACTGGTCACCGCGGGAGCCACCGAGGCACTCGCGGCGACCATCCTGGCCCTGGTCGACGACGGTGACGAGGTGGTGACGTTCGAGCCGTTCTACGACGCCTACGGCGGGCTGATCTCGCTCGCCCGCGGTCGGCACGTCACCGTGCCGCTGCGTGGACACGACTTCCTGCCCGACCACGACGAGCTGAGGGCGGCCGTCACCGACCGCACCCGGGTCATCCTGATCAACAACCCGCACAATCCCACGGGAACCGTTCTGCCGCGGGAGACCCTCGAGCTGATCGTCGAGCTCGCCCACCGGCACGACGCCGTGATCGTCACCGACGAGGTGTACGAGCACCTCGTCTTCGACACGCCACACATCCCGGTGGCCACCCTGCCGGGCGCGCGCGAGCGCACCGTCACCATCTCCTCGGCCGGCAAGACCTTCAGCGTCACCGGCTGGAAGGTGGGCTGGCTGGTGTCGACGCCCGAGCTGGTCACCGCAGTTCTGGCCGTGAAGCAGTTCCTCACCTACGTCAACGGTGCACCGTTCCAGCCCGCCGTGGCCCTCGGCCTCGGGCTCGGCGACGACTTCTACACCGGGGTCGCCGCCACGCTGAAGGCCAAGCGCGACCTGCTCTCCGGCGGGCTCGTCGCCGCGGGCTTCGACGTGTCGTCGCCGCGCGGAACGTACTTCGTGGTGGCCGACGCGGCACCGCTCGGCTTCGACGACGCGCGCACCCTCTGCCGCGAGCTGCCGGCCCTCGCCGGGGTGGTGGGCGTGCCGATCAGCGC
This sequence comes from Herbiconiux liangxiaofengii, assembly GCF_041927335.1. Classification (NCBI taxonomy): domain Bacteria; kingdom Bacillati; phylum Actinomycetota; class Actinomycetes; order Micrococcales; family Microbacteriaceae; genus Herbiconiux; species Herbiconiux liangxiaofengii. Next base: position 215,415 of record NZ_JBHFHD010000011.1, on the reverse strand, counting down.
CTTCTGCCACCCGGAGCTCGCGGGCGAGTACGCCTCGCTCGTGCGGTTCGCGTTCTGCAAGAAGACAGAGGTGCTCGAACGCGCCTCGGCCCAGCTCGCGCGACTGGGGCACCGGAGCTGATGGAACGCCCGGGCTCCTAGCCCTCCAGCGGCGCCGTCGTGAAGCGGCGCAGCGCGAGAGCGGGGTTCACCCGGCGCACCTCGTCGATGCGCTGCGGCTCCACCCAGGCCACCGCGACGTCTTCGCGCTCGCCGAGCGACGCGATCGTGACGCCCATCGGGTCGACCACGAGGCTCGCGCCCACCCCGACGGGCGGCGTCTGGTCGGCCGCGGCGACGTAGATCGTGTTCTCCAGGGCCCTCGCCACCACGAGGCTCCGCCAGTGGTGCTCCTTGAGCGGCCCGCGCACCCACTCCGCCGGCACCAGCACGAGGTCGGCTCCCGCGTCGACGAGCCGCCGCGTCACCTCGGGGAAGCGGATGTCGTAGCAGGTCTGCAGGCCCACCGTCACGCCCTCGATCGAGAAGGTCTGCGGCGGCTCGATCGTGCCCGCCTGCACCCAGTCGCTCTCGCGCGAGCCGAACGCGTCGTACAGGTGGAGCTTGCGGTAGGTGGCCACGAGCCCGTCGACCGGGTCGACGGCCACGAGCTCGTTGGCGAAGCGGCCCGGATGCGCGGAGGTGGCCACGAGGCCGGCCACGAGGTGCACGTCGAGTTCGCCGGCGATGCGGGCCAGGGCCGTCACGAACGCACCGTCCAGGGGCTCGGCGGCCGCGAGCATCCGTTCACCGAGCGGGTCGTGGAAGAACGAGGAGTACTCGGGGAAGACCACGAGCGAGGCGCCGCGGTCGACCGCACGACGTGCCAGGCGCTCGATGGCGGCCAGGTTGGCGGCCTTGTCGTCACCCGGCGCGAACTGCGCCACGGCGACGCCGAAGCCCAGGGCCTCGCTCGAGCCGGAGAGCGGGTTCGCGCCGGAGGTGAGGTTCGGGTCTGTCGTCAGGTCGGACATGCGGCGAGCCTACCGTCCGGGGCGACAGGGTCAGTCGCGCCGGAGGGTGAGGGTGCGGTAGCCGGGGATGAGGGCGCCGCGCTGGGCACGCCGCGACGTGATCGCCAGGGGCGCCTGGTCGGCGGCGTCGAGCACGGCGCCGATCGTGCGCTGGATCTGGGCCATCGCGAGCGGCGCTCCGAGGCAGAAGTGGGCTCCGGCTCCGAACCAGAGCTGCTTCAGCGACGTGGCCGGGTTGCCCACCGGATCGAACCTCCCGGCGGCGCGGTCGGCGAGGAACGTGGCGAGCACGAGCCGGTCGCCGGGATGCACCGACACCTCCCCCACGGTCGCCTCGGCCTCGACGCTGCGCAGCATCACCGGAGACGGCGTGGTGACGCGCAGCCCTTCGCCGATGGCCGCATCCAGCAGCGTGCGATCGCGGGCGAGCACGCCGAGCCAGCCGGTGTCGGCCAGGATGGCCACCAGTCGGGGCAGGTACGACACGAGGGTCTCGGTGCCGGTGAGCACGAAGGCGCCGACCGCACCCATGGCCTCGTCCTCCGACAGGCCGAGGCCCCGCATGCGGCCGGGGAGGGTCTCGTGGCTACCGGCTCCGTCGCCAGGCGTGCCCGGAGCCGCCTCGCGATACGCGCGCCGGGCGTGCCGGGTGAGCTCGTCGAGCACCTCCTTCGCCTGCCCGATCTGCGCCGGCGTGAATCGCGGCCTGGCGAGCGTGACGAACCCCGTCACCGCCGACACCCGGGCGAAGAGCTCGGCCCCGAGCACCTGCTCGTCGAGCCCCACGAGCCGGCTGATCACCCGGCCGGCGAACTCCCGCACCACCGCCACCAGGTCGACGGACTCCCCCGCCACGAGCCGCCTCGTGAGATCGTCGGCTCCGGCCCCGATGGTCTGTTCGGTGAGCGCGCCCACGAACCCGGGCGCGAACAGCGGGGCGAGCCGGCGGCGGAGCGCGAGGTGGTCGGCACCCTCCATGTTCAGCAGCACGGACGGCCCGAGCACGGGCGTCCAGAGCTCGGCCGACGAACCGGGGCCGGTCTTGGTGAAGCTGGTGGTGTCCAGGAGCACCCCGCGCAGCAGCGCCGCATCCGTCACGATCACGCCCACCCGCGGCACTCTCAGCACCGGGCGTCGGATGCGCGCCAGCAGCGGGTAGGCGAGCGGATGCGCGGTGCGCTGCACCCGCTCCTCCCAGGCCCGTTCGGCGCCGGGAACGACCCCGATCGGGTCGGGCGCGGCGGTCAGGCCGGTCATGCCGGCTCCCGCACGATGCGGCGCAGCTTCACCGACGGATCGGTCGGGAGCCAGTCGTCGTGCACCACGGCGGAGCGGGCACCGGCCGCGGTGAAGACGGCCTCGAGGGCCCGGTCGACGTGTTCGGCCGCATCCGGAGCAGCATCGGCGAGCGCCACGTGCACGTCGAGGCCGCGCTGCCGGATGCGCCAGTCGGCGAAACGGGCCGATTCGAGGGCCATCGCGCGGCGGAGCACGTCGGGGAACACCTCGACGGTGCGCCGGCCGTCGATCGACGGCAGTGCGAGCACGGAGTCGGCGCGTCCGTCGACGCCCGCCAGCACGGTGGTGACTCGGCCGCAGGCGCAGCGCTCCGGCGCGGCCGGGTCGATGCGCAGCACGTCGTCGAGCCGGTAGCGCGCGATGATCTGCGTGCGGCGTTCGAAGTCGGTGACCACGGGCACGAAGCGGGTGCGCTCGGCGTCGAGCCATTCGCGGTCGAACCAGACCGTCTCCTCGTTCAGGTGCAGCGCGCCGGCGTCGCAGGGCAGCGCGAGCAGCCCCTCGGTGGCCTGGTACACCTGCCGCGGCAGCACTCCCCACACCTCGGTCACGAGGGCGGCGGTGTCGGGTTCGAGCACCTCGGCCACCGAGACCACGAGACCCGGGCGGGGCAGGGCCGCGGTGCGTGCCCGTTCGGCGAGGGCGCGCAGAACGGATGCCGGAGCCACCAGCACGTCGACTCGCTCCCCGGCTTCGGCCATCCGCGCGAGGGCCTCCACCTGCGCGTCGAGGTTCTCGGTGAGGTCGAAGAACCGGAACCGCACGCGCGAGCTGGCCACCGACTCGTAGAGGTTGCCGCCCGCCCGCAGGAAGAACGCGATGGTGAGCGGAGCCGCCCAGGGCCGCAGCAGCCGGCCAACGGCCTCGGCGTCGAGCACGCGGGCGAGCACGGTGCCGGCCCAGAGCATCCGTTCGCGCGGACTGACGAGGAAGGCCCCGCGGCGGCCCGAGGTGCCGCTGGACAATCCCACGGTGAGGTCGCCCGCGACCGTGGGGGCGAAGTCGCGCGACCGCTCCGCCTCGAGTCCGGCGGAGAGCGCGTCGGCGAAGAGCACTCCCCGGGTGTTCAAGCCGTCGAAGTGGTGCAGCATCGTGGTCTTGTCGGTGACCGGGAAGTCCTTCGCCCGGCGCTCGGCGTAGAACGGAGCGCGCCGCGCGAGCCGGAGGTACGCGCGCAGCCGCCGCCGCTGCCAGGCCTCGAGCCGTTTGCGGCTGCTGAACCGGTACCCCCAGCGCGCCCGCACGAACCGCGCCAGGAGCACGGCGGTCAACGCCGCCCGACCCGGCCGGCGCCCCGCCTCCCGCGTTCCACCCATCCCGCCAGACTACGCACTCGCAGGCTCTCTGCCCGGCGGCGGCCCTACCAGCGCGCTCAGTGGAAGTCGCGGAGGAACCGCTCGAACTCGCTCCGGCCGGCAGCGCCCGGCCCCGACACATCCGAGATGCGCAGCACGGTCAACCCGCTGTATGGCGCCGGAGTGCCGGTGAAGGCATCCCGGATGTGCGACCACCCTACGGTCGACGGGCTGCCCGCCGACGCGAGATTGCCGGCGAGCGCGTTCTCGCCCTTCAGCGTCACGCCCGCCCGGTGGGCGGCACCGGCCACCCATGACACCAGGGACGCCGCGTCGGAGTAGGCGTGGTCGGAGCCGTCCCATTCCCGCCCGTCGGGCATCTCGAGGGCCGTGAAGTGCAGCACGATGGGGTGCGTCGGGGTCGAGGTGCCGTCGCCGACCGTCTCGAGGTCGTGGACGAGGTTCATCAGGGGGTCGTAGCCGTTGCCCGTCGCCGCCGAGTTGTAGGCCTGATCGGTGTGCACCAGGCCCGCCGCGATCTCGGGCACCCGGCGCATCGGGCTCGACGCCATGGTCTGCCAGTGCACCCCGGGCACCTTGAAGCCGAGCGGAACAGCGGCGAAGGCGCCGTCGAACGCGTCGATCGCCTGCACCATCACGTCATGGCCGTGCTCGAGCAGGCTCTCGCTGTACCAGCGCGTGAAGTCTTTTCCGTACCGCAGCGACGCGTACGACCCCGAGGTGATGAAGCGATCGTGGTCGGTGGGCGGGCTGATGGCGGCGTAGGTGAGCCCGGGGATGCCCCAGGCCGCGGCCACGCCGGCCACCGACCCGTACCGCGCCACCGACCAGTCGGCGAAGTCGCGCACGGCCGAATCGGTGTAGCTCTGGAACGTGCCGCGGTTCGGGTAGGCGGCCGGGCTGCCCGCCGCCGCATCGTCGTGATGGGCGTACGACGGGTAGCGCAGTTCGCCGGCCGGCCCGGTGCCGATCGTGATCTCCTGGATGCGACCGCGGTAGTCGGTGGCCCCCGCGCTGTAGTGGTCTTCGAAGGCGTTCATGAAATCGCGCATGTCGGCCAGAGCCCGGTCGACCCCGACACCCCAGGGCGCGACGGCCTCCCGGTTCACGTTGCCGTACTCGCTGCGGAAGTAGTCGTCGACCGGCCCGCCCAGGCATCCGGCGATGCCGCACACCTCGTACGGCTCCCACACCCACGGCGGCACCGGGATGGTGGTGCAGGCGTCTCCGACGTTGCCGCCGCACTGGTGGAACGACATCATCGGCACCAGGTCGAGACCCGCCCGGGTGACCGCCCCGAACAGCTTGTCGTAGTACGCCCAGTCGAACGTGCCCCGCGCGGGCTCGGTCTTGCCCCACCACACGTCGACGGCCACGGCATCGACGCCCTGGGCGTCGGCCACCGCGAGCGAGGCGGTGAAGGCCCGCCAGTCGGGCCCATCGCTCGCCCAGTCCTCGATCCAGAGCGGCGCCATCACGTTGACGGTGGCGGCCGCGCCTCGAACGGGCGACGGAGCGGGAGCGGAATCGGCGAGCGCCGGAGGTGCCGGTGCCGTGGTGACGCCCACCGCCGTGAACGAGCCGGCGAGAAGGGCGGCGGCCGTGAGAGCCAGACCGAGACGGGAGATAAGACGAGGTGCCATTCCCCCACGGTAGGTTCGCCGGGCCGCCGCCCTTCGTGAGTACTTTCTCCCTACCCTCTAGCGGTTCGCCGCCCGACGCCGCAGAGCCGTCAGCACGATGCCCGCGCCCAGCACGAGCACCGCGAGCGGCACGGCCGCAAGAGCGCCCTCGGTGTCGGCACCGGTGGCCGCGAGCGCACCGCGCCCGTCGCCGGCCGGCGGTGCGGTCACCGGGAGGCCGGGACCCGACGGGCTGGGAACCGGCGCCGGGACAGGGGTGGGCGCCGGAGTGGGCGCCGCCACTCCGTTGATGGCGAACGTGTCGTTCGCCAGCGATCCGGTCACCGACGCGATCGCGCCCAGCATGATTCCGAGCGACTCCGTGCTGATGTTCTCGAGCCGGTCGCCGGCGCTGTGGTAGTTCGGGTCGAGGTCGACACCCTCGGTGCCGCCGAACTTCTGCACCTGCGCGGCCGTCTTGATCGCATCCGCCCCGGTGAACAGCCCCGACGCGGGCACGCCGTTGTCGATGAACGCCTGGTAGTCGCTGCGGCCGTCGAACTCCGTGCCCTCGTACACCTGGCCGACACTGTCGAAGTAGGCGTTGAACGCCGCCTCGGTTGCGATCGACCCCTCAGGGATCGACACCGACGGGTCGGCGGGGATGTCGGACTGATCGGCGTCGTAGACCCCGATGATGTAGTTCGGCGATGCCACCATGTCGAAGTTGAGGTAGGTCGCGATCTTCGCCAGCTCGGCCTCTTCGAGGCTGTAGACGTACTCGGTCGAACCCACCAGCCCCACCTCCTCGGCGCCCCACCACGCGAAACGCACCGCGTTGTTCAGCTCACCCGACTGCGCCAGCTGCACGGCGGTCTCCAGGATGGCCGCCGAGCCGCTGCCGTTGTCGTTGATCCCAGGCCCTGCCGGCACCGAGTCCAGGTGTGCCCCGAGCATCACCACGTTGTCGGTGCGCCCCGTGGGGGTCTGGGCGATGATGTTGAAGGTGTCGACGACGGTGGTGGTCTGCTCGATCGTGAGATCGACCGTCACGGGCCCGTCGGCGAGTGCCTCCAGCGCGGCCTGCCCCTCGGCCTGGGTGAGCCCCACTCCGGGGATCAGCCCGTCGGTCGGTGCGCCGTAGGTGCCGCTCAGGGCACCCTCCTCGCTGTTGTAGACCAGGATGGCGACCGCGCCGGCCGCGCCGGCCGCGATGGCCTTGTCGGAGAAGGCGCAGGTGCCGCGGCTGACCAGGGCGACCGAACCCTCGACGTCGACCCCGTTCCAGGCATCGGCGTCGCAGCCGAGCGGAGTCGCGGGGGCGACCAGCTCGGCGTCGACGATGCCGCCGACGCCCGTGCTGGGCGTGAACTCCATCGGAATCCGCTCCGGCGTGGCCGGCTGCAGCTCGCCCTCGGCGTCGTTGGTGCTGGTGATGCCGAGGAGGCTAATCGAGAAGGCGTCGATGGTCTGGCTCGTGGCCTGGAAGTCCTGCCGTACGGGGTCGTACCCCGCCTCGCGCAGCACCGACTCCACGTACTGGCCGCTCAGCTCGTAGCCCTCGGTGCCGATCGCGCGGCTGCCGCCGTTGGAGTCGGAGATGGACTGCAGCGCCTGCAGATGCCCGACCACGGCGTCGACGGTCACCCGGTCCTCGAGTTCGGCGGGATCGACCGCGTAGACCGCCGTCGAACCGAACCCGGCCACTCCCGCGATCATCACCCCCGTCCCGATCCCGATGGCTGCGAGTCTGCGTCGACGTCTCATCACGTGGTTCCCCCTGCGTTGGCTGAATCGTTTCGGGAAGGCTACCCCCGTGCAGGGGACATCGAGCAAGGGGTAACCTGATCGAAACATCGACGCCGGAATCCGCTACGGAGCCCCCTCCCGGCGCGGGAAAGCCGACGAACGGCGCAGGAAGCCGACCAACGGCCCAGGAAGTAGCAATCGATGGACGACGATCCCACCCGCATCGGCAATCAGCCCTCGCTCACCACCGCCACGGGCACCATGTGGCTCGTGGTCGGCGGCGTCATGGCCGCCATCTCGGTGGTGCTGCTGCTCGCGCTGCAGCAGGTGGACTCGTCCGGCATCGCACTGCTCGGTGTCGTGATCATCGTGATCGCCTACCTCGTCATGGTCGAGACGAGACTGCTGGTGCGCACGCTCCGGCTGAGGTTGATCGTGCTGGCCGTGTTCTTCGGCGTCATCGCGGCCACGGCCCTCGTGTTCGTCATCCTGATCGGCATCTCCGCCGCCAGCTGAGCACGAACGCGCCGATCCCCCGGCGCACTCGCCCATCCTGGGCGGATTGTGTAACAATCGACCATGCCTGCCTACCTGGCCGTCCTCCTGGCCGCCGTCTGCTTCGGCACCACGGGCACCGCCCAGGCCTTCGCCCCCGCCGGAGCCGAGCCGGTGTCGATCGGTGCCGCACGCATCCTGGTGGGTGGTGCGCTGCTGGCTCTGCTGGCGGCCGTGCTGCGCCAGAGAGCCGGGCGTGACGGGCGGCGTTCTCTCGCGGCATCCGGAGCCCTGGCGCACCGCATGCCGTCGTGGGCTCTCGTGTTCGTCGGCGCCCTCGGCGTGGTGGCCTACCAGCCCGCCTTCTTCGCGGGCACCGGCAGCAACGGTGTCGCCATCGGCACGGTGGTCGCGCTGGGCTCGGCACCGGTCATCACCGGGCTCCTCTCCTGGCCGCTGACGCGCCGGGCACCCACCCGGCGCTGGCTGCTCGCGACGGCGGTGGCTCTTTTCGGGGTCGTGCTCATCAGCGGGGTGCTCGTGCCGCAGACCAGCGGTGCGGATGGCGCGCAGCCCGCGGGGCTGGCTGCGTCGCTCGGCGCCGGCGCGTCGTACGCGGTGTACACGCTCGCCAGCAAGGCACTGCTGGATCGGGGATTCTCGACCCAGGGCACCATGGGCTCGGTGTTCGGGCTGGCGGCCGTGCTCAGCCTGCCGCTCGTCGTCGTGCCGGTGCTGAGCGGAGAGGCCGCCTGGCTGGCCACACCGGCGGGACTCGCGCTCGCCCTCTACCTCGGCGTGGTCACCACCGCGGTGGCCTACGTGCTCTTCGGCTGGGGGCTCGGCCGCCTGCCGGCCGCCACGGTCTCCACCCTCACGCTCGCCGAGCCGCTCACCGCCGCCCTGCTCGGCACCCTGGTGCTCGGCGAGGTGCTCCCGCCAGCCGCGCTCGTGGGTCTCGTGGTGCTCGCCGCGGGCCTCGCCCTGCTCACGCTGCCGGGCCGCAGCCAACGGTCGACCCAGGCGTACTCATAGAGGCGATGCCGCTCTGGCTTCGATCCCAGGGACGCGCGGGATGATCAGTCCGACGTGAGCGCGTGCTCCAGCGCCACCCAGGGCAGCATGGCGCACTTGATGCGGGTGACGTAGCGGGAGACCCCGCCGAGCACCACGGCGTCGCCGAGCAGTTCCTCGTCGCCCTCGATCGCACCCTTGGACTGCATCAGTTCGCGGAACGCGGCGATCACCCGGGTGAGCTCGTCGGCCGGCACGTCGTGCACGAGGTCGTTCAGCAGCGAGGCCGAGGCGGTCGAGATCGAGCAGCCCTGCCCCTCCCAGCTGATCGACTCGATGTCGCCACCGGCCGTGCGGTGCACGTTCAGCGTCACCTCGTCGCCGCAGGTGGGGTTGATCTGGTGCGAGGTGCCGGTGGCGCCCTCGCGCAGGCCGTAGCCGTGCTTCTCCTTGGAGTGGTCGAGGATGACCTGCTGGTACATGCTCTCCAGTTCGCGCGACACCATCACGCCACCCGGAAGAATCGGCGCGAGTCGGCGACGGCCTCCACGGCCGCGTCGATCTCGTCGGAGGTCGTGTAGAGATACGCACTGGCACGGGTCGTGGCCGTCACGCCGAACCGGCGGTGCACCGGCTGGGCGCAGTGGTGACCCACGCGCACCGCGATGCCACGGTCGTCGAGGAACTGACCCACGTCGTGCGCGTGAATGCCCTCTACGTCGAAGCTCGCGAGCCCCACCCGGTCGGCACCGGCGTCGGGACCGAGCACGCGCACACCCGGGATGGCGCGAAGGCCTTCCGCGAGGCGCTTGCCGAGCCGCTCCTCGTGAGCGGCGATGCGGTCGAGCCCGAGGGCGTCGAGGTACTCGACGGCGCTCGCGAGGGCGATGACCTGCGAGACGCGCTGGGTGCCGGCCTCGAAGCGCATGGGAGCCGGGAGGTACTGCGACTCCGTGAGCCCGACCGTCGTGATCATCGATCCCCCGGTGAGAAAGGGCGGCAGAGCGTTCAGCAGTTCGGAGCGGCCGTAGAGCACCCCGATACCGGTGGGCGCGAGCATCTTGTGACCCGAGAACACGGCGAAATCGACCCCGAGGGCCGAGACGTCGAGCGGCAGGTGCGGCGCCGACTGGCAGGCGTCGAGCACCGTCAGGGCGCCGTGCTCTGCCGCGAGGGCGACGAGCTCGCGCACCGGGTTGATGCCACCCAGAACGTTCGACACGTGGCTGAACGCCACCAGCTTGGTGCGCGGACCGATCAGCGCGGCCGCCTCGTCGAGGTTCAGCGCTCCGTCGTCGTCGAGGCCGATCACGCGCAGGGTGGCACCGGTGCGGAACGCCAGCTCCTGCCACGGCACGAGGTTGGCGTGATGCTCCATCTCGGTGGCCACGATCTCGTCGCCGGGAACGAGCCGGAACCGCGCCGACTCCGCTCCCCCGCGCCCGAGCGAGGCGTTCGAGATGCCGTAGGCGATGAGGTTGAGGCCCTCGGTGGCGTTCGACGTCCAGACGATCTCGTCGTCGCCGGCGTTCACGAAGCGCGCCACCCGTGCCCGCGCATCCTCGAAGAGCTCGGTGGCCTCACCCGCGAGCGTGTGGGCACCGCGGTGCACGGCGGCGTTGCTCTGCTGGTAGTACTCGGTCTCGGCGTCGATGACCACCTGCGGCTTCTGCGAGGTGGCCCCCGAGTCGAGGTAGGCCAGCGGATGCCCGTTCACCGTTCTCGACAGAATCGGGAAGTCGCCGCGGATGGCCTGCACCTCCGCCTCGCTGAACGCGGTGCCGGCGCCGGTCGGGGCCGACACATCGACCGTCGTGCTCACATCGATCGTCACGGGATCCTCCGATGCTGGTGGTGCGGAAAACAGAAGAGGCCCGGTCTGCCGACCAGGCCTCTTCGTCGTGTTGCGGAACAGGGAATCTGCCTGCGACCTCGGGATACGAGCCCGGACATGCCCTGTCCCTCAGAGATTCCAGCATACCTCGGCGTCGCAGAAGGCCGCCCTGCCCTGCCTGATCAGAAGGGTGGGGTGTCGGGGAGGGGTCGGCTGGGTCTCGGGATGCGCGTGGGTGGGTGTTTGGGTGGCGTGGTGGTGTGTCGGGCGCCCGAGGGCGACGTCCAGTGCAGCGCGCGGCCCTCCCCGCCGGTGACCTGCCAGTCGGTTTGGTGTTTCAGCGTGTGATGCCTTCGACACAGTGCGGCGAGGTTGTCCAAACTGGTGTGACCGCCATGGGCCCAATCGGTGGTGTGGTCCAGGTCGCAGCGGGCGGCGTCTCGGGTGCAGCCCGGGAACCGGCAGGTCTGGTCATCCATGATCACCGCGGTGCGGAGGTCGGCCGGGACTTTGTAGCGTTCTCGGCCGACCGTGAATCGGGTGCCGGTGGCCGGGTCGGTCAGGATCCGCAGAACCGACGGCGCCCCCGCGACCAGGCGGCGGGCGGTGTCGGTATCGATCGGCCCATAACCCGCCAGTACCCCCGCCTCAACGTCGTGACCCAGCAGCGTCATCACGGGAACGGTGACGGCGATGTTCGCTGTGACGCCTTTCGCGCGGGTGGCGGTGTCGCCGTCCCGGTCTAGGAGGAGGTCGGTGAGGCTGTCGGCGCGGAGTTGCGCGTGAGTGCGAGCTTCGTCGGGTCCGCGAAGCGACCGGGCCAGCTGATCGAGTGTGTCGTCGATCGCCAAAGCTGAAACCGCCGGCAAGTGACACACCAGCGTGGCCATGCCGTCGAGTTCCTTCTCCACCCACACGCCCCGCTCGTCTCGGGCTTCGCGGTGGCGGGCATCGATCGAGTCGGGGTGCATCCGCTCCCGAACGTTCCGGGCATGCGTGGACAACTGGGTCGGCGTCTGGGACTCCGCGTTCACCAGGGCAATCGTTTCGAACTCGGCGCGAGCCTCTTCGGGGAGGGTGCGGGCCTGCCGCACCACCGCCTGCGCATGCCGATACGTGATCTCACCCCGCTCGAGGGCCTCCAGGGTCAGCGGGAGGAAGTCGCACAGCATCTCCGCGTCATCGATCCGCTGCGCCGCCGTCCGTTCCGGAATGCGCAACGTGGTTGCGATCTCCGCGACCAACGACCGACGCGCATGCTGCAACGACCCACCCGGCAGCCCGGCGACCCAGTTCGCTTTCCGCGCCGCCGCCGCCAATCGAACCACCGCCCGCGCATCCAACATCGCCTGCTCGCGTTGGATGATCGCGACCTCGTCCGCATCCGCCCCGATGCCGCGCAGCATCGACTCCCGAGTCCCACCAGCGGTGGGATCGGACGGAACGGGGGTGAAAGCAACAGACTGGTTCATGAGCGTGCCTCAATTGTATCGCGGCGGCACCCGAGAATCAATCAAAATACCAGATCAAACCACGATTCTCCGTCGTTCCCGCGCTACCACAACCGGCCGACATCCGCCCGACCCAGCCACGGTCATCGAGGGCAAGCGCGAAGCGCGCGGCAGCACCCACATCCGGAACACCAGGCTCCCGAGACCCGACCGGGACTGCCGCGCGCTCCGCGCTTGCCCGAAATGGATGTGGTTGCGTTCTCGAAGTCACCGCTGACGGATGCGAACGGGAGCGATCGACAGGAGAGAGGTGGGGAACTGAGCGAGGCAGAGCCTCAGCTCGTTAGGCGGAAGGGTTTCTAGACTGACGACGACGGATGGTGGTGCCTATCACCACGCCGGTCAGCCCCACCACGACCGGGATGACGATTCCGAAGACGATCACCACGGTCAGCGTGAGCACGAAGGTCGGCATGAACGCGCCACCGAGCAGGTAGAGCGCGAGCAGCGGGAGAAACACCAGCAGAGTCAGCCAGACGATTTCGGGTTGCCGCGAGACCGCGAGGATGCCCCCTGCCAGCCACGCGGCCGAGCCCCACAGCACGATACCGAGGGTCAGCCGCCACGACTCGTAGGCCTGGAACGGAAGCAACCGCGGTCCGGGCGCCGCCAGGTCAGGATTACCGGACACCAGCAGCACGGAGAACAGCAAGCCGACTACGGCGAGGATGAACGCCATCACACCAAAGACACGCACAGTACCCCCCAGGTAACTTCACCGTGAACTTCGCATCATACGCAGAAGGCCCCGGATCATACGATCCGGGGCCTTCTTCTTGTTGCGGGGACAGGATTTGAACCTGCGACCTCTGGGTTATGAGCCCAGCGAGCTACCGAACTGCTCCACCCCGCGGCACAAGAAGAAACTCTATCACGGGTTGGAAGCGAGTCAAATCGGCGGCGCTATTCGGAGGCGGCGATGGCGCGGGCCACCGCATCCTTCAGGCGCTGGTCGGCCTCACCGTAGGCGGTCCAGTCGGCGGCCTTGAGCGCCGCGTCGCGGTCGTTCAGGGCCTGCTGAGCGTCGGCCAGGGCCTGCTCGAGCGGGGTGCCGGTGGTTCCCGTGCCGGTGGTGGGCGCGGGAGTCGGGGTGGGCGTGCTGGTGCCCGTACCTGTTCCGTCGCCGTCGCTGGGGATCTCGGAGGTGCCGCCCCCACCCGTGTCCGTCGAGGGCACCACACCCGTATCGCCGGCCGTCGCACCGGAGTCTCCGCCGAACAGTGAGTCGAGCGCGCCGTCGAGCGTGTTCTCGAAGGCGATCTTGTTGCCGAACGACACCAGCACCTTCTGCAGCAACGGGAAGCTGGTCTCACCGCGCGACTGCACGTACACCGGCTGCACATAGAGCAGACCGCCACCCACCGGGAGCGTCAGCAGGTTTCCGCTGATCACCTGGCTCTCGCCCTGCCGCAGCAGGTTCAACGCCGACGAGACCGCCGGATCGGAGGAGAAGCTGTTCTGCACCTGGCCCGGGCCGGGGATCGTGTCGTCCTTCGGCAGCGTCAGGAGCCTCAGCTTGCCGTAGTCGGCAGACTTCTCCCCTTGGGTGTCACCGGCGTTCGCATCCACCGCGAGATAGCCCGTGAGCACGTTTCGCGACGACTCGGCCGACTGCTGGGTGGCCGGGATGAACGTCGAGTAGAGCGAGTACGACGGATCGTCCTGCGTCGGCATCTGAAGCGTCAGGTAGTACGGAGGCTGCAGAGTGGGGTTCGTGGATGCGGAGGTCGGGTCGTTCGGCGTCGTCCAGGCGTCTTCCTGCGAGTAGAACGAGCCCGCATCCGTCACGTGGTACTGGCCGAGGATTGACCGCTGCACCTTGAACAGGTCGGCCGGATAGCGCACGTGGCTCATCAGGTCGCCGCTCATCTCGCTGATGGGCTTGACCGTGGCCGGGTAGATCTTCTCCCAGGTCTGCAGCAGCGGATCCTGGTCGTCCCAGGCGTACAGGGTGACCTTGCCGTCGTAGGCGTCGACCGTGGCCTTCACCGAGTTGCGGATGTAGTTGATGTCGTCGACCGGGTAGGCCGGCGTCGGCGTGTAGGTGTCGGCGATCGACTGGCTCAGCGACTGCACCCGCGAGTACGGGTAGTTCGACGAGGTGGTGTAGCCGTCGACCACCCAGACCACCTTGCCGTCGACCACCGAGGGGTACGGGTCGGAGTCGATGGTGAGGTACGGCGCCACCTTCGACACACGCTCGGCCGGGTCGCGGTCGTAGAGGATCTGCGAGTCGTCGTTCACCGCATCCGAGAGGAAGATCTGCTCCGACTGGAACTTCAGCGCGTAGACCAGGCGCTTGAACACGTTGTCGAGCTTCGGCCCGCCGTCGCCCTCGAACGTGGTGTAGGTCTGCGAGGCCCCGTCTTCACCCGACGGGTAGTCGAGCTCGATCTTGTCCGACCCTTCCGGGCCACCCACGATCGAGTACGGCGGCGAGTTCTCACCGAAGTAGATGCGGGGCTCGAAGTCGCCCAGGTCTCCCACCGAGGGGATGCCCGACTCGATGAACACGGGCTGGCCGTCGGCCGAGCGCTGGTTGCCCGAGGCCGCCACCACGCCGTAGCCGTGCGTGTAGACGACGGTCTGGTTGTACCAGGTGGCAGACGAACCGAGCGCGTTGATGTCGATGTCGCGCACGGTGACCACCGCATCCTGAACCTGGCCGTCGATGTTGTAGCGGTCGACGTCGAGGTGGTCGGGGAACTGGTAGTACTGCCGGAACTGCTGGAGCTGCTGGAACGACTTGGTCACGAGGGCCGGGTCGAGGATGCGGATGTTCGCCGTGGTCGCCGCATCGTTGCGGAGTGCGCCCGGCTCGGCCGTGGTGGTGGCGTCGTACGGCGTCTCCTCGACGTCGGCCACGTCGTAGGCGTCGCGCGTCATGTCGATGTTGCGCTGGATGTACTCCTGCTCGAGCGTGCGCTCGCTCGGATCGACCTGGAAACGCTGCACCACCCAGGGCGCCAGCGAGCCCAGGATGAGTGCGCTGACGATCAGCAGGGCGGTACCGATCACCGGCAGCCGCCAGCGGCCGATCACAGCCGTGACGATGAAGAGCACGGCCACCAGGGCGGCGATGCCCGCGAGGATCTGCAGGCCCGGGATGGTGGCGTTCACGTCGGCGTACGAGGCCCCCGTGATGAGGCCAGAACTGTTCGAGAGGGTGGCGTACTGGTCGAGCCAGATGCTCACCGCCTGCAGCAGCAGGTACAGGGTGGCGGTGACGGCCATCTGGATGCGCGCGATCTTCGAGATGCGCACTTCCCGCTGCGAGAACCGGATGGCCCCGTACAGGTAGCTGGTGGCGATGGCGGCGAGGCCCGCCACGATCACGACGGCCGAGGCGAAGCCCACGGCTCCCCGCCAGAACGGCAGGTCGTAGATGTAGAACGAGATGTCGAGGCCGAACTGCGGGTCGGTCTGGCCGAACGCGGTGCGGTTGAGGTACTGCAGGGTGAGCTGCCAGCGTGAAGCGGTGGCGACACCCGCGAAGAGACCGAGAACCGCGGGAACACCGAAGGTGGCGAGCCGACGCAGGGGCTCGATGACCTGCTGGTAGCGGTCGAGCTGCGAGTTGAGCTTCGCGTAGACCGGCCGCCAGCGGAAGGCGATCTCGATCGAGGCCCAGACGGGCACGGCCATGGCCACGAACCCGATCACGAACATCACGGCACCGGCGAGCCACTGCGTGGTGAGCACGCTCAGGAAGCCCAGCTGGTCGTACCAGAGGATCTCGGTGTACAGGGTGGAGAAGACGAAGAAGAGTATGGCCAGCACGACCACGATCGCGATGGCGATCGCGAGAGTCACTCTCGAACGTCGTGCGGGCTTCTCTGCTGTTTGGGAAGTCACGTATGCCTCTGGCTCGCTGTGCGGTGTCTATCGATTCTAGACAATCGAATCGTAGACAGGGCTGGCTGGAGATCAGCCGGAGGTCGGACGGCGGGCGAGGCCTTTCAGCTGCAGGTCGGCAGTGAGGAGGTGTCTCCTCCAGCGGAGATGACCTTCAGCGCCGCCAGCGAGTCGTCCAGGGTCGAGACCGAGAACACCTGGATGCCGTCGGGGACGTGACCGACCACCTCGTCGCAGTTCGAGGCCGGAGCGAGGAAGTACGTGGCCCCGGCGTCGCGCGCTCCCACCATTTTCTGGCGGATGCCGCCGATCGGCCCCACTTCGCCGGCCGCGTCGATCGTGCCGGTGCCGGCCACGTTCTGGCCGCCGTTGAGTTCGCCCGGCGTGAGCTTGTCGATGATGCCGAGCGCGAACATCATGCCGGCGCTCGGGCCGCCCACGTCGTCGAGCTTGATCTCGACGTCGAAGGGGAAGTCGAACTGGTAGCCGGCCGAGATGCCCAGGGCCGGGGCACCGGTCTGCTCCGAGATGGTGGGGGTGACCTGCACCTCGCTCTCGGTGCCGTCGGAGTGCCGCACGGTGAGGGTGACGGGCACATCCGCCCCGCTCTCGGCGAGCGCCGCCCGCAGGGTGTCGACGTCGGGTACGGGGGTCTTGTCGACCGCGAGGATGACGTCGCCCGCCACCAGGAGACCGGCGGCCGGACCGTCGGGGTCGAGCGCCGCCACGGAGACGGCGGAGGTGTAGGCGATGCCGAGGTTCGTGAGGGCTGCGGCGACGGCCTCCTGCTGGCTGTCGACCATGAGCGCGGCGTTCTGCTCGTCGCGCTGCTCGGTGGTGACGGTTGGCGGGTAGACCTGGTCGATCGGGATGACGGCCTTCGAGGAGTCGAACCACGCGCTCACGATCTCGGCCCACGACGGGCGCTGCTCGCGGGTGCCCCGCACCGAGACGGTGAGCATGTCGAGCGTGCCGGCCGTGGGGTACGTGTCGGCGCCCTCGATCGAGATGAGGGGCTCGTCGCCGCCATCCTGTTGCTGCTGCGTGCCGAGGGTGTCGAAGACCGGGCCCGGCTCCTCGATCACGTAGGGCGCGGGCAGGAAGCTCATGACGAGACCGAGCACCAGGGCGATGAGGAGCAGGGTCCATCCGGTGCGGGCTCGGCGGGTGGGTTGCGCGCGTGCGTCATCGGGTTCGAACAGGGTCACGGCATCCTCTCGCTGTTCGCCACGGGCGCACGTGACAGCGGTCAAGCTTATGGGAAAACCCAGCCTCGGCGGTGGGCCACCGGTTAGCGTAGGAGCACTATCTGACAGCCCGCATGGAGGACACCGTGAGCGACGAGAACCGCGACCAGCCGGAGGACGAGTTCCGCGACATGCTTCGTCAGTTCCTCTCGGGAAACTCCGACATCGACCCCTCGAAGCTCGCCGGCGCGGCCGGTCTGCCGTCCGATCCCGCGGCGGTGTCGCAGCTCATGGCGCAGCTGCAGAATGCCATGCAGGCCTCGGCCGACGGCGTCGACTGGGGTGTCGCCACGAAGCAGGCGGAGGAGATCGCGAGCGCCGGCAGCCTCGCCGTCACCGACCAGTCGCGGGCGCAGCTCGAGCAGGCCCTGCACATCGCGTCGCTCTGGCTCGACGAGGTCACCGGGCTCTCCGACTCCGCCGTCGCTCCCCACCTCTACACGCGCTCGGAGTGGGCGACGGCGACCGTTCCGGTGTGGACGGAGCTGGCTCTCCCGGTGGCCGAGTCGATCTCGGATGCGCTGACCGACGTGCTGCAGAACCAGGCGCCCGAGGAGATGGCCGGCATGCTCGCCGGTGCCAGCCAGCTCATGCGCAACCTCGGCGGCACACTGTTCGCCATGCAGCTCGGCCAGATCGTGGGGCAGCTGTCGAAGGAGGTCGTCTCCGGCGGCGACGTCGGCATCCCGCTGTTGGAGGAAGGTCAGGCGGCCCTGCTGCCGCAGAACATCGCGGAGTTCGGCGACGGTCTCGACATCCCGGTCGACGAGGTGCAGCTGTACCTCGCCATCCGTGAGCTCGCGCACGCCCGGTTGTTCCGCCATGCCCGCTGGCTGCGCCTGCACGTCATCTCGTCGATCACCGAGTTCGCCAAGGGCATCTCCATCGACACCAGCCGGCTCGAGGAGCTGGCCGGGAGCTTCGATCCGTCCAACCCCGAGGAGCTCAAGCAGGCCATGGCGAGCGGTGCCCTCATCCCGCCGAAGACCGAGCAGCAGCAGCACGCCCTCGCCCGGCTGGAGACCACGCTCGCGCTGATCGAGGGCTGGGTCGACACCGTCACCGCGCAGGCCTCGGTGCGGCTGCCGCGCTGGAACTCCATCGCCGAGACGGTGCGCCGACGCCGCGCCACCGGGGGTCCGGCCGAGTCGGCCTTCGGTGCGTTGATCGGCCTGGAGCTTCGCCCCCGGCGCCTCCGCGACGCGGCCGCCCTCTGGCAGCAGGTGACGGATGCGGTGGGCCAGGAGCAGCGAGACGCCCTGTGGTCGCACCCCGACCTGGTGCCCACGGGCGACGACCTCGACGACCCGGCTGCGCTGATCGCGCGGCTCACCTCGCCGGCACCCGAACCCGACGAGATGGATCAGGCCCTGGAGGATCTGCTGCGCGAGGAGCACGATCGGGACGAGCAGGGGCGGGACGCCGGCGACCAGCCGCCGGTGGTCTGAGCTACTCCAGGTCTGAGCTGCTCCAGGTCTGAGCTGCTCCAGGTCTGAGCTGCTCCAGGTCTGAGCTGCGGCGTCCTCTCCGGCGCGCCGGTGGGGAGAAGTCGGATCGCCGCCGGCCGTTGTGGATAAGCCGATCCAGGCGTGGGCGACGCACCAGGATGTCGGCATGGCACTCCAGCTCTCCCCCGGTCATCCCCTCGTCTGGCGCACACCCCATGAGGTGCAACTCGGCGTCGAGCAGCCCGTCCTGAGACTCGGGGCGGTCGACGCCGACCGGGAGTTCCTGCTCCAGGTGCTCCGCAAGGGTGTCTCCCTGCCGGTACTGGTCACGCTCGCGGCCGGCCGCGGCATCAGCGCGGTCGACGTGGAGCGCCTGGTGCACGAGGTTCAGCCGGCGCTCGGCCCGGGCTCGGCGGGTGGCGCCGGCGGTGCGGGTGGTGCCGGCTGTGTGGGTGGGTCGAGTGGGCCGTCCGGGCTGGTCGGTGCCGTCGTCGGCGTCGAGGGGCGGGGAGCTGCCGTTCCGCAGCTGCTGCAGGTGGTGCAGCGGGCCGGAGCCCGCGTGCAGCAGCGTCTCGAGCGCTGCGACGTCGGAGTGCTCGTGTCGCACTTCGCCACCGCGCCGCGGCGGGCGGCCCCGTGGCTCCGTGCCGACATCCCGCACCTGCTCGTGGAGTTCGGCGACCGGTCGATCCGCATCGGTCCGGTGGTGGTTCCGGGCGAGACGGCGTGCGCCGAGTGCCTCGAACTCCGGCGCAAAGACGAAGACGCCTGCTGGCCGGCACTGGCCTCGCAGCTCGCCGTTCGCATCGCGCCCACGGCCGACGCGCTCGGCGTTCCGCTGGCAGCGGCGTTGGCAGCCGGGGCACTCGGCGAGCACCTCGCGGCGAAGGCCAGGGGTGAGCCGAGCCGTTGGCAGTCGGCGGCGCTCCGGGTGCGGCCGGGCGGCCTCGCGGCACCGGCCGCCTTCGCGATCGAACCGGTCAGTCCGCATCCTCGGTGCGGATGCCGCTCTCTGCCAGAAAACGAGACGGAGCGCGATCCGCCCCACGACGGATGCCCGTGACCGCCCACGACAGCGCGAGCCGCTCCCGGGCGCGGGTGATGCCCACGTAGAGCAGGCGGCGCTCCTCGTCGATGCCGTCGAGGCCGGTGGCGTAGCTGATCGGCAGGAGACCCTCCGACACCCCGACGATGAACACGGCCGGCCACTCCAAGCCCTTGGCGGAGTGCAGGGTGGCGAGGGTGACGGCGCGCACGGTGGGTTCGTGCTGCGAGGCCTGGCGCTCCATCAGCTCGTCGGTGAACTGCCGGAAGGTGGTGCCGGGGGGCATGCTCTCCGCCAGCCCCATCAGGGCGTTCAGCGCCTCCCAGCGATCGCGCACGGCGCCGACGCCCTCGGGCGCGTCCTGGCTCCAACCCCGGGTGCGCAGCACGTCGCTCACCGACTTGAACAGCGGCTCGTCGACGATCGACACCGATGCGGCGCGCAGCTCCATCACGGCCCGCTTGACATCGGGCTGGTCGAAGAACCGGGCGGCCCCGCGCAGCTGGTAGGCGACCCCGGCGACGGCGAGGGCCTGTTCGAGGGCCGCCGACTGCGCGTTGAGGCGGTAGAGCACCGCGATGTCCTGCGGAGGGGTACCGGCGTCGATCAGGGCGGCGATGCGGCCGGCCACGCCGGCGGCCTCGTCGAGATCGTGCCGGTAGGCGGTGACGGTGGGCTCGACGGCCGGGGTGGGCTGGGAAGCGGGCGTGGGCTGGGGGGCGGGCTCGGCGCTCTCGTCGGCGACGGCGGCGTGCAGGGTGAGCGCACCAGGACGGCCGCGCATCAGCCGGTTCGCCGCGGCGACGATCGGCGGGGTCGAGCGGTAGTTCTGCTCGAGCGTCACCACGGTTCCGTTCACGTGCCGGCGGGGGAAGCCGAGCAGGAACTCGGCACTCGCCCCGGCGAAGGAGTAGATGGTCTGGCTCGCGTCGCCCACCACGCACAGGTCACGGCGATCGCCGAGCCACAGTTGCAGCAGGTGCTGCTGCAACGGCGAGACGTCCTGGTATTCGTCGACCACGAAGAACCGGTACTGCTCGCGCACCTGGATGGCCACCGAGGGCTCGGTCTCGATCATGCCGGCCGTCACCAGCAGAACGTCCTCGAAGTCGAGCTGGCGACGCTCATCCTTCAGCTGCTCGTAGCGGTCGTGCAGCTCGAGCATCTGCTCCACCGAGATGGTCGAGGGCATCGTGCGCACGGTGCGGGCCTTGAGCTCGTACTCGGCGAGCCCGAGGTTCGCCACCTTGCGCCACTCGATCTCGGCGGCCACGTCGCGCAGGGTGGCGGTGTCGACGCGCAGGCGCAGCAGTTCGGCGGCCTGGGCGATGGCGCGGGCCTTGTTCTCGATGATGCGCGGCGCTTCGCCGCCGATCACCTGCGGCCAGAAGTAGTTCAACTGCGCCAGCGCCGCGGAGTGGAAGGTGCGGGCCGAGACCCCGCCGGCGCCCAGCGGCCGCAGCCGCGAGCGCAGTTCGGCCGCCGCCCTCGACGTGAACGTGAGCGCCATCACCCGGTTGGGCGAGTAGACGCCGGTGGCCACGCCGTATGCGATGCGGTGGGTGATGGCGCGGGTCTTGCCCGTCCCGGCACCCGCGAGGATGCAGACCGGACCGAGCAGCGACCGCGCCGCCACCCGCTGCTGCGGATCGAGGGCCTCGAGCAGCTCGTCGGCGGAGGTGCCCGTCATCCGTTCGCCGCGAGCGGCTCGAGAGGCCCGCCGTACCAGCGCTCGATGATGGCGCGCGCGATCGACGACGCACCGGGCAGCAGGATGCCGCTGGCCGGATCGACGATCTGCTCACGGGTGAACCAGCGCAGGTCGAGGATCTCGTCGCCGTCGGGCCGGAACTCCCCCTCATGCCCCTCGGCCACCCGCGCCATGAACCCCACCATCAACGAGGCGGGAAAGGGCCACGGCTGGGAGCCCACGTATTCCGGGTCGGCGATGGTGACGCCCGACTCCTCACCCACCTCGCGGATGGCGGCCGCCTCGAGCGACTCACCCGGTTCCACGAAGCCCGCGAGCAGCGAGTAGCGGTTGTTCTCCCAGAGCGCGTTGGAACCGAGCAGCAGGCGGTCGTCGGCGTCGACGATTCCCACGATCACGGCCGCGTCGGTGCGCGGGAAGAGCTCGACGCCCTCCACCGTGCACCGCCGCACCCATCCGGCGCTCTCGACCGCGGTGGCGGCGCCGCAGCGCGGGCAGTGGCTGTTCACGGCATGCCAGTTCGCCATGGCCAGCGCCTCGGTGAAGACTCCGGCCGCGGCGTCGTCGAGCTCGGTGGCGACCAGCCGCAGGTTCACCCAGGCCGCGCCCGGATGCCGGGTCAGGAGGGCGTCGGCCTCGGCATCCGTCACCGTCTGGGCGAAGACGGCGGGGCCGTTCGGCTGGTCGTCGGCGTCGAGCAGCACCCCGAGGTACAGGCGCACCGGGGTGGGCTCCGCGGTGCCGGCCCCCGCACGAACGGGCAGCTCAACGGTCTCGGCGCCCGGCAGCTCGGCCGGGCTCAGCAGGGCCAGCTCGGTGCGCTCCCCGGCCGGCTTCTCGCCGAAGCCGTCCCAGCGCCGGGTGTCGGAGGCGGTCGACGCGAGCGCGAGGCCGCGGTGCAGCACGAGAACCCGCGCATCCGTCGACTCCCACCGCTGCCGGAGCAGGTCTGGGCTACGCCGGGTGTCGTGGTCCCGGTCGATGCGGTGCCGCGAGAGGGGCAGCGAAGACGGGAAAGCGCGAGACATGGTTGACCAATCGTGCGTGGCGAAAGCCGGTGCGGGAGGCTGCCCGTCCTACCCTGGAGGGCATGGCGAGATCCCACTTCACTTTAGCCGCGCTCGCGACCTCGGCCGTCGCCGGAGCCGACGTCGTCGCCGCCCGTCCGCTCAGCACCGGTGGCGCCGGCCGGTTCGACTCCGCGATCGTCACGCTGCGCTCGGGAGACGAGTACGTGGTGCGGGTCCCGCGAGATGACGACGCCGGCTCCGAGCAGTCGCGCGACCTCGTGGCGCTGAACGCCCTCACCCCAGGTGTGCGCTCGCGACTGCTCTTCCACGTTCCCGCCTTCCTCGGCCAGACGCCCGTCGACGACACCCGGGCCGTGGTCTACGACTACATCCCCGGCCGTCCGGGCTCGCTCGCCGATGTCGGCGGCGAGGAGAGCGCCTCCGACTCGATCGGGCGCGCCATCGCGGGCATCCATTCGCTGCCCACATCGGTGGTGTCGGATGCGGGCCTGCCGTCGAACTCGGCCGGGCAGATCGCCGCCACCTCCCGCAAGCTCACCGACCGCGCCGCCGCCTCCGGCCGGGTGCCGAAGGAGCTGCTGACCCGCTGGTCGCTGGCGCTGGAGGACAGCGCACTCTGGCAGTTCCAGCCCAGGGTGGTGAACGGTGCCCTGGCGCCCGAGTCGTTCCTGATCGCGGCCGACCAGGTCACCGGCATCCTGGGCTGGCACAACCTGCGGGTCGGCGACCCGGCGCTCGACCTGTTCTGGCTCAACTCGGCCGCCCACGCCGAGAGTGCCGACCGGGTCTACGCCGCCTACCTCAAGGCCGTCACGAAGCCGGCCGACCACCAGCTGCGCAAGCGCGCCCGGCTCTATGCCGAGCTCGAGATCGCCCGCTGGCTGCTGCACGGGGTCGACAGCCGCGACGAGGCCATCATCGCCGACGCGGAGTCGATGCTCGGCGGGCTGCGCGCCACGGTGCAGAACGACCTGCTCAACCCGCTCTCGACCGACACCGGTCAGATCATGGGGCTCGAAGACGTCGAGGCGCTGCTGGACCGCACCCCGGTCTCAGGTGCCGCGGCCGGCGCCGCCGCGCGCCCGCGTCCGGGGTCGGGCCTCGGGCCGATCAGCACCGATCACGCCAACCGCATCGCGGAGGACTGACCCGCTGCACCGGGCCGGTCGCGGTGCCGTCGCTCACAGCGCCGCGTCGCGCAGCAGCTCCTCGAGCTCCCGCTCGGAGTAGAGGCGTTCGGGCCGGATGACCTCGTCGTCGGCCACGAAGTAGAACGACGCGTCGACCAGATCGACGTCGATGCCCTTCCAGCGGGCATACGCGAGCCGGTACAGCGCCAGCTGCAGCTGCTTCAGCTGCAGGTCGGCGGCGTCCACCGGTGCGCGACCGGTCTTCCAGTCCACCACCTCGAAACGCCCGCCCTCGGCGAAGATCGCGTCGATCTTGCACACGATGATGCGGCCGTCGAGCACCAGATGGATCTCGACCTCCACCTCCTCCGGCCGTCGCGCCGCGAACGGGGATCGCTGGAAGGTCTCGATCAGCTGCTCGAAGCGCTCGTCCTCGGTCGACGGCGTCGCTTCGGCGTCGACGGACAGCTCGCCCGGCGCTCCGGACGGCCACGTCTCGAAGCCTGCCATCCCGTCACCGTCGATCTCGTCGTCGAGGTACAGGTCGATGTCGCCCTCGCCCAGCGCGAGGGCCGGCGCATCCACCAGCGCCTCGGCTCCGTCGCGCCGGAACATCTCCTCCACCCAGCTGTGGAACCGGGTGCCCAGCCTGGTCTGCCGGTAGGGCCGCTCGGGCATCGGCCGCTGCAACGCCCGAACCACCGCCTGCGGGTCTGAGACGTAGTCCTTGAAGCGCGAGGCCGGGATGCGCACGGGCACGTCGAGCATCCGTTCCCCGCGCAACCGGTCGCGCTCGGCCATCAGCAGCTCGATGTCGTGATCCCAGGGGGTGCTCTGCCCCGGGTCGGCGGCGAGCACCGCGGCAGCCGCCTGCTCGACGCGACTGCGCCGGCCGCCCAGCGGATCGCGCGGCCAGACCACCCAGTTCTCCGATTCACCGAGCGGGTTCTCGTCGTGCTCCGGCGCCTCGGGCAGCACCCCGGGTTCGATCAGCCCGGCGGCCTCGAGCTCGCGCAGGTACCGGCCGGGCCCGCGCGGGCGCTTGACCCCGGTGGTCCAGAACGACCCGGTGAGCAGCAGCATCTCCCGTGCCCGGGTGACGGCCACGTAGATCAAGCGGCGCTGTTCGGCCGCGTACTGATCCGCGTTCGCCCCGAGGAAGGCGTCGAGCGCGGGCTTGAACTCCTTCTGCACGTCGATGCCCTGCCACGCCAGTCGAGGCAGCTCGGCGCTGTCTCCCCGGAAGTCGAAGGGCAGCTCGCCGAAACTCAGCCAGCCCCGATTCGACCGGGGATCGCCCGGCAGCTCGCCCTCGACCATGCGCGGAATGGCCACCACGTCCCACTCGAGGCCCTTGGCGCCGTGGATGGTGAGGATCTGCACCGTGCCCGGTTCGGGCTCCTCGGTGCGCGGCTCGAGCCGGTCGCGCTTCTCGGCCTCCTCGAGCCAGGAGAGGAAATCGCCGAGCCCCGCCGTGGGGTCGAGCGTGAGGAACGACGTGAGCTGCTCCGAGAACGCGTCCAGGCTCGCTCGCCCGGCGGCGGCATGGGGGCTGGCGAGCACCTCGATGTCCAGCAGCAGTTCCTGCTGCACGAGATCGACGAAGTCGACGAGACCGAGCCCGGCCCGCGTGCGCAGGTGCGCGAGCTGCACCGCGACCTGGCGCAGCCGTTCGAGGCCCACCGGGCTGAACGCCTCCAGGGCGCGGTGCTCGGGAGCGGCCGTCGCGATGAAGTCGAGGGCGTCGACGATCGACCTATCCTCGTCGTCGACCACCGAGCCGCGCAGGCGCCCCGAGACCTCAGACTCGAGCTTCTGGAACCGGTGGTCGCGTTCGGCGATCCACGACGCCAGGGCGCGCAGCGCCGAGAGGTCTTTGGTGCCGATGCGCCAGCGCGCACCGGCCAGCACGCGCAGCAGGTCGGAGCCGGCCGTGGGGTAATAGAGCACCCGCAGGGTCGACACCAGATCGGCCACCGCGGGCTGACCGAGCAGCCCGCCGATGCCGAGCACGTGATACCGGATGCCGCGGGCCTCGAGAGCGGCCGTGAACGGCTCGATCTTCTTCACCGAGCGGCACAGCAGCGCCGCCGAGGGCCGGGACCCGTCGGCGCGCGCCTCGAGCCGGCGGCCGAGCCACGCCGCCACCTGAGCGGCCTCCTCGTGCACGGTCTCGGCGAACGACACGTCGAGCACGCCCGTGGTGACGCCGGGCCGCGGCCCCAACTGCTCCACCGGGATGCCCGAGGTGGCTGAGAGCGGCTGCACCAGGGTGTTCGCCGCGTCGAGCACGAGACGGGGGTTGCGCCAGCTGGTCGAGAGGGCGAACGGGGTCGCGGACGAAGGGACCGCCGTATCCACCCCGTCGGCCTCCGCCGTGCCGCCGGCGTTCCGGGTGCCGCCGGCCTTCCGGGAGTCGCCGAAGTCGGCCCGGAACCGCGCCAGGTTCGCCGCGCTGGCGCCCCGCCAGCCGTAGATCGACTGATGCGGATCGCCCACCGCCATCACCGCGTGCTCCCGGAACAGCCGCGAGAGCAGTCGCGTCTGCACAACACTCGTGTCTTGATACTCGTCCAGCAGAACCACCCGGAAGCGGTCGCGGTACTCGGCCACCACCCGAGGGGTGCTCTCGACGATGGCGAGGGCGAGGGCGATCTGGTCGGAGAACTCCACGTACCCGCGGCGCACCTTCTCGGCGGAGTACTCGTCGGCCAGATCGAGCAGCAGCGGCAGCGCCGACACCGGCGTGATGGCGTTCTGCAGGTAGCCGAGCACCGCGCCCGCACCCGACGAGGTGCCCTTGGGCAGCGACGCCAGCGCCTGGAACCGTTCGGCGTAGCGCGCCACCGGCCCCGAGTCGGTCACGTTCTCGGAGAGTGCGCGGCTGAGGCCCAGCACCGCCGAGGTCACCACGTCGACCGAGCGGTCGACCTCGCGCAGGCGCTCGTCGTCGGACCCCACCACCACTGAGCGCGCGAGCTGCCACGAGGAGGCCTCGCTCAGCACCGCCGCCTCGCCCTCTCGGCCGATCACGACGGCGTTCTCGCGGAAGATGCTGTTCGCGAAGGCGTTGTAGGTGGCGATCTCGGGCGAGTCGAACGGGTCGAACTCCAGTTCCGTCACCCGCGCGGCCACCAGCTGCGCAAGCCGGCTCCGGATGCGCTCCGCCAGTTCACCCGCCGCCTTGCGCGTGAAGGTGAGGCCGAGCACCTCCGGCACCCGCACCAGGTCGTTGGCGACGAGCCAGACCACCCGGTTCGCCATGGTCTCGGTCTTGCCGCTGCCGGCGCCGGCCACCACGATCCGCGGGTCCAGCGGCGCCTCGATCACGGCGCGCTGCTGCTCGGTGGGGCGCGGCAGGCCCAGGCGGTCGGCGATCTCGACGGCCGGGATGAGACCGTCGCGGCCGCGCACCGGCTCGACACGGACATCCGGAGCCGAGGTGGGGGTGGGCGCGACGAACGACTCGGGGCGCTCGAGATCGGCCAGCTCGAACAGGGCGTCGCTCATTCGCTCACCGCCTTGATGAGCTGGATGCGGTACTCGTACCGGTTCTGGGTGTCGCGCTCCTCGGGTGCGGCGACCCCGGGGAAGACGGAGGCCGACATGCCCTCGGCCACGCTCTCGATGCGGCGGGCGATCTCTCTGAGGCCCTCGTCGTCGAGCGGGTCCTGCACGCGCAGGGTGAACCGCAGCGCACGGTCGCCCTTGGCGACGTAGAGCAGAGCGGCACCGCGGTGCACCGGCGGCGTGCTCCCGGCGCCGGCGGTGTCACCGACCTGCGCGGCGGCATCCGGAGCCGGTGCAGCCAGACCGTCGACCGACTGCCGCAAGAGCGCCAACTGGTAGGCGGCCATCTGCGCGTGCGTCGGCATCTCGCCGGCGCTCACCGGGTACTTGCCCGTCTTGAGATCGATCACCCGCAGCGCGCCGTCGGCATCCCGTTCGACCCGGTCGATCGAGCCGTTCACCTGCGCCCGCCCCTCCCGGAACGAGAACGCGGCCTCGGCGCCGACCAGCTCGTGGCCGTCGAGCCGGTCGAAGTGCTGCAGGTAGGCCGCGAGGCCGTCGAGCTTGGTGTGCAGCGCGCGCTTCTCCCGCTCCTCGATCCAGGGCGCCTCGAAGCGGAGCTCCTTCCAGCGCTCCTCCGACACGTGCTGGAGCGCCTCGATGGTGGGTTCGGCGTCGGGATCGGTCGACACCGCTTCCATCGCCGCGTGCACGATGGTGCCGATGCCGGCGGCCAGGCTCTTCGAGCCGCCGGCCACCTGATCGACGTACCAGACCAGCGGCGACGCCTCGAAGGCCTCGATGCGGGAGGGCGACACCCGCACCACGGCCTCGGGGTCGGCCGGATCGACGACCGGCTCGTCGGTGGAGGGCGGCAGCAGGCCGTACCAGTCGGCAGGATGGGCACCGGCAGCACCCTCGCGGGCCAGCCGGGCGAGTGCTGCCGCCGCGCGCTGGTCGCCGTCCTCCGCGACGCGGCGCCGCAGGTAGCCCGTGAGTCCGCGCAGGGTGAGCGGATGCCGCGCCTGGGCCAGCGGCTCGGCGTCGGGCGCGAAGCCGAAGAAGGCCGAGGGCTGCTCGTCGTCGTTGGCCACGCAGCTGAGCACGGTGAGCTCGGTCGACCGCGACACCGCGAGCGCGAACATGCGCAGCTCGTCGGCGAGCACGTCGGAGCGGCTCTGCGCCCCGAGCTGGTCGGCGGTGCTCTGGTCGGCGGTGCTCTGGCCGGCAGTGCTCTGGCCGGCAGTCACGGACGCACGGTCTTCGGGGCCGGCCTGCGTCGCGGTGAGCTCTCCCGCTTCGGCGAGCGCACTCAACCGTTGGGCGTGCAGGAGCGATCCGCGCAGCCGCAGGTTCGGCCACACCGACTCCTGCAGGCCCGCCACGACCACCACGTCGACCTCCACACCCACCGCGCCCGTGGGCGTGGTGACGAGCACCGCGTCGCTGCGCGACCGCGGCGACAGTGTGTCCTCCGGCACCTCGGCGGTGAGGAACTCGTCGAGGAAGAGCTCGGCCGGCCGCTCGGGCTCACGCTCCACCGAACGCCGGGCGGCGGTGAACAGGGCGACCGCCCCGTCGAGGTTGCGATCGGCCTCGTCGGCCACGATGCCGCTGCCCGAGGCCAGGTCTCCCCAGCGTTTGGCGAGGCCCGTGCGCTGCCAGAGTTCCCAGAGCAGTTCCTCGATGCTGGCGCCGCGCGCCCAGCTCGCGCGAACGGCCTGGAGGGTGGTGCCGAGGGCGGCCACCCGGCGAGCCGGTGCGGAGTCGATGGTGGCCAGCACGCCCGGTACCCGCACGGCCTCCTCGAGCAGTTCGTCGGAGTGCCGGGTGCCGCCCGCCGCGAGCTCCTCGTGGCGGAGGGCCAGCCGCAGCCGGCGCAGCCCCACCGCGTCGACGCCGCAGAGCGGCCCGAGGATGGCCGAGGTCACGGCGGCCGGCGTGAGCTCGAGCCGGCCGATGGCGAGCGCCACCCCCTCGGCGAGGTGCCGCGCGGCATAGTCGTCGCGGAGTGCCTGCACCGCCGACAGCGTGCGGGTGGGCACCTCGGCGAGGCCGAGACCGCGGGCCATGGCCGGCACGAGTGATCCGGATCGCACGATCACCGCCATGCGCGACCACTCGATGCCGTGCAGCAGATAGCGCTCCCGCAACTCGCGGGCGATCGTGGAGATCTCCCCCGCGCGGGTGTCGGCCTCGATACGCAGCACCCGCGGTTCGCCCCCGGCTCCGCTGTGCCGGCCCCCCTCGGGATGAGCCGCCTCGACCGTCGCGCGCTGGCGACCGGCCGCCGCCGTGCCGATGCGCTCCGTGACCCGGCGCGTCAGCGCCCGCAGCGCCCCCGCCTGCCGGTGCGACGTGCGGAGCACCACGGGCTCGAGCACCGGAACGCCCAGCGCGCGACCCAGCTGACCGAGCGCCCGCACGTCTGAGCCGCGGAAGCCGGTGGTGGCGGCATCCGGATCGCCGAACGCGACCACGGCGGCCCCTTGCCGCGCGAACTCCCGCACGAGGTTCACCGCGCCGATGGGCAGGTCGTGGAAGTCGTCGACCGCCACCAGCCGGAGCCCCGCCGGCAGCCCGCCGTCGCGCACCACGCGCCTCGCCTCGGCCAGCAGTTCGGCGGAGTCGAGGTGCGCCACGTCGAACGCCTCGAGCGTGCTCTGGTACTGGGCCATGAAGGAGGCCGCCGCGCCCCATTCGGGCAGCCCGTACCGCGTGCCGAGTCGGGCGAGCGCCCGGGGTGCCACGCCGTTCTCGGTGCACCGCATCATCAGTTCGCGGAGCTCGGTGCGGAACTCCTTCAGCCGCCGCACCTCGGGCGGCAGCGTCTCCGGCCACGAGAACGCCGCGCGGCCCTCCTGCTCGTCGTCGACGCCGCCCTGCAGCAGTTCGGCGATGATCCTGTCCTGCTCGGCACCGGTGAGCAGCGCCATCGGTCGCCCTGCCATGGGAGAGCCACCGGATGCGGGGGCCGAACCGGATGCGGACGCCGCCGACCGCACGAGTTCGAAGGCGGCCGAGCTCGGTGTGCGCGCCAGCGGCCCGCTGCTCGGCACACCCAGTCGCAGGGCCACCCGGTCTCGGAGCCGGGTGGCGCTCTGCCGGGTAGGGGCGAGCACGAGCACGCTCTCGGGCGCGAAGCCGAGCCGCCGCACCCGATCGGCCACCAGCTCGACGAGCGCCGTGGTCTTGCCGCTGCCCGGAGCGCCGATGACAGCGAACGACGCGTCATCCGGGCGCTCGAGCACCTCGCGCTGGGAGTCGTCGACGACGACCGGACCGAGCGGTTCGGCGGTGGTGGGGAGCGGGGTGTTCGTCACGGCCACCACGGTACCGGCCGGGCCCGACATCCCGCCCCGCCCGGTTGTTCGCTCTCGGCAGCTGCCGGGTGAGGGCTGAGGGTCGGGTGGTGCGCAGGTGGTGCCGTAACCTGAGCAGGTGGCCGGTCAAGCGGCCCCGTGACGTGAAAGGCACATCCTGATGGACATCCGAATCGGCATCGCCAACTCGCCCCGTGAGCTCAACTTCGAGTCGAGCCAGACTCCCGCCGAGATCGAGTCGGTCATCTCCGAGGCGCTCTCCGGCAACGGCACCCATGTCTCGCTGAAGGACGACAAGGGCAAGCTGTACCTGGTTCCCGTCGCCGCGCTCACCTACGTCGAGATCGGCAGCGAAGAGTCGCGCCGCGTCGGCTTCGTCGCCTGATCCCGAAGCCGGGCCCGCGCTCATGGAACTTCTCTTCATCACCGTCGGCGGAGTCATCCTCGGCCTGATCGCCCACTACGCGCTGCCGAACCGCGAGCGGCACGGCGTTGTGCTGGTGCCGGCGATCGGCGCCGCCACCGCAGCCATCGTCTGGGTGGCCCTCACCTGGCTGGGCCTGGAATGGGACGGCGGGTGGATCTGGGTGATCAGCCTCGTCGTGACGACTCTCACCGTCGTGGCCGTCGACATCCTGATCGGCCGTTCGCGCAAGACGCACGACGAAGAGCGGCTGAAGTCGCTGCTGTCGGGGCGCGCCGCGGTGAACTGAGCCGAGCCGGCGCCGGTCTCCGCCAGGAAGCGGGTCTCGCCCGGCCGGCGTGGCCTCGGGCCTAGGCCGTGAGGCCGAGCCGGTCCATCCGGCGGGTGTGCGAGGCGATCATCTCGGTGAACACCGGTTCGATGCGCTGCTCGTCCGACTCCGGGTTGCCGGTGAGATGGATGGCGGAGCGCGCCACGAGGAGCGTGTCGCCCACCACCCGGCGGCCCCACATGGCGAGCCTCGGGCCGAGCACCGGGTCGAGGGCGATCGCGTCGGCCAGCAGGTCGGCGATGGCCCGGCGCCCGGTCTCGGCGTCGAGGATGGCCACGCACCGGGGCGCGATGTCGCCCGGCAGGCCCGCGGCCAGCAGTCTGAAGAAGTCGTCCAGGATGCCGGCGGTGAGGTACACGCTCGCCAGCTGCTCGAACCAGTCGCCGCCGTGCACGAGGGTGCGGTACCGGTCGATGCCCGCGGTGAAGGGCTCGATCACCTCCGACGGCACGTCCACCCGGCGCCGGATCTCGGCCACGAGCCGCTCGTGCTTGTCGAGCGCCTGGCTCGCGGCCGGGGCCAGCACCTGCTTGGCTGCGACCGTGGGAGCCGCGGCGATCGCATCCGACACCTCTTCGAACACCGCCAGCTGCACGTACGCGGCCTGACCGAGGTAGGGCAGCACTTCGGGCGTGAGCTCGGCGAGATTGACCTTCGGGTAGCTCGCCTGATCGTCCCGGGGTTTCAGCCGCGGGATGTCGATGCGCACCTTCGGGCGGCGGAGAAAACCGAACACGACGCCAATCCTAACGGGGCCGCCGCGCCCCCTCTGACTCGCCGCCGGCCGGCCTCCCGCCCGGCCGACACGCCGGTCGACTAAACTCGACCCGGGCCCTGACGAAAATCGGGGCAATCCGCCGCCGCCCGGCGCCATCGCCGGTCATCGCTCGCACGAGCCGAGCACCGTTCCTCACTACGGCGGCACCGCTTCCACGACAGGTATCCACACGTGACTTCGAACATCGAAACGTTCTCCGATCTCAAGATCGACCAGGACATGGTCGACGCCCTCGCGGCGAAGGGCATCCTCGCCCCCTTCCCCATCCAGGAGCAGACCATCCCCCTCGCCCTCGACGGGCAGGACATCATCGGCCAGGCCAAGACCGGCACCGGCAAGACCTTCGGCTTCGGCCTCCCCCTCATCCAGCGTCTCGGTCTCGACCCCGAGCCCGGCGTGAAGGCCCTCGTGGTCGTGCCCACGCGCGAGCTGTGCGTGCAGGTCACCGAAGACCTCGAGATCGCCGCGGGCAACCGCCCCACCAAGATCGTGTCGATCTACGGCGGCAAGGCCTACGAGGGCCAGATCGAGCAGATCAAGGCCGGCGCGCAGATCGTGGTGGGCACCCCGGGGCGCCTGCTCGACCTCGCCGGGCAGCGCCTGCTGAACCTCGGCGCCGTGCAGGAGATGGTGCTCGACGAGGCCGACAAGATGCTCGACCTCGGCTTCCTCGCCGACATCGAGAAGCTCTTCGCCCAGACCCCGGCGAACCGCCACACCATGCTGTTCTCGGCCACCATGCCCGGCCCGATCGTGGCGCTCGCGCGCCGATTCATGAACCGGCCCATCCACATCCGCGCCACCGACCCCGACGAGGGGCTCACGCAGGCCAACATCAAGCACCTCGTGTACCGCGCTCACAACATGGACAAGGACGAGGTGATCGCGCGCATCCTGCAGGCCGAGGGCCGTGGCAAGACCGTCGTGTTCACCCGCACCAAGCGCGCCGCCGCCAAGCTCGTCGAAGAGCTGAACGACCGCGGTTTCAACGCCGCCGCCGTGCACGGCGACCTCAACCAGGAGCAGCGCGAGCGGGCGATGGCCGCGTTCAAGGCCGGCAAGAAAGACATCCTGATCGCCACGGATGTCGCGGCCCGCGGCATCGACGTCGACGACGTCACGCACGTGATCAACCACACCATCCCGGAGGACGACAAGACGTACCTGCACCGCGCCGGCCGCACCGGCCGCGCGGGCAAGACCGGCATCGCCGTGACGTTCGTGGACTGGGACGACCTGCACAAGTGGGCCCTGATCAACCGAGCATTGGAGTTCGGGCAGCCGGAGCCGACCGAGACGTACTCGTCGTCGCCGCACCTGTTCAGCGACCTGAACATCCCCGAGGGCACCCGAGGTCGCCTGAAGAGCGCCGGGCCGAAGATCGAGGCGCCCCGGGTGGATCGCAGCGGTGAGCGCGGGGCTTCGCGCTCGGGCGGGCGCGGCGAGAGCCGTGGCGGCGAGCGTTCGGGGCGCGGCCCTGCGCGATCGGCGTCGGGCCCGGCAGGTTCGGCCCAGGGAGGTTCGGGCCAGGGCGGCTCGGAGCAGGGCGCTTCGGGCCAGGCGCCGACGCGTCGGTCGGCCTCGAGCGAGGCGCCGGCGGGCGACTCGGGTTCGCGCTCCGGGTCGGGCTCCGGCTCGGGCACCGGCTCGGGCTCGCGTTCGCGCGGCCGCTCGCGCTCGGGAGGCTACGACTCCCCCGCCCGCGACACCGACACCTCCCGCCGACTGGCGCCGGGTTCGCTCGCGCCGGCGGCATCCGGATCGGCCCCGGCGGGCTCGGCTCCCGCGGCCGCGGCCTCGTCCGAGCCCGCTCAGGTCTCGCACGCCTCGCACGCCTCGGCCACCGAGTCGACCTCGGCCGGTTCGGGCAGCGAGCACCACGACGGCAACAGCGCCCCGCGCCGCCGCAGCCGCTCGCGCCGCCGCAGCCCCCGCCCCGCCGGCGAGTAACCGCCGCCCTAGCCCACCAGCCCCAAGGCACCCCCGCGACTCGTCCCGAACCAGCCCCTCACCCGGCGTGTCGCCCCGATGCGGGACGAGTCGCGGGGGTGCGACGGGCATCCGGTGGTCTGGGTCGGCGGGCAATGACCGGGTGAGGGGGCCTACGCGTAGACGGGCGACGTGCCCGTGGCCCGCGCGATCAGCGCGTCGAGCACCTCGGGCGCCGTGGTGTTCTCGCCCAGCCGGTTCGGTTTGCCCGAACCGTGGTAGTCGCTCGAGCCGGTGAGCGCGAGCCCGTAGCGCGCCGCGAGTCGCAGCAGGCGCTCCCGGCCCTCCGGGGTGTTCTCGCGGTGGTCGATCTCGAGGCCGAAGAGACCGGCGTCGACGAGGTCGCCCATCCGGTCGTCCAACGCCACGTCGGCTCGGCTGAGCGTGGCCGGATGCGCGATCACCGGCACTCCCCCGGCCGCCACCACGAGCTGCACCGCACGCAGGGGATCGGGCGCGTAATGCGGCTGGTAGTACCCGGCCCGCCAGTGCAGGATGCCTGCGAACGCCTCGCTCCGCGTTCCGGCCAGCCCCCGCGCCACGAGCGCGTCGGCGATGTGCGGGCGGCCGACCGTGGCGCCCGGCGTGGTCTGCGCGAGCACGTCGTCCCAGCCCACGTCGTAGTCCTCGCCGATGCGGGCCACCATCTGCTCGGCCCGGTGCAGGCGGGCTTCCCGGATGCGCGCCGTCTCCGCCACGACGCCCGCATCGAGCGGGTCGAACAGGTAGGCGAGCATGTGCACGCTCGACCACTCCACCCTGGTGCTCAG
Source organism: Herbiconiux liangxiaofengii (assembly GCF_041927335.1). Lineage (NCBI taxonomy): Bacteria > Bacillati > Actinomycetota > Actinomycetes > Micrococcales > Microbacteriaceae > Herbiconiux > Herbiconiux liangxiaofengii. Next base: position 180,970 of record NZ_JBHFHD010000011.1, on the reverse strand, counting down.
TTCCATGCCCGGGATGAGGGTGACACCGTTCTCCACGGCCGCCACCGAAGCCTCGGCCCACCCCGCGGTGGAGTCGTGGTCGGTGAGGGCCACCGTGCCGAGCCCCGCGGCCGCAGCGGCGCGCACGAGGATGGCGGGCGACTCCGTGCCGTCGGAGACCCGGCTGTGGGTGTGCAGGTCGATCGGCGCGCGGAAGAGCCGATCAGAAGACATCCCACAATGCTAACCACTCGTGAATCCCTCCACAGACATGCCGGACACCGGGACGGCCCGCCCCCGCGGGTGGAGAATGGAGGCATGGCAGACACCACCGCACCCACCACGGCCGACTCCTCGGTCACCGAGGCCCCCACGCCGCGTGCCACCAGCAACCGGTCGACGACTCCGTCCTCCGACGCCTTCCGCGACTACATCGGCAGCAACTGGGCCGAACGAGACGAGGTGCTGCCGCCCGCCCGCGAGCAGGCACCGTTCGCGGCCGAGCGCCGCCGTCACCTCTCCGAGGCCTACCCGGGCAAGCGGCTCGTGGTCGCGTCCGGTGCCGCCAAGCAGCGCTCCAACGACACCGACTACCCCTACCGCGCGCACTCCACGTTCTCCTACCTCACCGGCTGGGGCTCCGACGCCGAGCCGGGGTCCTTCCTCGTCTTCGAGCCCGTCGACGGCGGCGCCGGGCACGAGGTCACCCTCTACTTCCGCGAGCGCGCGGGCCGCGACTCCGACGAGTTCTACGCCAACTCCGAGATCGGCGAGTTCTGGATCGGTCCGCGCCCCTCGCTCGCCCAGGTGGCGAGCGACCTGGGTGTGGCCACCCGGGGCATCGCCGGGTTCGAGTCGGTCGTCTTCGACGGCGACACGCTGTCGGTGCGCGAGTCGGCACCCGAGCTCCCGGCCGGGGCGGGCGAGGAGGCTGACGCCGACTTCATGCGCTTCCTCTCCGAGATGCGACTCGTCAAAGACGAGTACGAGATCGAGCAGATGCGGCTCGCCGTGGCCGCCACCGCGCGCGGCTTCGACGACGTGATCGCCGATTTCCCGCGCAGCTCACAGCACGAACGCGGCGAGCGACTGGTCGAGGGCGTCTTCAACACCCGCGCCCGGCTCGACGGCAACACCGTGGGCTATGACACCATCGCCGCCTCGGGTCCGCATGCCTGCATCCTGCACTGGACCAGGAACGACGGGCCCGTGGTGCCCGGCGACCTCATCCTGCTCGACGCCGGGGTCGAGCTCGACAGCTACTACACGGCCGACATCACGCGCACCATCCCGGTCGACGGGCGTTATACCGAGGTGCAGCGGCGGGTCTACGAGGCGGTGCGCGAGGCGGCGGATGCGGCCTTCGCCATCGTGCGGCCCGGCATCCGGTTCCGTGAGATCCACCAGACGGCGATGGCGGTCATCGCGAAGCGCACCGCGGAATGGGGTCTCCTGCCGGTGACGGCCGAAGAGGCCCTCGAGGCCGACAACCAGCACCACCGCCGCTACATGGTCCACGGCACGAGCCACCATCTCGGCATCGACGTGCACGACTGCGCGAAGGCCCGCCGGGAGATGTACCTCGACGGCGTGCTCGAACCCGGCATGGTGTTCACCATCGAGCCGGGGCTCTACTTCCAGCCCGACGACCTGTCGGTGCCCGCCGAGTACCGCGGCATCGGTGTGCGCATCGAGGACGACATCCTGGTCACGGCCGACGGCGCCGAGAACCTCTCCGTCGGCATCCCCCGCACGGCCGACGAGGTCGAGGCCTGGTTCGCCCGGCAGAACCCCGTCGCCGAGTAGCCGGGCCAGGCCACGTGCTCAGGGCTGGGGCGGCGTGCCGGTGGGCGCGTCGCCCTGACCGGCCGGCGAAACGTCGCGACCCTCGAGCACGTTGCGCGCGCGGTTCGCGAGCTCAGGACTGGTCAGCACCGAATACGACGTCGCCACCACCTGCATCACCGAGGTGAAGTCCCGGCGGCGGCGGTTCAGGCTGTACACGGCGATGTTGAAGAACATGCCGAACCCCGCGCCGATCAGCGCGGCGGCGCCGATGAACAGCACGGTCGACGCGGTGGGTGAGAGCAGGGTGAGCAGCAGCCCGAAGAACAGTCCGATCCAGAGGCCGGAGAGGGCTCCCGCCCCGGCCGCGCGGCCGTAGCTGAGGGTTCCCGTCACCCGTTCGACGCTCGTGAGGTCGTTGCCGATGATCGACACCTCCTTCACCGGGAACTCGGCGTGCCCGAGCCGGTCGACGGCCTTCTGAGCGTCGTCGTAGCTCTCGAAGGTGGCCACGGTCTCTCCGCGGGGAATCGAGGGGAAGCGGGGCATCCCGCGGCGGGAGACAGGCGTTCGGTCGGTCACGCCGCCATTCTCCCACGCGCTCCTCCGCGCCCGCCGTGCGCCCCGGGGGCGCACGCATCCGAGGGGTCTAAGTTAGTAGTCGTGAGTGCCACCAGAGTCTTCGTCGCCCGATTGGCGGGGTGCACCGTCTTCGACCCCGCCGGCGACCGGCTCGGCAAGGTGCGCGACGTCCTCGTGGTGTACCGCAAGAGCGACCCGCCCCGCGTCGTGGGCCTGATCGTCGAGATCCCCGGCCGTCGCCACGTGTTCGTGTCGATCGGCCGCGTCACGAGTATCTCGAGCGGCCAGATCATCACCACGGGCCTGATCAACGTACGCCGGTTCGAGCAGCGCGGCGGTGAGGTGCGCGTGATCGCCGAGATGCTCGGCCGCACCGTGGTCTTCACCGACGGCTCGGGTCAGGCCACCATCGAAGACGTCTCCATCCAGGAGCACGGGCCGGGTGAGTGGGCGATCGCGCAGCTGTTCGTGCGCCGCCCGAAGTCGAGCCCCTCCCCCTTCGCCAAGGGCGCCACGGTGTTCGCCGCGTGGCGAGACGTGCGCGAGAAGACCGCGCTCGGCCAGGCCCAGTCGGCCGAGCAGCTCATCGCCACCTACAGCGAGCTCAAGCCCGCCGACCTCGCGAGCACCCTGCTCGACCTGCCGCAGGCGCGCATGCTCGAGGTCGCCGAGGAGCTGCCGGACGACCGGCTCGCCGACGTGCTCGAGGAGATGCCCGAGAGCGAGCAGGTCGAGATCCTCGCCCAGCTCGACGACGACCGGGCCGCCGACGTGCTCGACCAGATGCAGCCCGACGACGCGGCCGACCTCATCGCGCAGCTCTCCGAGGAGCGCGGCGAGCACCTCCTCGAGCTCATGCAGCCCGAAGAGGCCGACGACGTGCGCATGCTCCTCGCGTACGCCCCCGACACCGCGGGTGGCCTGATGACCACCGAGCCCATCATCGTGAGCGCCGACGCCACGGTGGCCGAGGGTCTCGCCCTGATCCGCCGGCACGAGCTCGCGCCGGCACTCGGCGCGGCCATCTGCGTCACCCTGCCTCCGTACGAGCCTCCCACCGGGCGATTCCTCGGCGTCGTGCACTTCCAGCGCATGCTGCGCTACCCGCCGCACGAGCGCCTCGGCACGATCCTCGACCAGGGGCTCGAGCCGGTCACGGCCGACACGAGCGCCGCCGTGGTCTCCCGCATCCTGGCCAGCTACAACCTGGTCTCGGTGCCGGTCGTCGACGACAACCACCGCCTGGTCGGGGTGGTGACCATTGACGATGTCCTCGACTACCTCTTGCCCGACGACTGGCGAAGTAACGACAGCGATGACGACACCCCTCGGGTGACGGATCGCACGTTCTCGCGAGCGCAGGCCGGACCGCCGCGCTCGACCACCCGCGGAAGGAGGAACAGTCATGGCCGGTCGTAACACCAAGCCCACGAACCCCCTCGACGCGCCCAAGGGCCGTCGAAGCAGTGTGATCCCCCGTCGGCCCGTGGCCTCCCGCGACCGCTTCGGGCGGGCCACCGAGGCCATCGCCCGCGCCATGGGCACGCCCTTCTTCCTCATCGGGCTGACCCTGTTCTGCGTGGTCTGGATGCTCTTCAACACCCTGGGGCCCGAGAGCCTCCGCTTCGACTCCGCCGCCATCGGCTTCACGGCGCTCACCCTCATCCTGTCGCTGCAGGCGTCGTACGCGGCCCCGCTCATCCTGCTCGCGCAGAACCGTCAGGACGACCGCGACCGGGTGCAGTTCGAGCAGGACCGGCAGCGCTCCGAGCGCAACCTCGCCGACACCGAGTACCTCGCCCGCGAGGTGGTGGCGCTGCGACTCGCCATGCAGGACATGGCGAGCAAGGAGTTCATCCGCGCCGAGCTCCGGTCGTTGCTCGATGAGCTCGACAAACCGGAGCGCGACGACCGGGACCGGGAACGGGAGCGCGGCCGCGACCGTGCCGGCGACCGGACGCACGACCGCCGCACGACCACGGCGACCGCGACCGGCTCCACCCCGGTCATCCGCCCGTGACCGTCGATACCGGGCCCGAGAGCGTCGCGACGGGCGCTCTCGAAACCTCGGTGCGGCGCGCCCTCGACCGGGTGATCGACCCTGAGATCCGCAAGCCCATCACCGAGCTGGGCATGGTGGGCGACATCCTCACCGGGCCGGGCGGCGCCGTCGAGGTGTCGCTCAAGCTCACCATCGTGGGCTGCCCGGCGGCCACTACCATCGAGCGTGACGTCCGCGAGGCCACCTCGAATGTTCCCGGTGTCGCCGCCGTCGACGTGGCCGTGTCGGTGATGACCCCCGCCGAGCGGAGCGCGCTCACCGAACGCCTGCGGGGCCCGGGCCGCCGCGCAATGCCCTTCGGCCCGGGATCCCTCACCCGCGTCTACGCCGTCACCAGCGGCAAGGGCGGCGTGGGCAAATCGACGCTCACCGCCAATCTCGCCGTGGCCCTGGCCGCGCGGGGGCTCGCCGTGGGTCTCGTCGACGCCGACGTGTACGGGTTCTCGATCCCCGGCATCCTGGGCCTGGTCGATGCGAACGGCGTGGCGGCGCGGCCCACCCGGGTCGACGACATGATCCTGCCGCCGGTGGCGCACGGCGTGAAGGTCATCTCCATCGGCATGTTCATCGATCCGGAGCAGGCCTCGGCCACGGGCGGCGCGGTCGCCTGGCGCGGACCCATGCTGCATCGCACGATCACCCAGTTCCTCACCGACGTGTACTTCGGCGACCTCGACGTGCTGCTGCTCGACCTCCCGCCCGGCACCGGCGACGTGGCCATCTCGATCGGCCAGCTGCTGCCCAACGCCGAGGTGATCGTGCTCACCACCCCGCAGGCGGCGGCCGCCGACGTGGCCGAGCGCTCGGGCCTCGTCGCCATGCAGACCGGCCAGCACGTCTACGGCGTGATCGAGAACATGGCCGGCTACGTCGCCCCCGACGGCACGCTCGTCGACATCTTCGGCTCGGGCGGCGGGGCCGAGGTGGCCCGGCGGCTCTCGGCGCGCCAGAGCGCTGCCGTCTCCGGCACGTCGGCTCCGGATGAGCGCGACTCCGCGCCCGGCGAGGTTCCCCTGCTGGCCTCGGTTCCCCTCAGCGTGGCACTCCGCACCGGCGGCGACTCCGGTGCACCGGTGGTGCTGGCCCAGCCCGACGACCCGGCCGCCGTCGCCATCGCGGCGGTCGCCGACCGCATCGCCCGGCGGGGCCGCGGGCTGGCCGGCCGCAAGCTCGGGCTCGCACCGGCATGAACCTCGGGCGGGCTGCAGGCATCGGGGCGGCGGCCCTGTTGGCGCTGCTCGTGGTCTCCGGATGCACGGGCCGGCCGACGGCCGCCCCGTCGGCGACTCCCGTGGCCACCCCGGCGCCCGGCGCCACCCCCGCCGGCGACCTCCAGCTCACCAGAGTGGTCGACGGACTCGGGCTGGCCGTCGTGCAGAACCGCCCCGACTACGGCGACCGCCGTCTGCAGCTGTCGATCACGAACGAGGGCACGGAGACCATCACGGTCGCGTCGGCCGTGTTCTCGTCGGCCCAGTTCGCCGCTGAGGCCAGATCGTCGACGGGAACCGACGTGCCGCCCGGCCTCACCCGCTTCCTGCCGGTCGACCTGCCCGATGCCGTCTGCCCTGTTCCGTCGGCCGAACCCCGGCTCTCGGTCACGCTCACGGCCGCTGACGGCTCTGAGCGCGAAGTCGCCGGGCAGCCGGCCGACCCCTTCGGCGTGCTCCCCCGCATCGCCCTCGAGGACTGCCTCGAGGTCTCGGTGGCGTCGGTGGCCGCCATCCGCCTCGCCGACGACCTCTCGGTCACGGGCACCGGGCCTGACGCCGTGGCCCACGTGAGCCTCGTCGTCGAACCCCGCGCGGCAGCGACCGGCGGCGACCTCTCGCTCGACCTCGCCGAGGTGCGCTCGACCATCCTGCTGCAGCCCGCCGAGGGCGACGTCTGGCCCGTCGGGAGGACGGTGCAGCCGGGCGACGAACCCTTCACCGTCGACCTCGCCGCGGTACCGGCCCGCTGCGACCCGCACGCCGTCGCGGAGGACAAGCGGGGTACGTTCTTCCCGCTCACCCTCGAGCTCTCCGACCCCGCCGAACCCGATTCCACGACGCAGTCCGCACCGGCCACCCTCGACGTCCCTTCGAGCGAGTCGCTCAAACGCGCCCTCTACGCCTACCTCGCCGCCACCTGCGGCTTCACCCTCCCGTAGCCACGCGGGGTGAGGTCAGGTGGCTTCGGTGTCGAAGGCTGCGGCGGGCCTGATGACGGATGCGCCGCCCGGCGCGGTCCCGGGCCCACCGGCGTCGGCGGCCTCCCGCGCGGCCGGTTCTGCGCCGGCGGCGTCCGCCAGGGGCTCGGTGACGGCCACCGGGCCGCCGGCCGACTTCGCCTTGTGCTGCAGGTAGGCGGGTTCCGGCCGCGTGCGGGCCGCAGGTCGCACGGTGGCCGCAGCCGCCGCGGTGCCGGCGGCATCCGGCGACCCGTCGTCGAGCAGGGCCTCGCGGATGATGCGACGGGGGTCGTACTGGCGCGGGTCGAGCTTCTTCCAGTCGACGTCGTCGAAGTCGGGGCCCATCTCGTCGCGCATGCGGTCTTTGGCTCCGTTGGCCATGTCGCGTGCGGTGCGCACGAGCTGGGCGAGCTTGGCCGCGTACCCCGGCAGTCGCTCGGGGCCGAGCAGGAACACGGCGATGATGCCGATCAGCAGCAGCTTCTCGAACGTCAACCCGAACATTCCCGAATCATACCGCCGCGGGTTCCGCGTTGGCTGTGCCGGCGGCCTCCTCACCCGGTCGCCGCGTGGCACCCCGGCCCGCGCCCGCCCGTTGCCTAAGCTGTGAGCGGAGGCCATCAGTGACAAAAGAAGCCAGTTGGAAGCTCGCCGACGACATCGTCGTGGAGAGCCCGCAGATCGTCGCCGCGCGCACGCACGCGGCCGAGGTGGGCGTGGAGTCGATCGCCCCCGCGATCGGCAGCCAGCTGGCGGTCATCGCCGCGGCGACCCGGGCGCGCTCGATCGTCGAGATCGGTACCGGCCTCGGCGTCTCGGCACTCTGGATGCTGAAGGGCGCCCCCGAGGCCACCATCACCTCCATCGACACCGAGCTCGAACATCAGCAGGTCGCGCGCGCCGCCCTGCTGGACGCGAAGGTGCCGGCCAACCGCATCCGCCTGATCACGGGCACCGCGAAAGACGTTCTGCCGCGACTGAACGAGAGCTCGTACGACCTCGTGCTGGTCGACGCCGACCCCTCCTCGGTGATCGAGTACGTCGAACACGGACTGCGCCTCGTGCGCCAGGGCGGCACCGTGCTGGTGCCCCACGCCCTCTGGAAGGACAAGGTGGCCGACCCGGCCCAGCGCGGCGAGACGGTGGGCGACTTCCGCTCGCTCATCTCCGAGCTGTCGGGCTCGGAGGCCGTGCTGGTGGCACTCTCGCCCGCCGGCGACGGGCTGCTGCAGGTCACCAAGATCGTCGAGTAGCCCACGCGCCCGCGGGCGAAAAGCAGACGACCCCGGCGCCGGCTCCGAAGAGCCGTGCGCCGAGGTCGTCAGAAGCGAGAGCCTGCCGGCTAGGCGGGCTTGACCACCCCTGCCAGCGCATCGTGCAGCTCCTTCGCCTCCGCGTCGTTGACGGAGACGACGAGGCGACCCCCGCCTTCCAGCGGCACTCGCACGATGATGAGGCGTCCCTCTTTCACTGCCTCCATAGGCCCGTCTCCGGTCCTCGGTTTCATGGCGGCCATTCGGCTCCCCTTTCGTGGTGTCTGCTCCTATTATCCCCGATGAAGGACACGCGTCGAAATCGTGCCCCCGGATCGAGGGTCACGGCGGCGTCCAGTCACGCCCGTCGACCCCCCAGGCGATCGCCATCCAGCCCACCTGTCCGGCGACCGCGACGATCACCAGCAGCACGCGGTAGACCATCGACTTCGGCACCGCCAGAGCACCGAGCGCCGGGAACATCGGCATCAGCAGGCGGAAGATGCTCGACTGCGGGAAGAACACGGCCAGCAGGTACAGCGCGTAGCTCGCCAGCCACAGGCGCAGATCGACCCCGAGGCGCTTCACCGGCCCGAGGAACAGGAACGCGGCGAAGCCGAGGATCAGGAGCACTACGGCGATCGGACCCCACGGAGCCCCCAGCCACCACACGCCGCTCTCGAACCAGGCCGTGAACGGCACGAGTTCGCCGTAGCCGATGTACGAGGCCCGCCAGGCGAGCTCGGTGTCGGTGTAGGCCGAGGGTGACCCGGTGGCGATCCAGGCGATCACCACCCAGGCCAGGCCCATCAGCCCGCTGAACACGGCGAGCGCCGAAGCGATGATGCGCTGCCGCACGGGGAACGGGTCGCGACCGCGGATGATGAAGCGATGCACCACGTGCAGCACGAGGAACAACGAGAACGCGAGCCCCGATGGCCTGGTGAGCGCCATCACGGCCACGACGGGGAACACCCAGGCGTAGCGGCGCGTCACCACCAGGTACAGCGCGGTCACCAGCAGCAGCAGGCTCATGGACTCGGCGTACGCGAACTGCAGCAGCGGCGAGAGGGGCGCCACGCAGAACAGCACCACGCTGAATAGCGCCGATCCGGAGTCTTTCAGCACATGGTTCATCAGCCGGTAGAACACCAGGGTCGTGGCGGCGGCGCAGAGCACCGAGATCGTCACGGCCACGAGCTCCCAGGTGGCGCCGGTGGCGAAGCGCAGGGCCGACACGAGCAACGGATACGCGGGCATGAACGCCCAGGCGCTCTCGCCGATGTGGCCGTCTGCGGTCTGCGGCAGCACCGAGGGGTAGCCGTAGAAGGAGATGATCTTGTACCAGTTGCCGTCCCAGATGGCGGCGTAGCTCAGGTAGGGCGGGTTGGCGCCCGTCCACGGGTTCGTGCCCTGAGCGCGCGCGAACAGCAGCACGATGATCGTCGTGACGATGCGCGACAGCACGAAGACGCCGAGAACCCTCGCCCACCACGGGGCGCGTCGCACGAGCATCCGTTCAGCTGCCGTCGGTGAGCCAGGCGCGGAGCCCCGCCTCGCACGCCTCGATCTGCGACACGCGCACGCGCTCGTCGTCGGCGTGCGCCTTCAGCGGGTCGCCGGGGCCGTAGTTCACGGCGGGCACCCCCATGGCCGAGAACCGCGCCACGTCGGTCCAGCCGTACTTGGGCTTGGCCTCGCCGCCCACCGCCGCGAGGAAACGCTGGGCGAGCGGGGCGTCGAGGCCCGGCCGCGCGCCCACGGCGAGGTCGACGATCCTCACGTCATAGTCGCCGAAGAGCTCCCGGATGTGCGCGACCGCCTCGTCGCCGGAGCGGCTCGGGGCGAACCGGTAGTTCACGTGCACCATCACCTCGTCGGGGATGACGTTGCCGGCCACCCCGCCAGAGATGCCCACGGCGTTCAGGCCCTCGCGGTACACGAGGCCGTCGACCTCCACCTGGGGCGCCTCGTAGCCGTCGAGGATCGCGAGGATGTCGGCGGCCTTGTGGATGGCGTTGTCGCCCACCCAGCTGCGCGCCGAGTGCGCCCGCAGCCCGTACGCGCGGATCTCGGCCCGCAGGTTGCCGTTGCAGCCGCCTTCGATCTGCGAGTTGCTCGGCTCGCCGAGGATGGCGAAGTCGCCGGCGAACAGGTCGGGCCGGTTCGCGGCGAGGCGGGTGAGGCCGTTGAGCTCGTTGGAGACCTCTTCGTGGTCGTACCACATCCAGGTGATGTCGACCACCGGGTCGGTGAGCTCGGCGGCGAGCTTGAGCTGCACGGCGACTCCGGCCTTCATGTCGACGGTGCCACGGCCCCAGAGGTACTCCTCGCCGTCGATGGTCTCGTACCGGGTGGGCAGGTTGGCGTTCAGCGGCACCGTGTCGATGTGGCCGGCGATCACCACGCGCTGCGCGCGACCGAGGTGCGTGCGGGCGACGACGGTGTCGCCGTCGCGAATGATCTCGAGGTGCGACGCGCCGGCCAGTGAGGCCACGATCGCGTCGGCGAGCAGCGTCTCATCGCCCGAGACCGACTCCACGTCGCAGATCTGCTGGGTGAGTACGGTCGATGATTCCGAGAGGTCGAGAACCGGATGCGCGGGGTCGAAGCGAGGCATTGTCCAAGTTTAGGCTTCCCGGCCGAATACGCTTGGGACATGCCTGAGTATGCCTCCACCACCGCCGTCTCCCCCACCCACGCCTGGGGCCACGGACTCGCCACCGTCGCGGGCGACGGCACCGTGCTCGACACCTGGTACCCGGCGCCGCAGCTCGGGCAGCCCGCGTCGGTCACTCCGCCGGCCGAACTGGCTGCGCACGCGGTTCCGGATGCTCGCCGCAACGTCACGGCCGAGCTGGTCGACGAGGCCATCGAACTCGACGCCCCGCCCCGCTCCACCTCCGACGCATACCTCCGCCTGCACCTGCTCTCGCACCTGCTGGTGGCGCCGAACACCATCAACCTCGACGGCATCTTCGGCCACCTGCCCATCGTGGTGTGGACGAACGCGGGCCCCGTGCATCCCGACGACTTCGACCGGCTGCGGCCCGCGCTGCAGCGCGCCGGCATCCAGGCCTATGGCATCGACAAGTTCCCGCGCCTGCTCGACTACGTCACGCCCCCGAAGGTGCGCATCGCCGACGCCTCGCGGGTGCGGCTGGGCGCCCACCTCGCGCCCGGCACCACCGTGATGCACGAGGGCTTCGTGAACTTCAACGCCGGCACGGTCGGCACCTCGATGGTGGAGGGCCGCATCTCGCAGGGCGTGGTTGTGGGCGACGGCTCCGACATCGGCGGCGGCGCGTCGATCATGGGCACTCTCTCGGGCGGCGGCACCCAGCGCGTGGCGATCGGGCGCCGCGCCCTGCTCGGCGCGAACGCGGGCATCGGCATCTCGATCGGCGACGACACCGTGGTGGAGGCGGGGCTCTACGTCACCGCGGGCACCAAGGTGGTGCTGATCGAGGACGACGACGAGAACCGCATCGTGAAGGCCGTGGCCCTCAGCGGCGTGCCGAATCTGCTCTTCCGGCGCAACTCCCTCACGGGCGCAGTGGAGGCGGTCTCCCGCGCCGGCGCGGGCATCACCCTCAACCCCACCCTCCACGCCTGACCCCCCTCACACCCTCTCCTCTCCGCCGAGCCGTCGCAAACCGCCTATTGCGGCGGTGTTCCGGGCGGTTTGCGACGGATGGTCGACGTTTGGGCGCCAGCCGCGGGTCAGGAGGGCCCGCTCGGCGCGTGCGACGGTCGCCCGGGAACCGGTGCGCGGGGTCTCCTTGGTCTCACGGATCACGATCCACCCGGCACCGATGAGCGCCTCGCCTCGCTCCACGTCGCGGTAGTACTGTCGCGAGCTCGTGCGATGCTGCTCTCCGTCGTACTCCACGAGCACGGCGAACTCCGGATACACGAGGTCGCCGAAGGCGACAAACTCGCCGTCGGGGCCGAGAATCGGCACGTTCAGCGCAGGTTCGGGCAGGCCGTGACGGATGAGGGCGAGCCGCAACCGGGTCTCCTGCCGGGACTCGGCGCCATCCCGAACCGCACCGAGCGCCTGCCGGGCCGGCCTCGCACCCCGCTGACGGGACACCTCCAGGCGTGCCGCCAGGGCATCGAGGGTGGTGAACGGGCGCGGGCTGCCACGCCCCTGCTGCCGCGGGGTCAGAACCAGGTGATCGCCGGCGGCTACGAGGTCGTCGAAGGAGAGCATCGTGGCGAGCTGGAGCCAGCACGTAACGGGGTCGACCACGCGGAGCCCGTCACGATCGACGGCGCTCATCCCCGCGCCCTGGAACTCGTGGCCCACGACGCCTCTCCCTCGTGGGCGCTGGCCGCCACCCACGGCCGAGACGTGCAGCCGGGTATCGGCCTCCACGGAGCTCGGGAGGGGAACACCCCACAGGGAGGCCGCCGTGGTGTGGCTGAACACCTCGCTTGGGCGCATCCGCGTTGCATAGGCTCGACAGCGCGCGACGACGTCGTGCCCACCGCCCGCGGGCTGGCGGACGCCGTGGAAGGGCCGCTCGAGGTCTGGCCCGCGCATCCGCTTCTCGCTGACGCTCAGGTCGGCTCCGTGCGACACCCGGAAGGCGTCGTGACGAAGCGGCTGAGGAAGCAGTGTGTGTCTGGCCATACGGCCACGCTCCTCCACCTCCATGCCCCTCAGTGGCGCTCCCCCCACATCTGTGGATGCCACCCACCCACGTGTGGGAACCGAACCGTCGCAGATCGCCCTCCCGCGGCCCTGAGAGGGCGATTTGCGACGGTTCGGCGGCCGTGGCGAGGGTGGTGGTGGTGAGGGAGGGAGGGGTGGGAGGAATGGGTGGGGGGGGAAGTGTGGGGAGGGAGGGTGGTGGGGGGCTGGGCGTGGGTTACAGCGACCAGGCGCGGACGTGGTGGAGGACGGTGCGGGCGGGAGCCGCGGGCGCCACCTCGAAGAGGTCGAGCATCAGCTGCAGGGGGTAGTCGAGGCGCTGCGGGATGCGACGGACGAGCCTGCCCTCGCAGCCGATGAGCACGCCGTCGGCATCCCAGCGAACCGCCCAGGTGTGGGGGCGGTCGGCCCGCACGGCGACGTCGGCCTCGGCCATGTCGGTGGTGAGCCGCGGGTCGTGGTGGGCCTTGACCCCCGCACGCACGCGCACCGAGTCGGCACGCCCAGAAGAGGCGGCACCGATCGCCGAGCCGTCGATCTCGGCCACGCAGATCTCGCCGCTGTCGTCGGGCGAGTCGAGCTCCACGCCCACCAGCCACACCGCCGTCATGGTGCCCGGCGTGGTGGACGCCGACACCATGACCTCGACGTACCCGGATGACGGTGCCCACAGCACCCCCGGCTCGGCAGCGGGCGTGCGCACCACGAGCCCGTCGGGCCGGTGCCGATGTGTGCCCCGGGTCGAGCCGATCGGCCCCGAGAACACCGCCGTCTGCAGGTTCGACACGCGCAGCGGCGCATCCTCGGGCCGCCAGTCGGGCTGGTCGGCCTCGATGTGCAGCGACAGCCCACCGCCGGGCAGAAACGAGGTGCTGGCCCGTGAGCGGTCGGGCGTCGTCCACTGCGGCAGGTAGTGGTCGACCCACACCGAGGAGTCGAGCCGCGGCCCCACGAAGGCGTCGTCGACGTCGGGCGCCCACGGGGGCGGAACGGGCATCCGCTCAGCGTCACTCATCACGGCACGACCAGACCGCAGAACGCCCGGCGACTCAGCGCTGCGGCAGGTCGCGCGCCGCCGCACCCAGGTAAAGCTGCTGCGGGCGGCCGATCTTGGTCTGCGGGTCGGTGGCCATCTCGCGCCAGTGCGCGATCCAGCCGGGCAGCCGGCCGATGGCGAATAGCACCGTGAACATGCGCGTCGGGAAGCCCATGGCCTTGTAGATGACGCCCGTGTAGAAGTCGACGTTGGGGTAGAGGCGGCGCGAGATGAAGTACTCGTCGGAGAGGGCCACCTGTTCGAGCTCCTTCGCGATGTCCAGCAGCGGGTCCTGCACGCCCAGGGCGAGCAGCACCTCGTCGGCCGACTCCTTCACGAGCTTGGCGCGCGGGTCGTAGTTCTTGTAGACGCGGTGGCCGAAGCCCATCAGACGGATGCCGGCCTCCTTGTTCTTCACCCGCTCGACGAACTTCGCCACGCCCTCCCCCGAGTCGCGGATCTGCGCGAGCATGGTGAGCACCGCCTCGTTGGCACCGCCGTGCAGGGGGCCGAACAGCGCGTTGATGCCGGCCGAGATCGACGCGAACATGTTCGCCTCGGTCGAGCCCACGAGTCGCACCGTCGACGTCGACGCGTTCTGCTCGTGGTCTTCGTGCAGGATCAGCAGGCGCTCCAGCGCCTTCGACAGCACCGGGTTCACCTCGTACGGCTCCGCCATGGTGCCGAAGTTCAGGCGCAGGAAGTTGTCGACGAACGAGAGCGAGTTGTCGGGGTAGAGGAACGCCTGGCCGAGGCTCTTCTTGTGCGCGTACGCCGCCATCACGGGCAGCTTCGCCAGCAGACGGATGGTCGAGATCTCGACGTCCTCCGGCTTGTGCGGGTTCAGCGAGTCCTGGTAGTAGGTCGACAGCGCAGACACTCCCGACGACAGCACCGACATGGGATGCGCGTTGTGCGGCAGGGCGTCGAAGAAGCGCTTGAGGTCTTCGTGCAGCAGGGTGTGACGGCGGATGCGCTCGTCGAACGACGACAGCTCCGAGGCCGACGGCAGCTCACCGTAGATGAGCAGCCACGCCACCTCGAGGTAGGTCAGCTGCGTCGCGACCTGCTCGATGGGGTAGCCGCGATAGCGCAGGATGCCCTGATCGCCGTCGATGTAGGTGATGGCCGACTTGGTGGCCGCGGTGTTCACGAAGCCGTAGTCGACCGTGGTGAGGCCGGTCTGCTTGGTGAAGGTCGAGATGTCCACCGAGGATGCGCCGTCGACGCTCTTCAGGATCGGGAACTCGGCCGTGCCGCCGGGATAGGTCAGCGTGGCCTTCTGATCGACGTCCGTCACGGAGCCTCCTTGAGTGGTCCAGCCCCAGTGATCTCTGCGGCATGTTTCTGTGGCGGGACGCAGGCTGCATCTGTAGACCGTGACCGCGTTGACCCGTATACAGCCTAATGTCCGCCGGAGGCCGGTGTCGCACCGCCGCCGCCGAGAGGGGCAGAGGCCCGCAGTCGCGCGGCGGCCGCGGCGATGCGCTCGTCGCTCGCGGTGAGCGAGAACCGAACGTGCTCGGGGTAGTGCTCGCCGTAGAACGGCCCGGGCCCCGCCAGGATGCCGAGCTCCGCGAGCCCCGCGATGGTCTCCCAGGCGTCCCGCCCCGCGGTTGCCCAGAGATACAGGCCGGCGGTGCTCTCGTCGATGCGGAGGCCGGCGGCCTCCACGGCCGGCTTCAGCACCGCACGCCGGGCCCGGTAGAGCTCCTTCTGCGCGCGCACGTGGTCGTCGTCTCCGAGAGCCACCTGCATCGCGGCCTGCACCGGTGCGGGCGGGATCATGCCCGAGTGCTTCCGCACAGTGACGAGCCGGGCGATCAGCGCCGGGTCGCCGGCGGCGAAGGCGGCGCGGTAGCCCGCGAGGTTCGACTGCTTGCTCAGCGAATAGGCGGCGAGCACGCCCGTGACGTCTCCCCCGGTGACCCGCGGGTCGAGGATCGAGGGCACGGGCTCCGACTCCCACCGCCCCTCCCAGCCGAGTTCGGCGTAGCACTCGTCGCCCGCGATCACGGCGCCGAGCTCCCTGGCCCGCGCGACGGCCGCGGTGAGGGCGGCCACGTCGAGCACCCGGCCATCCGGGTTGCCGGGGCTGTTCAACCACACCAGCTTCGTCTTGGTGGGCCAGGATGCGGGGTCGTCGGCCGCGACGGCCGTCGCCCCGGCGATGCGCGCCCCCATCTCGTAGGTGGGGTACGCGGCGAGCGGATGCACCACCACGTCGCCCTCGCCCAGCCCGAGCATGAACGGCAGCCACGCCACGAACTCCTTGGAGCCGATGGTGGGCAGCACCATGTCCTCCGTGAGCCCTGGCACGCCGCGCCGACGCGCGAACCAGTCGACGATCGCCTGCCGCAGCGTCGGGGTGCCGGCCGTCTGCGGGTAGGCATGCGCATCCGTCGCCGCTTTCAGGGCCTCGGCCACCAGCGGCGGCGTAGGGTCGACGGGAGAGCCGATCGACAGGTCGACGATGCCGTCAGGATGCGACCGCGCGGTTCGCGCGAACGGGACCATGAGGTCCCACGGGTAGTCGGGCAGTGCACCGAGCGCCATGCGACGAACCGGTCAGTGGGCCTGCGGAGGAAGCGCGGCCACCACGGGGTGGTCGTACTTGATCACGCCCACCTTGGCGGCGCCGCCGGGCGAGCCGATCTCCTCGAAGAACTCGACGTTCGCCTTGTAGTAGTCGGCCCACTCTTCGGGCAGATCGTCTTCGTAGTAGATGGCCTCGACGGGGCACACGGGCTCGCAGGCGCCGCAGTCCACGCACTCGTCGGGGTGGATGTAGAGGGAGCGCTCGCCTTCGTAGATGCAGTCGACGGGGCATTCGTCGATGCACGCACGGTCTTTGACATCCACGCACGGCAGGGCGATGACATAGGTCACAGTGGTTCAGGTCCCTTCGGTTACCAGGTCGAGTCTACGGCGTCGGGGCGGGGCACCGGATGCGCGGGCGGGCGCGGGCCCAGGCGAGGCCAGGCGACCACCACCACGACCACCAGGGTCGAGCCGAACAGCCACACCAGCCCGATCGGGCTGGCCGGGATGAGCACCGAGCCGCCCGGACTCTCCAGGGCGAACAGCGCCACCGTGGCCACCGCGCCGAGACCGGCGAGGCTCGGCCACAGCCGGCTGGGCGAGGTGAGCCGGAGGCCCGTCATCATCAGCGCGAGTGCGACGAGGGCGATGACGAGGCCCACCGGCAGATCAACGGCGCCGAACGCGCTGAATTCGATCTGGTGCGCCACGGTGCCGAGGCCGGCGAACAGAGCGCCGAGCAGCACGGCGACGACGGGGCCCAGGATCTTCACCTGCACAGCCTACGGCCGCCACCCTGAACGTCGTCCCGGTACGACACCCGTCGAGCATCCGGAACGGATTGGACAACTCCGTCGCCACCATTTACGCTCCGTATTCGGTAAGGCTAGGCTTACCCAAGTAAGGCAGTCCACACCATCTGGCGCACTGCATCCCCATCCCTTCACCCGAAGACAGGTGCCCGTGCTCGCGAACTATCTGATCGGCCTGCGCGAAGGCCTCGAGGCCGCGCTGGTCGTGAGCATCCTCATCGCCTACGTCACCAAGATCGGCCGGCGCGACGTGCTGGCCAGGCTCTGGGTGGGCGTGGCCCTCGCCGTGCTGGTGGCGCTCGCCCTCGGCGCCGTGCTCACCTTCGGGGCGTACGGCCTCAGCTTCGAGGCCCAGGAGGCGATCGGCGGCTCGCTCTCGATCATCGCCACCGGCTTCGTCACCTGGATGGTGTTCTGGATGCTGCGCACGTCGCAGAATCTCAAGGGCACCCTGCAGAGCGACGTCGACAAGGCGCTGATCGGCGCCGGCTGGGGCCTGGTCTTCGTGGCGTTCCTCGCGGTGGGGCGCGAGGGCATCGAGACGGCCCTGTTCATCTGGGCCGCGGCCCAGGCGACCGGCGAGGGCACGTTCCCTCTTCTCGGCGCCCTGCTCGGCATCCTCACGGCGGTGGTGCTCGGGTACCTCATCTCCAAGGGCCTGGTGCGCATCAACCTCGCGACGTTCTTCGCCTGGTCGGGCGGGTTCCTCATCCTGGTGGCCGCGGGCGTGCTCTCCTACGGCGTGCACGACCTTCAGGAGGCCGGCATCCTGCCCGGGCTGAACAGCCTCGCCTTCGACGTGAGCGGCGTCATCCCGCCCGACAGCTGGCTCGGCACCCTGCTGAAGGGCACCGTCAACTTCTCCCCCGCCACCACCTGGCTCGAGCTCGCGGTGTGGCTGGCGTACTTCGTGCCCACCATGGTGCTGTTCCTCCGTGCGGTACGCCGTGGCCGTTCGCAGAAGCGCGCCCGAGCGGCCTCGCCGGCCGTGGCCGCCGCATCCTGATCCTTCCCCTCCCCTCCCCTTTCGTTTCAAGGAGCCCCTTCGTGAAGAAACAGTCCCTTCTCGCCGCCGCCGGCGCGGCCGTGACCCTGATCGCCCTCACCGGGTGCGTGCCCAACAGCAGCGCCGGGTCGACGGATGCGGCGGGAGCGATCACGGTCGACTCCAGCTCCGACGACTGCGCGGTGAGCGCCAGCACGGCCACCAGCGGCACGCTCACCTTCTCGGTGACGAACTCGGGCGACCAGGTGACGGAGTTCTACCTGCTCGCCGACGACGGACTGCGCATCGTGGGCGAGGTCGAGAACGTGGGCCCCGGCATCTCGCGCGACCTCGTGGTTCAGGCCCAGCCCGGAGACTACTTCACGGTGTGCAAGCCCGGCATGGTGGGCGACGGCATCGGCCGCTCGGCCTTCACCGTCACCGGCGACAAGGTGCAGCTCGCCGGAGACCAGCAGGAGCAGGTGGACCAGGCCGCGGTGAACTACGTGGCGTACGTGAAGGACCAGGTGGGCCAGCTGGTGACGGGCACCGACACCTTCCTCGACGCCTACCTCGCCGGCGACGACCAGTCGGCCCGCGACCTCTACGCCACCACCCGCGCGAACTACGAGCGCATCGAGCCGGTGGCCGAGTCGTTCGGCGACCTCGACCCGAAGATCGACTTCCGCGAGGCCGACGTCGCCGAGGGCGACGAGTGGACCGGCTGGCACCGCATCGAGAAGGACCTCTTCCCGCCGACCGCGGCTGAGAACGGGGGCACCGAGTACGTGCCCCTCACCCCCGACGAGCGCACCTACTACGCCGACAAGCTGAAGGCCGACACCCAGTCGCTGCACGAGGCCGTCAACGCGAGCGACTACACGGTCTCCATCGACGCGATCTCCAACGGCGCGATCGGCCTGCTCGAAGAGGTCGCCAGCGGCAAGATCACGGGCGAGGAGGAGATCTGGTCGCACACCGACCTGTGGGACTTCCAGGCCAACCTCGAGGGCGCCCGGGTGGCGTACGAGGGCGTGCGCGACATCGTCGAGACGAAGGACCCCGACCTGGTGAAGACCATCGACGAGCGCTTCGACGCGCTGGAGAAGACCCTGGCCGCCTACGGCAGCCTCGACTCGGGCTTCGTGTACTACAACGAGCTCACCACCGACCAGGTGAAGCAGCTCGCCGACGGCGTGAGCGCCCTGAGCGAGCCGCTCAGCCAGCTCACGGCGACGCTGGTCGGCTGACACCTAGGCTGAATTCCATGACCGATCACGATCCGGCGCCGGCGCGCCGAGGCATCTCCCGCCGCGGGCTCCTCGGCCTCGCCGGGGCCGGCGTGCTCGGAGCGGGCGCCGGAGTCGCCGGCGGCATCGCCGTCGACCGGTTCGCCCTCACGCCCTCGGCCGCCGCGGCCCCGGGAGCGGCGGGCACCGTGTACCCGTTCTTCGGCGAGCACCAGTCGGGAATCATCACCCCCGCTCAAGACCGGCTGCACTTCGCCAGCTTCGACGTGGCCGACATCAGCCGCGACGAGCTGGTGGGCCTGCTGCAGGACTGGAGCGCCGCCGCCGCACTGATGACGGCCGGAACCCCGGTCGGCACCTACGGGGCGGTCAACGGCCCCTACACGGCTCCCCCCGACGACACCGGCGAGGCCCTGGGGCTCCCCGCCGCGGGCCTCACGATCACCTTCGGCTTCGGTCCGACGCTCTTCACCGATGCCGGCGGCGCCGATCGCTTCGGCATCGCCTCCCAGCGCCCGGCCGCCCTGGTCGACCTCCCGCACTTCCCGGCCGACATGCTCACCGAAGCCCTCACGGGTGGCGATCTCTGCATCCAGGCGTGCAGCGACGACCCCCAGGTCGCGGTGCACGCCATCCGGAACCTGTCCCGCATGGCCTTCGGCCGGGCGAGCCTGCGCTGGTCGCAGCTCGGCTTCGGCCGCACGAGCTCCACCACCACCGCCCAGGCCACCCCGCGCAACCTCTTCGGCTTCAAGGACGGCACCGCGAACATCAAGGCCGAGCAGGCCGACGTGGTCACCGACCAGGTGTGGGCGTCGGGCTCCGACGGCGCGGGCTGGATGGCCGGCGGCTCCTACCTCGTGGCCCGCAAGATCCGTATGACCATCGAGACGTGGGACCGCACCTCGCTGAAGGAGCAGGAGGCCATCGTCGGCCGCACGAAGGGCGAGGGAGCCCCGTTCTCGGGCGGAACCGAGTTCTCCGACCCCGATTTCGACGCGACCGGGCAGGGCGGCGCCCCGCTGATCGCGGCCGACTCGCACGTGCGCCTCGCGCATCCGACTCAGAACTCGGGTGCCCAGCTGCTTCGCCGAGGCTACAACTTCGTCGACGGCAACGACGAGCTGGGCCGACTGAACGCCGGGCTGTTCTTCATCGCGTACCAGCGCGACCCCCGGGCTCAGTTCATCCCCATTCAGATGAACCTGGCCAAGAACGACGCCATGAACGAGTACCTGCGCCATGTGGGCTCGGGCATCTTCGCTGTGCCGCCCGGCGCCTCCACCGGCGGCTACGTGGGCGAGACGCTGTTCGGCTGAGCCCGGTGCCACCCGCCGACGCCCGGCGCTACGAGGTGGTGCCGCCCACGATGTAGGTGGCGGTCTTCTCGCCCGACCCGTCGTCGGCCACGCTCACGATCACCGAGTACGAGGCGTCGCTGTAGGCACCGCTGCCCACCCCGTCGACGAACCCGGAGTAGCTGGCCTCGAAGCCCGCCGCCTTCAGCTGCTCGTCGATCGACTGGAAAGCCTGCTCGATGTCGTCGCCGACCTTCACGATCACGGTCCAGCCGCCGCCGCTGTCGACGGTTCCCGCGCCCATGCCGCCCACCACCTCGCCGTCGTAGAGCGGCACCTCATCGGCGGGGAACCCGTCGGGCAGCCCGCCGTCGGAGTTGAGGTCGACATCGCCGCCACCCGCCTGTTCGACGGCGCCCTCCACGATCTGCTCGACCGGGTTGGCGCATCCGCTCAGGCTCACGGGCAGGAGCACGGTCAGGGCGAGGGCGATCAGCAGGGCGCGAGGCTTCTTCGTCATGCCCACGATCATTCCAGAACCGGGCCGCTGCGACCAGATGCACGAACGGCCGGCCCTCACGATGAGGAGCCGGCCGTTCGGGGCCACGCGACTACTGGTTGGCGCGCTTGAGGTTCGCGGTGCGGCGGGCACGCGCGTTGGCGTCGAGCTCCACCTTGCGGATGCGCACGATCTCGGGGGTGACCTCGACGCACTCGTCTTCACGGGCGAACTCGAGGCACTCCTCGAGCGAGAGCTGACGCGACGGCGTCATCGACTCGAACGTGTCGGAGGTCGACTGACGCATGTTGGTCAGCTTCTTCTCCTTGGTGATGTTCACGTCCATGTCGTCGGCGCGCGAGTTCTCGCCGATCACCATGCCCTCGTAGACCTCTTCCGTGGGGTTCACGAAGAAGGTCATCCGCTCCTGCAGGGCGATGATCGCGAACGGGGTCACGACGCCGGAGCGGTCGGCCACGATGGAGCCGTTGTTGCGGGTGACGATCGAACCGGCCCACTCGCCGTAGCCGTGCGAGATCGCGTTCGCGATTCCGGTGCCGCGGGTGATGGTGAGGAACTCGGTGCGGAAGCCGATCAGGCCGCGCGAGGGAACGATGAACTCCATGCGCACCCAGCCGGTGCCGTGGTTCGCCATGTTCTCCATGCGGCCCTTGCGGGCGGCGAGCAGCTGCGTGATGGCGCCGAGGTACTCCTCGGGGGCGTCGATCGTGAGGTGCTCGTAGGGCTCGTGCGTCTTGCCGTCGATCTGGCGGGTGACCACCTGGGGCTTGCCGACGGTGAGCTCGTAGCCCTCGCGGCGCATGTTCTCGACCAGGATGGCCAGAGCGAGCTCGCCACGGCCCTGGACCTCCCAGGCGGCGGGGTTTCCGATGTCGACCACGCGGAGCGAGACGTTACCGATCAGCTCGCGGTCGAGGCGGTCCTTCACCATGCGGGCGGTGAGCTTGTGGCCCTTCACCTTGCCCACGAGGGGCGAGGTGTTGGTGCCGATGGTCATCGAGATGGCCGGGTCGTCGACCGTGATGGCCGGCAGCGGCCGTACGTCGTCGGGGTCGGCGATCGTCTCGCCGATCGTGATGTCCTCGATGCCGGCGATGGCCACGATGTCGCCGGGGCCGGCCGACTCGGTCGGGAAGCGGGTGAGCGCCACCGTCTTCAGCAGCTCGCTGATGCGCTGGTTGGTGACGGTGCCGTCGTGCTTGACCCAGGCGACCTGCTGGCCCTTCTTGATGGTGCCGTTGAAGACACGCAGCAGGGCGAGACGGCCGAGGAACGGCGAGGAGTCGAGGTTGGTGACGTGGGCCTGCAGCGGCGCCTCGTCGTCATAGGTCGGGGCCGGGATGTGCTCCATGATGGCACCGAACAGCGGCTCGAGGTCGTCGTTGTCGGGCAGGGTGCCATTCTCGGGCTTGTTCAGGCTGGCGGCGCCGTTGCGGCCCGAGGCATACACGACGGGAACGTCGAGGATGGCGTCGAGGTCGAGGTCGGGCACGTCGTCGGCCATGTCGCTGGCGAGGCCGAGCAGGAGGTCTTGCGACTCCCCCACGACCTCGTCGATGCGCGCATCCGGGCGGTCGGTCTTGTTGACCAGCAGGATGACGGGAAGCTTGGCCTCGAGGGCCTTGCGCAGCACGAAGCGGGTCTGCGGCAGCGGACCCTCGGAGGCGTCGACGAGGAGCACCACGCCGTCGACCATCGACAGGCCGCGCTCGACCTCGCCGCCGAAGTCGGCGTGTCCGGGGGTGTCGATGACGTTGATGGTGACGGGCTTGCCGCCGGAGTGCAGGCCGCTGTACGAGATCGCCGTGTTCTTGGCGAGGATCGTGATGCCCTTCTCACGCTCCAGGTCGTTGGAGTCCATCATCCGGTCGTCGGCGTCGAAGTGCGCGTCGAAGGAGTTGGTCTGCGTGAGCATGGCGTCGACCAGGGTGGTCTTGCCGTGGTCGACGTGGGCGACGATCGCCACATTGCGTAGGTCATCGCGGGTGGCTTGTGCCATGGGAAGTCCTCAGGTTTCATGAACCCGGAACTGGTGGCGACAAGCCACCCGCGGGCTCTAAAGAGTGCGGTCGGTGGGCGACGTGGCCCGGATCCGCTAAACGCCCAGGGTGATTCCAGCGCCCGGAATAGCGTTCAGCAACTCCCTAGTGTACTGCTCCTTGGGGTTGTCGAAGACGCTGTCCGTCGTCGCGGCCTCCACGATGCGTCCCTGCTGCATCACGCAGACGTTGTCGGCGATCACACGGACCACCGCCAGGTCGTGCGTGATGAACAGGTAGGTCAGCTCGAGCTCGGACTGCAGATCGGCCAGGAGCTTCAGGATCTGGGCCTGAACCAGCACGTCCAGCGCCGAGACCGCCTCGTCGAGCACGACGATGTCGGGCTTCAGCGCGAGGGCCCGGGCGATCGCCACACGCTGGCGCTGGCCGCCCGAGAGCTCGTTCGGGTAGCGCGTGATCAGCGTCTGGGGCAGCGAGACCTGGTCGAGCAGCTCCAGCACCCGCTCGCGACGGGCGGTGCGGTCGCCCACGTTGTGCACCTGCAGCGGCTCGGCGATGGTGTTGCCGATGTTGCGGAGCGGGTCGAGCGAGCCGTACGGGTCCTGGAAGACCGGCTGCAGCCGGCGGCGCAGGCCCAGCAGCTCCTTGCCCTTCATCGGAGCCACATCGGTGCCGTCGATCATGATCGAGCCCGAGGTGGGGTTCTCCAGGCGCAGGATCATCTTCGCCACCGTCGACTTGCCGGAGCCCGACTCGCCCACGAGAGCCGTGGTGGTGCCCTTCTCCACGGCGAACGAGACCTTGTCGGCCGCGATGACCTCGCCCGAGGCGCCCTTGCCCTGACCACGGATCTTGTAGACCTTCGTGAGGTCCTTCACCACGATCGCGTCGGGGCGGCGCGCGGCGGCCTGGTGCTCGATCCGCTCCTCGGCGGCGGCGATCAGGTCGAGCCCTTCGGTCACCTTCGTGGGCGCGTAGTCGAGGTCGCTCAGCGCGTGCGACTCCGACACCTGGGTGGCCGACTGGATGCGCCGCGAGGCGAGGCTGGGAGCCGCGGCCACGAGGCGCTGCGTGTACGGGTGCACCGGGTTCTGCAGGATCTCCTTCGAGGGTCCCGCCTCCACGATGCGGCCCTTGTACATCACCACGAGCTGCTCGGCGCGCTCGGCGGCGAGGCCGAGGTCGTGGGTGATGAACAGCACGGCGGTGCCGATGTCGCGGGTGAGCGTCTCGAGGTGATCGAGGATGCGGCGCTGCACGGTCACGTCCAGCGCCGAGGTGGGCTCGTCGGCGATGAGCAGCTTGGGCCTGGACGACAGGCCGATGCCGATCAGTACGCGCTGGCGCATACCGCCAGAGAACTGGTGCGGGAACTGCTTGAGCCGCTTGTCCGCATCCGAGAGCCCGGCCTCTTTCAGCACCTGGATGGCGTGGGCACGCACCTCTTTGCGGCCCGAGGCGATGCCGTTGGCGCGGATGGTCTCCTCGACCTGGAAGCCGACGCTCCACACCGGGTTCAGGTTCGACATCGGGTCCTGCGGAACGAAGCCGATCTCGCGGCCGCGCACCTGCTCCATCTGCCGCTCGGAGTAGGAGCTGAGCTCCTTGCCGTCGAACATGATGGTGCCGCCGGTGATGCGGCCGGCTCCGGGCAGCAGGTTGATGATGGCGTGCGCCGTGGTCGACTTGCCCGAGCCGGACTCGCCCACGATGGCCAGGGTCTGGCCGGGCATGAGCGTGAGGTCGACGCCGCGCACGGCCGGCACGATGCCGTCGGTCGACTGGAAGCCCACCTCGAGGTTCTTGATCTCCAGCAGCGGGGTGGTGCCGGCGGTACGGGGGGTGGGGTCGCTCATCGCTGGGCCCTCGCCTTCGGATCGAGCGCATCCCGGATGACTTCGCCCATCATGATGAAGGCGAGCACGGTGATCGAGAGCGCGAGTGAGGGGTAGATCAGGGTCTGCGGGGCGTTGCGCAGGTCGACCTGCGCGGCACTGATGTCGTTACCCCACGACATGGTCGAGTTCGGCAGTCCGACACCGAGGAACGACAGGGTCGCCTCGGCCACGATGGCCGCTCCGAGGGAGATCGTGGTGACCACGATCACGGGGGCGATCGAGTTCGGCAGCACGTGCCGAAGCAGGATCTTGAAGTTCGACACCCCGACGGCCTGCGCGGCCATCACGTAGTCGCTCTGCTTCACCCGCAGGATCTCGGCTCTCAGCACACGGGCCGTCGAGGGCCACGCGAAGATGCCGATCGCGAGCGAGATCACGAACACGTTCCGGTAGGCCGAGAACACCGACATGATGACCACGGCGGCCAGGATGTAGGGGATCGAGAAGAAGATGTCGCCGGCGCGCGAGAGCACCGCGTCGAGCCATCCGCCGTAGAAGCCCGCGAAGGCGCCGAAGACGATGCCGAGCACGGTGGTGAGGATGGTGACGATGATGCCCACCGACAGCGAGGTCGACGTGCCGTGCACGATGCGCGAGAACACGTCGCAGCCCTGCTTGGTGAAGCCGAGGATGTGCTCGCCGGTGGGACCGCCGTTGCTGTCGGAGAGGTTGCAGTCGTTGTTCGGCGGCACCTGCGTGAACAGCGTCGGGAAGAAGGCCACCACGATCACCAGCAGGATGATCACGGCCGAGATCCAGAACATCGGCCGGCGGCGCATGTCGCGCCAGGCGTCGATCCAGAGGTTGCTCTTGCGTTCGCCGACGTTCACGGCATCGATCGCGACGAGAGGGGTCTCCTCCAGGGGCGCGACGAAGTGCGTCGGGGAGAGTGGCTTATTTGACATAGCGGATCCTCGGGTCGAGAAGGCCGTAGAGGAGGTCGACCACGAGGTTGACCACCAGGTAGATGAGCACCATGACGGTCACGAAGGAGACCACGGTGGGGCCCTCTCCGCGGATGATCGCCTGGTAGAGCGTGCGGCCGACGCCGGGCACGTTGAAGATTCCCTCGGTCACGGTCGCACCCACGAGCAGCACGCCGAAGTCGGTGGCCGCGTAGGTCACGACGGGGATGAGCGAGTTGCGCAGGATGTGCACCGGGATGATGCGGCGCCGGCTGAGACCTTTGCCGTACGCGGTGCGCACGAAGTCCAGTCCCGCGGTCTCGATCACCGATGCGCGGGTGAGCCGGATGAGCTGAGCCAACGAGATGCTCGCCAGCACGAAGGCCGGCAGGATCAGGTCCTGGATCGGAGCACCGCTGGACACCGTCGTCCTGGCCCAGCCGAGTTGGATGCCGAACACGTACTGCCCCACGAACGCGATCACGAAGATCGGCAGCGAGATGAAGATCAGGCTGAGCACGAGGGCCGAGGCGTCGAACAGCTTGCCCTTGCGAAGGCCCGAGATGAGGCCGATCAGCACGCCGCCGACGAACTCGATGATGAGCGCGAGGATGGCGAGCCGGATGGTCACCGGGAAGGTGCGGGCCAGGATGTCGGACACCGCTTCCCCGGAGAACGAGGTGCCGAAGTCACCGCGGAAGATGCCGCCGAGGTACAGGAAGTACTGCACGATGAACGGCTGGTCGAGGTTGTACTCCTGGCGGAGCCGCTCGAGCAGCGCCGGGTTGGGCGTCTTGTCGCCGAACAGGGCGAGCAAGGGGTCTCCGGGCATTGCGAAGACCATGAAGTAGATGAGGAACGTCGTACCCAGCAGGACGGGAATCGCCTGGAGTAGACGCCTGAGGATGTAACCGGCCACGAATCAGACCGAACCAATCGAAACTAAGGGGCGAGAGCCGCCGCGCGAATCACAGACAACATGATACGGGGGCGGCAGCCACAGCTGCCGCCCCCGTATGTGCGGGAACTAGCTCTTGGTGATCTCGTAGTAGAGCGGCACCGAGTTCCAGCCGAACTGCACGTTCTGCACGGTCTCGCCGTAGCCACCGACCACGTTCGAGTACCACAGCGGAATCGCCGGCAGGTCCTTCAGGAGGATCTCCTGGGCCTTCTGGAAGTCCGTGTTGGCTTCGGCGGAGTCAGCGGTCGACGAACCCTCCTGGAGCAGCGCGTCGAACTCGGGGTTCGAGTAGTCGCCGTCGTTCGAGGATGCGTTGGTCGCGTACAGCGGGCCGAGGAAGTTGAACAGACCGGGGTAGTCGGCCTGCCATCCGGTGCGGAACGCGGTCTGGATGCTGCGGTCGGTGATCGCGGTGCGCGCCTCGGCGAACGTCGGGTACGGAGCGCCCGACGCGTCGATGCCCAGCGTGTTCTTGATGCTGTTGGACACGGCGTCGACCCAGTCGGCGTGGCCGCCGTCTGCGTTGTACGCGATCTGGAAGGTGCCCGACCAGGGCGAGATGGCGTCGGCCTGGGCCCACAGCTTCTTGGCCTCGTCGGCGTTGAAGGTCAGCACGTCGGCGCCCTCGAGCGAGTCGCTCCAGCCGTCGATCACCGGGGAGGTGAAGTCGGAGGCGGGGGTACGGGTGCCCGAGAAGATCACGTCGGTGATCTCGTCGCGGTTGATGGCCATCGAGATGGCCTGGCGGCGGAGCTTGCCCTCTTCGTCGTTGCCGAAGTGCGCGAGGCGCTCCGGGATGGTGAACGACTGGAAGATGGCGGCCGGCTGGTTGACCGCACGGTCACCCAGGTCGGACTCGTAGTTGCCGAACGCGCTCGAGGGAACGGCGTCGAGCACGTCGAGGTTGCCACCCAGGAGGTCGGCGTAGGCCGCGTCCTCAGAGGCGTAGAAGACGATGGTCAGGCCACCGTTCTGCGCCTTGCGGCCACCGGTGTACGACTCGTTCGGAACGAGGTCGATCTTCTCGTTGTGAGCCCACGCGGTGTCGCTGGCCAGCTTGTACGGGCCGTTGCCGACGGGGTTCTGGCCGAAGGCCTCCATGTCGTCGAACGCCGACTTGGGCAGCGGGTAGAACGCCGAGTAGCCCAGGCGCAGGGGGAAGTCGGAACGCGCTTCCTTCAGGGTCACGGTGAAGGTCAGGTCGTCGACCTTCTTCAGACCGGTGAGGGGGCTGTCCTCGTCGTAGCTGAAGCCTTCGATGTCCTCGAAGAAGTAGCTGTTGAGCTGCTCGTTCGAGAGGAGGGCGCCGTACTGCCACGCGTTGATGAAGCTGTCGGCGTCGACCGGGTCGCCGTTGCTGAAGGTCTGGTCGGCCTTGACCTTGATGGTGAAGGTGGTCGAGTCGTCGGTGTCGATCGACTCGGCCATGTCGAGCTGCGGCGCACCGGTGGCGTCGTAGTACTCCAGGCCCGCGAAGATCGAGTCGAGGATCTTTCCGCCACCGGTCTCGTTGGTGTTGGTGGGGATCAGCGGGTTCTGGGGCTCCGAGCCGTTCGCCGTGATGACCGCCGTGCTGTCGGCGGACGAGCTCGTGTCCGTGGTGCTGCTGGTGGCGCAGCCGGACAGTGCGAGCGCGCTCGCAGCGATCAGCGCGATAGCGCCGACGCCATACCGTCTCTTCTTCAATTTTCCTCCTGTGCAAAATAGGGGCAGGTCACGGCTCCCTTGTGAGGGGCCAGACCTAAGGAAGTACCCTAAGTGGGGGCCCAGACCAGAGCAAATGCGGGCCGGAAAAGTTACATACACGAAACTATCCCTGCAGATTAGTTGTGTATGGTCGACAGCCGGCGTTGAAAAGCGTCGCCCGGCGCAAGAAAGCGAAGCATGACCCGAGCACTGGACTGGTCACACCGGCGCCGACGGCGGTTGTCCACCGAGATCGCGATCGTGCTCGGCCTGTCGCTCGGCGCCTCGGCGGTGTACTCGGTCGTCAGCCTGCTCGCCAAAGCCACCTCGGGCACCGCCCTCGCCGACCAGACGGCCACCATCAACGGGTCGCTGAGCGATCGCGAGTGGCTCGACCTCACCTACCAGCTGCTCGCGGTCTTCTTCGACCTGGTTCCGGTGGCCCTGGTGCTCTACCTGCTCGCCATCTCGGGCGGCAACCCGTTCCGGCGGATCGGCTTCGACCTCGCGCGGCCGGCTCAGGATGCGCGGCGGGGCCTGCTGCTGGTGCTGGTGGTCGGCGTGCCCGGCATCGCCCTCTACGTGGCGTGGCGGCTGCTCGGCTTCAGCGCCGCCGTGGTGGCCGCCCCGCTGGACGGGCACTGGTACACCGTGCCCGTGCTCGTGCTCGCCGCGCTCCGGGCCGGCCTACAGGAGGAGGTGATCGTGGTGGGCTACCTGTTCACCCGGTTGCGTCAGCTGGCCTGGCCGAAGTGGCGCGTCATCCTGGTCGCCGCCGCGCTGCGGGGCAGCTACCACCTCTACCAGGGCCCAGGGCCGTTCGTGGGCAACGTGGCGATGGGCGTGATCTTCGGCTGGTGCTACTGGCGCTGGGGCCGGGTGATGCCCCTGGTGGTGGCGCACTGGGTGATCGACATCATCTCGTTCGTCGGGTACCCGCTGGCCTTCAGTCTGGTTCCCGGCCTCTTCGGTTAGACACCACGAAGGCGGCGATCCCACCGGCCACGAGCAGCGCTCCCCCGATGAAGCCGCCGATCATCAGCCAGTTGGGCGTCTCGGCGGCGGCCGCGGGTGCTGCGGCGCTCGACTCCACGGGAGCCGGGGTGAACAGCGGTGTCGCCGTGGGGGTCGCGGTGGCCGAGGCCGTGATGTTCACGGTCATGCGCGCCGTGGCGGTTCCGGCGAACGAACTCGACAGCGAGCACAGGATGGTTGAGGTGCCGATCGGGAAGGCCTGCCCCGATTCGATGGGGGTTCCCACGATGGAGCAGCCGTCGAGCGTCAGACCCGCCGGCGTCTTCGGTTCGATCGGCACGAGGGCCGTGCCCGAGGCGTCGGCGGTGAGATCGACCTGGGCGGGCAGGATGCTCGAGCCCGTGAAGTCGGCGCCCACGATGCGCGTGCCCGAGAAGTCGGCGCCGTCGAGGTTCGCGCCGTCGAACACCGCGCCCTGCACGTCTCCCCCGGCGAACGACGCCGAGACGAGGTTCGCGCCGCGGAAGTCGGCTTCGCCGAAGCGGGTTCCGCTCAGGTCGACGCCGCTGCACTGGGCGCCGCCCGGGCCGCCCTCCGTGACCCGGTAGACGACGCAGTCGCCCTCCGAGTACACCGGATCGGCCATCGCCGGCGACGCGGCCGCACCGGCCATCGCCGCCCCGAGAAGCACTCCGACGGTCATCCTGAGACGCAGATTCGAGCGCATGCCCCCGACCATACCCCATCGGGCATGCACCGTCGCAGGTGCATGCCCGGCGCGGGCTGCTAGGGTCGTGCTTCCCCGGAGGAGGCCTCCCGTGAGGCGAACGCCTCGGGCGGCGGGCAGGCGCACACGAGGTTGCGGTCGCCGTACGCCTGGTCGATGCGTCGCACCGGCGGCCAGTACTTGCCGCGGATCAGCGAGGCCACGGGATACACGGCGCGCTCCCGGTCGTAGGGGTGGCTCCACTCCCCCTCGATCACCGACTGCGCGGTGTGGGGCGCGTTGCGGAGCGGGTTGTCCTCGACCGGCCACTCGCCCGCGGCCACCGCGTCGATCTCCTTCTTGATCTCGATCATCGCGTCGATGAAGCGGTCGATCTCGGCGAGGTCCTCGCTCTCCGTCGGCTCGACCATGAGCGTGCCCGCCACCGGGAAGCTCATGGTGGGCGCGTGGAACCCGTAGTCGACCAGGCGCTTGGCCACGTCGTCGACCGACACCCCTGAGGCAGCGGTGATGCCCCGCAGGTCGAGGATGCACTCGTGCGCCACCAGACCGTTGTCGCCGGTGTAGAGCACCGGGAAATGGGGCGCGAGACGTGCGGCCACGTAGTTCGCCGCGAGCACCGCCGAGGCCGTGGCATCGGCGAGACCCTCGAGCCCCATCATGCGCACGTACGCCCAGCTGATGGGCAGGATGCTGGGGCTGCCGTACGGGGCGGCCGACACCGGGCCGCCGCCGTGCACCACCGGAGTGCCGTCGACCTGCAGGTGCTCCTGCTGCTGCGCGAACGCATGCCCCGGAAGGAATGGAGCGAGATGCGCCTTCGCGGCCACGGGCCCGACGCCCGGTCCGCCGCCGCCGTGCGGGATGCAGAAGGTCTTGTGCAAGTTCAGGTGCGACACGTCTCCGCCGAAGTCGCCGAACCGGGCGAAGCCCAGCAGCGCGTTCAGGTTGGCGCCGTCGACGTACACCTGTCCCCCGGCCTCGTGCACGAACCGGCAGATCTCGGCCACCTCGTGCTCGTACACACCGTGGGTGGAGGGATACGTGATCATCAGCGCCGCGAGATCGTCGGCGTGCTGCTCGATCTTGGCCCGCAGGTCGTCGAGGTCGACGTTGCCGAGCTCGTCGCAGGCGACCACCACCACCTTCATACCGGCCAGCACGGCCGAGGCGGCGTTCGTGCCGTGCGCACTCGACGGGATCAGGCACACGGTGCGGTCGAGGTCTCCCCGCGAGCGGTGGTAGCCGCGGATGGCCAGGAGTCCGGCGAGCTCACCCTGGCTACCGGCGTTCGGCTGCAGCGACACCGAGTCGTAGCCGGTCACGTCGGCGAGCCAGCGCTCGAGCTGGCCGATCAGCTCGAGGTACCCGCCCACGTCCGACGCCGGAGCGAACGGGTGGATCCCCGCGAACTCGCGCCAGGTCACCGCCTCCATCTCGCTGGCGGCGTTGAGCTTCATCGTGCACGAGCCGAGCGGGATCATGCCCCGGTCGAGGGCGTAGTCCTGGTCGGCGAGGCGCTTGAGGTAGCGCATCATGCTCGTCTCGGAGCGATGCGTGTTGAAGACCGGATGCTCGAGGTAGGTGGATCGACGCTCGAGGCCCTCGGGGATGCTGGGCGCGTGGTCGACTGCGGCCGAGGGAACGGCTCCGCGGTCGTGCCGCTGCGCGTCGAACACGACGGCCAGCTCCAGCAGCTCGGCGTCACGCGTGGTCTCGTCGACCGCGATGCCGAGCGTGTCGTCGTCGACCACGTGCAGCAGGATGCCGGCCGAGTGGGCGTGCTCCGCGAGCCCGCGGGCGCGCCCCGGCACCCGCACCTGAATGGTGTCGAAGAAGTCGCCGTGCACGATCTCGTAGCCGGCCGAACCGAGGGCTCCGGCCAGGGCGCGGGCGCTCCGGTTCACACGCTCCGCGATCGCGCGGAGGCCCTCCGGGCCGTGGTAGACCGCGTACATGCCCGCCATCACGGCCAGCAGCACCTGGGCGGTGCAGATGTTCGAGGTGGCCTTCTCTCGGCGGATGTGCTGTTCGCGGGCCTGCAGGCTGAGGCGATAGGCCGAGTGGCCGGCAGCATCCACGCTCACCCCCACCAGACGACCGGGGAGCTGACGCTCGAGGCCCGCGCGAACGGCCATGTAGCCCGCGTGCGGCCCGCCGAAGCCCATCGGCACGCCGAACCGCTGGCTGGTGCCCACGGCCACGTCGGCCCCGAGCTCGCCCGGTGAGGTCACCAGGGTGAGGGCGAGGAGGTCGGCCGCCACCACCGCGATACCGCCGGCGGAGTGCACCCGCTCGATGACGTCGCTCGGGTTCCACAGCCGGCCCGAGGCGCCCGGGTACTGCACGAAGGCGCCGAAGACGCCCTGCTCGGCGAGGTCGGCGAGCGGATGCGAGGGGTGGTCGATGGAGTCGAGCACGGTCTCGACGACCTCGATCCCGACGGCCTCGGCGCGCGCCCGCAGCAGCGCCTTGGTCTGCGGGAAGGCGTCGGCGTCCACGATGAAGCGCGACGAAGGCGACTTCGACGCCCGGCGGGCGAGCAACATGCCCTCCACCGCCGCGGTCGACTCGTCGAGCATCGAGGCGTTCGCCGTGGCGAGCCCCGTGAGGTCGGAGACCATGGTCTGGAAGTTGATCAGGGCCTCCAGCCGGCCCTGCGAGATCTCGGGCTGGTAGGGCGTGTACGCGGTGTACCAGCTCGGGTTCTCGAGCACGTTGCGGGTGATCACGGCGGGCGTGATGGTGTCGTAGTAACCGAGCCCGAGGTACGAGGTCGACACGCGATTGCGGCTCGCGAGGGCGCGCAGCTCGTCGACGGCCTCGCGCTCGGTGGCGGCCGGGGGCACGAGCGAGTCGGCCAGCGAGCGGTCGAACTGGATGGCCGTGGGCACGGCCGCGGCCATGAGCTCGGCCACGCTGGAGTACCCGACCGCCTCGAGCATGCGGGCCTGGGCGGTGGCATCGGTGCCGATGTGGCGGGCCGAGAAGAGTCCGGATGCGGCGGCCCGGTCGGTGCGGGGCGCGGCGGGCGCGGCTGCGCCGGCGTCGAGAAGATCGGTCATCTGGTTCAGCCCTCGATCAGTGCGGAGTACTCGTCGAACGTCAGCAGTGCCGGTAGCTCGGTGAACTCCACCTTGAGCAGCCAGCCCTCGCCCAGCGGGTCGCTGTTGACCAGCTCGGGCGAGCTCTCCACGGCCTCGTTCTTCTCCACGACGGTGCCGTCGACGGGGGCGAAGAGTTCGCCCACCGACTTCGTCGACTCGATCTCACCCACGATGCTGCCGCCCGCCACCTCGGTGCCGGCATCCGGGAGGTCGAGGTAGACGATGTCGCCCAGCTGCGCTGCGGCGTAGGCCGTGATGCCGATGGTGGCCACCGAGCCCTCGACGAGCACCCATTCGTGCTCGGCGGTGTACTTCAGATCGTTCTGGTCGGTCATGGTTTCAGCCTTTCGTGCGGCGGTAGAACGGCAGGGTCGTGGTGGTGAACGCGAGGCGCTTGCCCCGGATGTCGACGCTCACCTCGGTGCCCGGCGCGGCGAATCGCGGGTCGAGATAGGCGAGGGCGATCGGATGGCCGAGCGTGGGCGAGAGGGCACCGCTCGTGACGAGGCCGATCGGCTCGGTCGAGCGTTCGTCGGCGAACAGCTCGTAGCCGGCGCGGGCGGCGCGGCGGCCCTCGGCCATGAGGCCCACGAGCACGGGCGCCTCATCCCCCGCACCCGCCACCAGGGCGTCGCGACCCACGAACGACTTCTTGCCGAGCGCGGCGACGCGGCCGAGGCCGGCCTGCTCGGGCAGCACCTCGAGCGAGAGCTCGTGCCCGTAGAGCGGCATGCCGGCCTCGAGCCGGAGAGTGTCGCGGCTCGCCAGTCCGGCGGGAACGAGCCCCAGCGGCTCGCCGGCCGCCGTCAGCGCCACCCACAGCGCCTCGGCGTGCTCGGGAGACACGTACAGCTCGAAGCCGTCCTCACCGGTGTAGCCGGTGCGCGCCAGCAGCATCGGCTCGCCGTGGAACCGAGCGGATGCCGACCGGTAGTAGCGCAGCTCGTCGATACCCGGGGTCTCGAGGCCGCCGGTCTGCTCGAGGATCTCCCGCGATCGCGGCCCCTGAACGGCGATGAGCGCGAACGCGTCGCTGCGGTCGGCGACCTCCACGGCGAAGTCGCCGACACGGGCTGCGAGGGCCTCGGCCACCGGCACGCGGTTCGAAGCATTGGCCACCACCAGGAACTCCTGCTCGCCGAGCCGGTACACCACGACGTCGTCGATCACGCCGCCGGTCTCGGCGAGCAGCAGAGAGTACTTCGCCTGGCCCACCGTGGTCGCCGAGAGCAGCCCGGCGAGAGCCTCGTCGAGATACCTGGCCGCGTCGGGCCCGGAGACGGCGAATTCGGCCATGTGCGAGAGGTCGAACAACCCGGCGGCTCCCCGCACCGCGTGGTGCTCGGCGAGGTCGCTGGAGTAGCGCACCGGCATCTGCCAGCCGGCGAAGTCGGTGAAGGATGCGCCGGCGGCGCGGTGCACGGCATCCAGCGGCGAGAAGCGCGCCGCGTCGGGCGCTGCCGGTGATGCGGTGGAGGGTGCGTCGGTCACGAGTGGAGTTCTCCGTTCGAACGGAGCCGGGGCTCCGCGGTGTCGAGGGCGCTGACGCGCCCATGAGAACTCCCCCTCTGTCATCGTGCCTGAGAGTTTCACACCACCGGTCTGACGCGATCCGCACGGATCGACCGGGGTGCTTTCACCGTGGGCGAGCCGCCGTCGATGCCGCGGACTGCTTTCCAGAGTGGCCAGTTCGACGCGGTACGAGGACCTGAGAGATTATCGGGGAGGATTGCTCCTTCGGTGCCCGCCGGAACACCGGCCGGGCTCTCCCGCGTCGGCCTGATGGCCAGCGGTATTCAGTTGAAGTGGTGCGTGTCGAGCATAGCGCCCGGTCAGCTGCTGCCGAAGCCCCCGCCGCCGAAGCCCCCACCGCGGGAGCGCCGAAGGGTGAGCACCACGATCGCGGCGATCACCCCGAGCCCCACGAGCACGAGCAGCACCACGAAGGGCCAGGGCAGGGAGTCTCCGGCCTGCTGCAGCTCGCCGCCGGCCGGGCCGGCGGTCTCGGTGGCTGTGAAGGTCTCGGTGACCGCGGTGCCGGCTGCATCCGTCGTCGCCGCAGCGGGCGTGTCAGCGGGGGACGGGGTGGCCGTGGCGGGTTCGTCGGGTTCTCCCGCCCAGGCCTCGCCACAGACGGCCGCCTGGGTGAGCCCGTCATGGGCGCCGGTGAGATCGGTCGGCTCGTAGTCGAAGCCGTACTGGCCGGAGGTCGGGTGTCCGTCGCTGGACACAACCTGCCAGATCACCTGGTAGCCGCCCGCGTCACCGAGGGCGATGGGAGCCGAGACCGTCGCGTCGGTGATCGTGACGCAGCCCGACTCGTGGTGCAGGCCCTCGCTGTCGACCACCTGCACGGCGAAGCCATCCGTCGTGCCACCCACCGTGAGCAGGGACTCGCTGAAGGTGAGCACCACCGAACCCGGATCGACCGTGACCGACTCGCCGTCGCCCGGGGTGGAGCCGGAGAGGGAGTCGTGAGCCGACGCCGGGGCCGCCGTGAACAGGGCCGAGCCCGCGAGGGCTGCGGCGACGAACAGGGTCAGCGCGATACGTGCGGTTCTCACACCGTCAACGATAACGGCGGCTCAGTTGCGGCGGAGCCGGTACTGGTTCACCAGCGGGCAGTCGAACGGGTCGGGGGCCGAGAGCCCCACCTTGTTCATGTAGCCCACGACCGCCTTGTGCGCGGCCAGCAACGACACCTGGGTGTAGGGGATGTTGTGGGTCTGGCAGTACTCCTGCACGATGGGGCGGGCTTTCACGAGGTTCGGGCGGGCCATGTTCGGGAACAGGTGGTGCTCGGTCTGCAGGTCGAGGCCACCCATGCCGATGGTCATCGGCCAGCCGCCCGCGATGTTGCGGGAGGAGAGAACCTGCTTCGACAGGAAGTCGACACGTGAGCCCTCGGGGAAGAGGGTCATGCCGATGTGGTTCGGTGCGAAGGAGGCTCCCATGTAGAAGCCGAACACGGCCAGCTGCACGCCCATGAAGGCGAACGCCATGCCGAGCGGCAGGAAGGTGAAGACCACGGCGATCAGCAGACCGAGGCGGAGCCCGATGAGGGTGAGCTCGAAGGCGCGGCCCTCGACCGGCTTCTTGCCGAACAGGGTCTTGAACGAGTGGAAGTGCAGGTTGAAGCCCTCGAGCAGCAGCAGCGGGTACAGCATGAAGCCCTGCTTGCGGGTCAGCAGAGCCGAGAGACCCTTCGTGGCCGCGGCGTCGCTTTCGACGAACGACACGACGTCACGGTCGATGTCGGGGTCGCGGCCGACCATGTTCGGGTTGCCGTGGTGACGGGTGTGCTTCGACATCCACCAGGCATAGCTCATGCCCACGAAACCGGTAGCGAGGATGCGCCCGGCGCGGTCGTTGGCCTTGTTCGAGGAGAACACCTGACGGTGCGAGGCCTCGTGCGCCAGAAAGGCGAACTGCGTGAAGATGATGCCGAGCGCGCCCGCGATGAGCAGCTGGAACCAGGAATCGCCGAGCAGCACGAAACCGGTGGCAGAGCCGCCGAGAGCCAGCACGAGCACGGAGAACATGGCGATGTAGAAGCCGCGGCGCTTGCGCAGCAGGCCCATGTCGCGGACGGTCGAGAGGAGTTCGGAGTAGGCGGCAGTGGGGTGGGCTGCGCCGGCCTTACGGGGTTTGGTGGAACGGAGGGATGAAGTGGGTGTGATGGTCACACGGGCCTCGTCACAATTTCGGGTCGGCTTCCCAGCCGCGGTGTTCGAGCAGATGCCCTGTAGATGGTCTCAAACCTATGGCGAAAACCTGCAAGATCACCTGAAGAACGAAAAAGAACCCGCGCCCTTGCGGACGCGGGTTCTCTGTGCAATGCAGCTGGTGCATCGGAGGCTGGAATCAGCCCGAGGGTCTTAGCCCAGGGGGGTGATGTTCTCAGCCTGCAGGCCCTTGCGGCCCTGCGTCACGTCGAACTCGACGCGCTGGTTCTCTTCGAGGTTCTTGTAGCCGGAGCCGTTGATGCCCGAGTGGTGAGCGAACACGTCTTCTCCACCGTCATCGGGGGAGATGAAGCCGAAGCCCTTTTCGGAGTTGAACCATTTCACGGTGCCTTGAGCCATTATTTTTCTCTTTTCGAGGTAGACGGTTCCGCTTGTCGGAACCTACCGTCGCGGTGCACTTTGTTCCGCTCCTCAGAAAAGCAAGTCCAGCCCCGCATTTCTGCGGTGAAGGACCCTATTCAAGATTCATGGGTAACACAACAACTGACTACAGCTTAGCGGCTTACCGGGCCCGACGGCTACAGAGTTCTGTTTCTGGCGGCGCGAAGCTTTAGAATTCAGCGTGCCTTCTCTCAGCCCGCTCAGCATTCCCAGCCCGCCACTGGACCTCGCGCAGTTCCAGGTCGGCCCGCTGACGATCCATATCTATGCACTGTTCATCCTCGCCGGCATCGTGGCGGCCATGTTCATGGTCAACCACCGCCTCACCAAGCGGGGAGGCGAGCCCGGGGTCGTCATCGACATCGTGCTGTGGGCGGTGCCGTTCGGAATCGTGGGAGCCCGCATCTACCACGTGCTCACTCACGGCAGCGATTACTTCTACGAGGGCGCAGACCTGGTGCGGGTCGTGCAGATCTGGGACGGCGGCAACGCCCTCTACGGCTCGCTGATCGGCGGCGCGATCGGTGCCTGGATCGGCTGCCGGTTCGCGGGCATCCGTCTCTGGTCGTTCGCCGACACGCTCGCACCCGCGATGCTGCTGGCGCAGGCCATCGGGCGAATCGGCAACTACTTCAACCACGAGCTGTTCGGCCTGCCCACCACTCTTCCGTGGGGCCTGGAGATCGAGCAGTCGAACGGGGCGTTCCCCGTCGGGCTGCCCGAAGGCACCCTCTTCCACCCGCTGTTCCTCTACGAGATCATCTGGAACCTGGTCGGCGTGGCTCTCCTGCTGGTGCTGGAGCGCAAGTTCCGGCTGCGCTGGGGCAAGCTCTTCGCGCTCTACCTCGTCTGGTACGGCCTCGGCCGCAGCTGGCTCGAGTCCATCCGCATCGACCCGTCCAGCGACGGCTTCTTCGGCATCCCGGTGAACGTGTGGGCGTCGTTCGCGGCCGTGCTGCTCGGCGTCATCCTGTTCGTGGTGCAGAGCCGCCGTCACCCCGGGGTGGAGATCTCGGTGTACCGCGCCGGCCGCGGGCCGCGCCCGGTGGTCGTCAAGAAGAAGAAGGGTGCCGACGACACCTCGCTCGAGGGCTCGGCGGCCTCGGCAGACCCTGACTCCGAATCAGCGTCGGAGCAGGGCGTCGACGGCGAGCGCTGGACCGACGAGGAACTGAAGAGCCCCTCCCGCTGACGCGGCCGGCGTCAGGCCAGTGCCGCCCGCACCTCGGGGGGCAGCAGCTCGAGCCGACGACGGTCCCGGATGGCGACGACTCCCACACAGGTCACCCAGACCAGCCACGGGAACGTCGCGAGCATGGCGGTGGCCGCTCCCCCGGCGGCGAAGAAGCTGTCGGGGCTGGTGCCGCCGAACATGGTCGGCACCGACAGCAGGTTGAGTGCGGCCACCGCGAGGGCGACGTAACCGGTCCACCTCGGCAGGGCACCCGAGGCGAGGGTGACGTACCCGGCGGCAGCCGCGACGAGGGCGTTCAGCGTGCATCCGATCGTGCCGAACATCAGCGTGTGCCCCACCGTGAGGGCACGGAGCGACGAGGGGTCGGCGGTGAGGTCGGTGGTGTCGAGGGCCGTGGCCCCCTCGAGGCCGTCGCCCACGAGGGTCACCGCGATGAAGAGCAGCCCCGCGCCGTAGGCGATGTTCGCGATCCACTGCAGGTCGGGCCTGGTGTGCGTGATGAGCTGCCGGAAGCCCGAGAGGAACACCAGCAGCGCCGACATCAGGAAGGTGTCGATGAGGATGGTGACGAGCGTCCAGGTGCCGGTGCGGGTCATGAACACGGCGAGTGCCTCTGGGTCGTCGAGCGCCGGCCGGGCACCCACGAGCAGCACCTGCACCAGGAACTCCGTGGCGGTGAGCACGGCCACGCTGAGGGCGGCGATGCCCGTCCAGAGCCGCACGTCGGGATTGAGCTTGCCGTCTTTGACGACGGTCATCATGTGCAGATGCGTGTGCACGTGCATGGCATCGGTTCCCGGTGTCTTCACCCCGCTGACGCTAGCGGTTCCCGGCGTTCCTGGGAAAGCCCCCTGGGTGCCCCCGGCCGGGCGTGGCACGGCAAGGCCGTTGCCGGTGAGCCGAACCGGTTCTAGGTTGTGCCCGACGCAGCCGACCGGCCGCACCGAAGGAGCCAAGCCATGACCGACGACGCCGCATCCGATCGCCCCGACGAGCACCCCGAGCTCGCCGCAGGAACAGAGGTTCCCGAGCAGCTCACCGAGGCGCCCACGATCACGCCACCGGTGGGGGCGCCCGGAGACCCGAGCGGGTCGGGCGCCGAGGACTGAAGCGGGCCCGGGCTCGGCTCAGCTCGGTTTAGCTCAGCTCAGCTCGGCTCAGCTCAGCCGATCTTCTCGAAGACCATCGTCGCCTGGATGCGGTCTCCGCCGCCGAGGCCCTTGCTGCCCGACACGGCGGTGGAGATCGTGTGCAGTCGGTAGCCGAGCGCGGCCTGAGCGTTGATGGCGCGCTCGAGCTCGGTGAGGTTGCCCGAGCCGGTGCCCCAGACCTTCTCTTTGAGGATCACCTGGAGCACGACGTAGCTCATCCCCGCGGGAGCCGGTCGTGGGCGGCCGCCGGCGACGGCCTCGGCACCGATCCGGTCGATCATGCCGCCGATCCCGGGCGCTGCGGGCGGCGGCGGCTGGATCCGATCGGTCCAGACCGCGCCGTCCCACCACCGCATGGCTCCCGACCCGTCGTCGTACCAGCCCGCTTGCGCCTCGCCTGCCATGACCCGCCCCTCGTCGCTTCCGCCTGCCAGCAGCCTGCCGCACTGCGGCCCGGCCGGGTGCCACCCCCGAGGGGTGTGTCCGGGTGTGCGAGGGCGGGTCAGTTGTTGAAGCGGAACTCGACGACGTCGCCGTCCTGCATGACGTAGTCCTTGCCCTCGATGCGGGCCTTGCCCTTCGCGCGCGCCTCGGCGATGGAGCCGGTCTCGACGAGGTCGTCGAAGGAGATGACCTCTGCCTTGATGAAGCCCTTCTGGAAGTCGGTGTGGATGACGCCGGCCGCCTGGGGCGCCGTCCAGCCCTTGCCGATCGTCCACGCGCGCGACTCCTTCGGGCCCGCCGTGAGGTAGGTCTGCAGCCCGAGCGTGTCGAAGCCGATCCGGGCGAGCTGGTCGAGACCGCTCTCGGCCTGGCCGGTGGACTCCAGCAACTCTGCCGCGTCGGCCGGGTCGAGGTCGATCAGCTCCGACTCGAGCTTGGCGTCGAGGAAGATCGCCTGCGCCGGTGCCACCAGGGCGGCCAGCGCCTCGGTGCGGGCCTGGTCGTTCAGGATCTCCTCGTCGACGTTGAACACGTAGATGAAGGGCTTCGCGGTCAGCAGCCCCAGCTCCTTGATGGGCTCGAGGTCGATCGACGACGACGACAGCGGCTTGCCGGTGTCGAGGTAGGCCCGGGCGGCCTGGGCCGCGGCGAGCACGGCGGGCTCGAGCTTCTTGCCCTTGACCTCCTTCTCGTACCGCGCCTCGGCCTTCTCGAGGGTCTGCAGGTCGGCCAGAACGAGCTCGGTGTTGATCGTCTCCATGTCGCTGGCCGCATCGACCTTGCCGTCGACGTGGATGACGTCCGAGTCGGTGAATCCGCGGATGACCTGGGCGATCGCATCCGCTTCTCGGATGTTGGCGAGGAACTTGTTGCCGAGGCCCTCGCCCTCGCTCGCGCCCTTCACGATGCCCGCGATGTCGACGAACGACACCGGCGCCGGCAGGATGCGCTCACTGCCGAAGATCTCGGCGAGCGTGTTCAGCCGCGGATCGGGCAGGTTCACGACCCCCACGTTCGGCTCGATGGTGGCGAACGGGTAGTTCGCCGCCAGAACCTGGTTCTTGGTGAGGGCATTGAACAGGGTGGACTTGCCCACGTTGGGGAGTCCGACGATCGCGATAGTAAGAGCCACGGGGGTCAATCCTAGCTTCCGGATGCGCGGGGCACTCCGCCCGCACGCTCACCCGCCCCGAAAACCAGATCCGTCACTTTCGGCCCGAAAACCGCGCGGGTAGGGCCGAAAGTGACGGATCTGGTGTGAAGGGGGTCAGTTCTGGGGGAAACCCAGGTTGATGCCGCCGTGCGAGGGATCGAGCCAACGCGAGGTGATGGCCTTCTCCTGGGTGAAGAACCGGAAGCCCGCGAGCCCGTACGCCTTGCTGTCGCCGAAGATCGAATCCTTGACACCACCGAACGAGTGGTAGGCCACCGGCACGGGGATGGGCACGTTGATGCCGATCATGCCCACCTCGACCTCGTTCTGGAAGCGGCGGGCCGCTCCCCCGTCGTTGGTGAAGATGGCCGTGCCGTTGCCGTAGGCGCCGTTGTTGATGAGGTCGACGCCCTCTTCGTAGGAGTGCACGCGCACCACCGAGAGCACCGGGCCGAAGATCTCGTCGAGGTAGACCTTCGAGGTGGTGGGCACGTTGTCGATCAGGGTGGGGCCGAGCCAGAAGCCGTCGGCCTCGCCGTCGACCTCGATGCCGCGACCGTCGACCACGACCGTGGCCCCGTCGTCGTTCGCCACGTCGATGTAGGAGGCCACCTTGTCGCGGTGCACCTCGGTGATCAGGGGCCCCATGTCGCAGCTGCGGCGGCCGTCACCGGTCTTCAGGCCCGCCATCCGCTGCTGGATCTTGGCGACGAGCTCGTCGGCGATCGGCTCCACGGCCACGAGCACCGAGATGGCCATGCAGCGCTCGCCCGCCGAGCCGAAGCCGGCGTTGATGGCGGCGTCGGCGGCCAGGTCGAGGTCGGCGTCGGGGAGCACCAGCATATGGTTCTTCGCCCCACCCAGGGCCTGCACGCGCTTGCCGTTGCGAGCCGCGGTCTCGTAGATGTAGTGGGCGATGGGGGTGGATCCGACGAACGAGATGCTCTTGACGTCTTTGTGTTCGAGCAGGCCGTCGACGGCCTCCTTGTCACCGTGCAGCACGTTGAACACACCGTCGGGCAGGCCGGCCTCGCTGAACAGGGCGGCGAGCCAGTTGGCGGCCGACGGGTCTTTCTCGCTCGGCTTCAGCACCACGGTGTTGCCCGCCGCGATGGCGATCGGGAAGAACCACATCGGCACCATCGCCGGGAAGTTGAACGGGCTGATGATGCCCACCACGCC
Source organism: Herbiconiux liangxiaofengii (assembly GCF_041927335.1). NCBI lineage: Bacteria > Bacillati > Actinomycetota > Actinomycetes > Micrococcales > Microbacteriaceae > Herbiconiux > Herbiconiux liangxiaofengii. Next base: position 138,523 of record NZ_JBHFHD010000011.1, on the reverse strand, counting down.
GAGCGGCTGCTTGGTGGAGTAGACGTCGACGCCGGTGGAGACGTTCTCGGAGTACTCGCCCTTCAGCAGGTGCGGGAACCCGGTGGCGAGCTCGACCACCTCGAGCCCGCGCGTGATCTCGCCCAGCGCATCCGAGAGCACCTTGCCGTGCTCGGCGGTGAGGATCTCGGCGAGCTCGCCCTTGCGCGCGTTCAGCAGCTCTCGGAAGGAGAACAGCACCTGCTGGCGCTTCGTGATCGAGGTGTCGCGCCAGCCCGGGAAGGCGGCCTTCGCGGCGGCGACGGCGGCGTCGATCTCCGCGGCGTTCGCGAGCGCGACGCTCTTCGTCTGGCGCCCGAGGGCCGGGTCGAACACGGGAGCGGTGCGGCCGCTCGTGGAGACGAGTTCGGCGCCGTCGACCCAGTGGTTCACGACGGGCCGATTCGCGGTGGTGTGGTCGTCTGACATGATTCCTGACTTCGTTGTGGGAGGAGCTGTTCGCACCAGACTAGAGCTTCGGCGCCCGCCCGCGACGTGGCGGCCCGCCGATGTCGGCGGCCGGTGACACACTGAGGGCATGGACGCACTCCTCCCCCTCCTGATCGGGCTCGCGATCGGTCTGCTGCTCGGCGTGGCCGGCGGCTGGCTGCTGGCCCGCAGCCGGCGAACGGATGCCGCGGCTTCTGCCGACCCTGGTCTGCAGGCGGCGCTGGCTGAGCGCACCGCCGACCTCGGCGAGGTGCGCGGGCGGGTGGAGCTGCTGGTCGACGAGCGGGCGGTGCTGCAGAGCCGCCTCGCGGCCGTCGAGGCGACCGCGTCGGCCCTCCGTGAACAGGTCGACATCGCCACGCTCGCCCATCGCGAGCAGGCCGAGGCCGCAACCAGGGCCCACCGCGAGCAGTCGGCAGCGGCGCGCGAGCAGTTCGAGGCCCAACTCGCATTCGCCACGGAGCAGGGCCGGGAGCGCCTCGCGCAGCAAGACGAGCAGTACCGCGCGCAGATCGGCACGCTGCACGAGCGCATCGCCGACCTGCAGGGCCAGCTCACCGCCGTCGCCGAGGCCGAGAAGACGCGCAAGCGCGAGGACAGCCAGGTTCTCGTGGCGCTCAGCCCCGTGCAGCAGAGCCTCAAGGAGATGCAGGCCAAGGTCGTCGAGCTCGAGACGCAGCGCCAGCAGCAGCACGGCGAGCTCTCGCAGCAGCTCAAATCGGCCACCGAGTCAGAAGAGCGGCTGCGATCCACCGCCGAGACCCTCGCCTCGGCGCTGCGGTCCAACAGCACCCGTGGCGTGTGGGGCGAGACGCAGCTCCGCAGCGTGGTGGAGGCAGCCGGGCTCATCGAGCACGTCGACTTCGACGTGCAGACCTCGGTGGTCAGCGACACGGGCGCCGGGCGCCCCGACATGGTGGTTCATCTACCGGGCGGCAAGAACATCGCAGTCGACGCGAAGGTGCCGTTCGGAGCCTACCTCGAGGCGTCGGCGATCCCGGTTTCCGCCACCGGTGCCGAGGGCGACCGGCGCGAGCAGCTGATGAAGAAGCACGTCGCCGCCCTCAAGGCGCACATCGTGGCGCTGGGGGCGAAGGGGTACTGGAACGGCCTGGAATCCTCGCCCGAGCTGGTGATCGCCTTCATCCCGAGCGAATCGCTCGTCTCGGGTGCGATGGAAGCAGACCCCACCATCATGGACTTCGCCTTCTCGCGCAAGGTCGCCCTCGCGTCACCCGTCACGCTGTGGTCGATCCTCAAGAGCGTCGCGCTCAGCTGGCAGCAGGAAGTCCTCACGGAAGACGCCCGCAAGCTCTTCGACCTGAGCAAAGAGCTGTACACCCGCCTCGGCACCACGGCGCAGCACATCGACAAGCTCGGCAACACGATCGAGCGCTCCGTCAAGGATTACAACGCCTTCATCGGCTCACTCGAACGGAAGGTGTACCCCACCGCACGCAAGCTCGCGTCGCTGAACAGCGAGAACCTCTTCCCCGAGCGCGCGGCGATCGAGGAGGCTCCGCGGGAGATCACCGGGCGGGAGCTGCTCGCCGAGCTCGAGGCCGCCGAGAAGTCCGAGATCGCCCAGACGCCTGAGACCGCCCAGAAGCCTGAGACCACGGAGAAGCACGAGCTCGCCGAGGCGCCCGACAGGCAGGCCGCGGAGCCCGTTCCCGAAGCCGGGGAGGCTCCGGAAGACGGCGCCTCTGTGCGGCGCCAGCCCAACGACGAGTTCAGCGCCCTGGGCGACTCCAGTGGCGAGCGCGACTCCGCCTTCCTCGAGCAGGAGGCGAACGCGACCGAGCTCGAGTTCGACTTCGACGCCACGGGCACCGGCTCGCGCTGACCGCGCAGGCGCGCGCCGCCGACTGCTGAGCGGGAAGGCGGAGGCCGCGGCCTCCGCTAGAGCCAGCGTGCCGCGAGGTGGTCGGCCTCGATGCGGCGGATGGTGCCCGAGTGCGAGCGCAGCACGATCGACTCGGTGCGGATGATCGGGCCGAGCCGCTTCACGCCCGCCACGAGCCCGCCGTCGGTGACGCCCGTGGCCACGAAGAACGTGTTGTCGCTCTTAACCAGATCGTCGGCCCCGTAGATCATGTCGAGGTCGAGTCCGGCGTCGATGCCCTTCTGACGCTCCGCGTCGTCTTTCGGGGCGAGCCGGGTCTGGATGAAGCCGCCGAGCGCCTTGATCGCGCACGCCGTGGCCACGCCCTCGGGGCTGCCGCCGATGCCCACGCACATGTCGATGCGGGTGCCGTACCGGGCGGCGTTGATGCCGCCGGCCACGTCGCCGTCGAGCAGCATTCGTGTGCCGGCTCCGGTGGCCCGGATGTCCTCCACCAGCTGGGTGTGCCGCGGCCGGTCGAGCACGGCCACGCGGATGTCGCCGACATCCTTGCCCTTGGCCTTCGCCAGGGCGCGGATGTTCTCGCCGATCGGGCGGTCGATGTCGATCACGCCGAAGCCGTCCGCATCCGTCACGATCTTGTTCATGTAGAACACGCTCGAGGCGTCCAGCATGCTGCCGCGATCGGCGGCAGCCAGCATCGAGATGGCGTTCTGCCGGCCGGCGGCCGTGAGCGAGGTGCCGTCGATCGGGTCGACCGCGATGTCGACGGCCGGCCCGCGGCCCGTGCCGACGTGCTCGCCGTTGAACAGCATCGGGGCTTCGTCTTTCTCGCCCTCGCCGATCACGATCACGCCGTCGAAGTCGACGGTGCCGAGGAACTTGCGCATCGCGTCGACAGCGGCTCCGTCGGCGGCGTTCTTGTCGCCCTTCCCGATGAAGGGCTGAGCGCGGATGGCGGCGGCCTCGGTCGCTCTCACCAGCTCCATGGCCAGGTTGCGGTCGGGGTTCTCGTACAGGGGTGCGCTGTCGTTCATCGACGTTCCTTCCAGGGTCGCCATCCAGCCTAACCGGGTGCACCCTGGCCGGGGCCGGCTGCCCGGCCCCGGCCGCTGCCGGCCGCCCGGCCGGAACCCGCACCGACTGCCTGACCGCGACAGCTTGCCTGGCTAGACTCGTCGAAGACACGGCATCGGCTGGAGCGCTCGACACACCTCGCCGACCGTTCTGCCCACCAAAGGAGATGACATGCCCATTGCAACCCCCGATCAGTACGCCGAGATGCTCGACAAGGCGAAGGCCGGCGCGTTCGCCTACCCCGCCGTCAACGTCTCGTCGTCCCAGACGCTGAACGCGGTGCTGCAGGGCCTCACCGAGGCCGGATCGGACGGCATCATCCAGGTCACCACGGGCGGCGCCGACTACTTCGCCGGCCAGACCGTGAAGGCCAGGGCCACCGGCGCTCTCGCCTTCGCGGCGTTCGCGCACGAGGTCGCGAAGAATTACCCCATCACGGTGGCGCTGCACACCGACCACTGCCCTGAGCCGGCCCTGGCCGACTTCGTGCTGCCCCTGATCGCCGCCTCCGAGGAGGAGGTGAAGGCGGGCCGCAACCCCATCTTCCAGTCGCACATGTGGGACGGCTCGGCCATCCCGCTCGGTGACAACCTGCGCATCGCGGAGGACATGCTCAAGCGCACCGCCGCCATCCACGCCATCCTCGAGGTCGAGATCGGCGTCGTCGGCGGCGAAGAAGACGGTGTGAGCCACGACATCAACGAGCACCTCTACACCACGCTGGATGACGCCATCCAGACCGTCGAAGCCCTCGGGCTCGGCGAGAAGGGCCGCTACATGGCCGCCCTCACCTTCGGCAACGTGCACGGCGTGTACAAGCCGGGCAACGTGAAGCTCAAGCCCGAGCTGCTCAAGCAGATCCAGGACGGCCTGACCGAGAAGTACGGTCACGGCCCGAAGCCCCTCGACCTCGTCTTCCACGGCGGGTCGGGTTCGACGGATGACGAGATCCACGAGGCGGTCGCCAACGGCGTCGTGAAGATGAACATCGACACCGACACGCAGTACGCCTTCACGCGGTCGATCGCCGACACGATGTTCAAGAACTACGACAGCGTGCTCAAGGTCGACGGCGAGGTGGGCAACAAGAAGGTCTACGACCCCCGCGCCTGGGGCAAGATCGCCGAGACCGCGATGGCGGCCCGTGTGGTGGAAGCCACGCAGCAGCTCGGCTCGGCCGGCCACTCGGGCAAGTAGCCACTCGACCGATCGACCACTCGGGCGGGCGGGTCATCCGCTCGCCCGATCACCCGCCCGGGCGAGCCGGTGCGCCGCTCGCCCGGGCGCACATCGCACCATGACATCAGCAGGAGACGCGTGACCGACGACCGACCGAAGCCGAAGTACGGAGAACTGGCCCCCGAGGGCTGGGTCTGGCAGCCCCCGAAGGAGGCCGAGCCCGACCCCGGTGTCGAAGCGGCTCCGGATGCGTCGTCGAAGCGGTCTGCCGTGTCCCCCGCGGCGCCGTCCGCTCCGGCCGGTCCGGCATCACCGTCGACGGATGCCCGTTCAGGAGGCCCGGCGAACGCCGACCCCGCCGGCATCCCGGCGCCCGCCCCGGCCCGTAAACGCGCCGTCGACGTGAACATCACGATCGTGCTGCTCGTGCTCGGCGTGCTCTCGGTGGGCTCGAGCGTGGCGACGCTGCTCGATCTCAACGGCTACATGACCACCGCCGGGGCCACCTTCGGCCTCGGCGCCTACCCGGCCAACGAGGTCACCCGCATCACCGGCGTCACCGGCGCGGTGCTGCACGTGCTGCTGCTGGCGGCCACCGTGTGGTGGTCGATCCGTCGCATCCGGTCGCAGAAGCTGGCGTTCTTCGTGCCGATCATCGGCGCGGTGGTGTCGTTCCTGCTCACCTGCGTGTGCGTGGCGATCGCGTTCTCGCAGGCGCCCGAGCTGCTCGACGCACTCTCGACGTTCCCGACGCCCACGCCGTAGCGGGGTGTGCCCGGGCCGTGGCCGCTAGGAGCGGTGGCGGCCACCCAGGGCGCGCTCGTCGCGCTTGCCCGCGGTGTCGCGGCGGAGCTCCTTCGGCAGTGAGAAGACCAGGTCCTCCTCGGCCGTCTGCACGGTCTCGATGTCGCCGTAGCCGGCACCCGCCAGCTCGTCGAGCAGCTCCTGCACGAGCACCTCGGGAACCGAGGCGCCTGAGGTGACCCCGACCGTCTCGACGCCGTCGAGCCACTCCTGCTTCACCTCGTGGGCGTAGTCGACCCGGTAGGCGGCCTTCGCGCCGTACTCGAGCGCGACCTCCACCAGGCGAACCGAGTTGGATGAGTTGGCCGAGCCCACCACGATCACGAGATCGGCGTTCTGCGCCACCTTCTTGATGGCCACCTGGCGGTTCTGGGTGGCGTAGCAGATGTCGTCCGACGGCGGATCCTGCAGGTTCGGGAACTTCTCGCGCAGCCTGCGCACCGTCTCCATGGTCTCGTCGACCGAGAGGGTGGTCTGCGAGAGCCACACCACCTTGTCGGGGTCCTTGACCTCGATGTCGGCCACCGCATCCGGGCTGCCGACCAGCGTGATGTGCTCGGGGGCCTCACCGGCGGTGCCCTCGACCTCCTCGTGGCCCTCGTGGCCGATGAGGAGGATCTCGAAATCGTCACGGGCGAACCGGACGGCCTCGCGGTGCACCTTGGTGACCAGCGGGCAGGTGGCATCGATGGCCTGGAGGCCACGATCGCTCGCGCCCTGCACCACGGCCGGGGACACCCCGTGCGCCGAGAACACCACGTGGGCCCCCTCGGGCACCTCGTCGATCTCCTCCACGAAGATGGCGCCGCGCTTCTCCAGCGTCGAGACGACGTGCTTGTTGTGCACGATCTGCTTGCGCACGTACACGGGCGAGCCGAAGTTCTCGAGAGCCTTCTCCACAGCCACCACCGCGCGGTCTACTCCTGCACAGTACCCTCGAGGGGCGGCGAGCAGGACGCGCTTGTGACCGGTCACGGGGTTATCCTCTAGCCTGTTGCGTAGGCCGGGAATCCTCGGCATCGGCAGGCTGATGGTCGTCGCATTGCTCACCCTGCGAGTCTACGCGGGCAGAACTGTACGAAGGCCTGAAGGAGAGAACCGCACGTGTCAGACTCTTCGGCCCCGGCGTTCACCTCCGGCCCGCCGACGCTCGAGAACCCGTGGCCCGTGGGCGAGCTCGCCCAGAAGATCAAGGGCTACATCGAGCGACTCGGCACGGCGTGGGTCGAGGGCGAGATCACCCAGTGGGGCGTCTCGGGCGGCAACGTCTACGGCAAGCTCAAAGATCTCACCGGAGACGCCACCGTGGGGTTCACCATCTGGTCGTCGGTGAAGTCGAAGCTGCCCGCCGACCTCAAGCAGGGCGACCGGGTGATCGCCCTCATCAAGCCGAGCTACTGGCTGCGCGGCGGCACCCTGTCGATGCAGGTGTTCGAGATGCGGCACGTCGGCCTCGGCGATCTGCTCGAGCGCCTGGAGCGGCTCCGCGTTCAGCTCGCCGCCGAAGGCCTGTTCGATCGTGACCGCAAGAAGCCGCTGCCGTTCCTGCCGGGCACCATCGGGCTGATCACCGGCAAAGACAGCGATGCCGAGAAAGACGTGCTGCGCAACGCGCAGCTGCGGTGGCCCTCGGTGAGGTTCCGGGTGGTGCACGCCGCGGTGCAGGGCGATCGCACCGCCCGTGAGGTGGTGGCCGCCCTGCAGCAGCTCGACGCCGACCCCGAGGTCGACGTCATCATCGTGGCCCGCGGTGGCGGCGACTTCCAGAACCTGCTCGGCTTCAGCGACGAAGCGGTCGTCCGGGCCGCCGCCGCCGCAAGCACCCCCGTCGTGAGCGCCATCGGGCACGAGGCCGACAGCCCTTTGCTCGATCTCGTGGCCGACCTGCGTGCGTCGACGCCGACGGATGCCGCGAAGCGCGTCGTTCCCGACGTCACGGAGGAGCTGACCCGGGTCGACCAGGCCCGCACGCGCATCCGAGGCCGCGTCGCCCACCTGGTGTCGGTCGAGGTCGACCGGCTCGGCCAGATCAGGTCGCGCCCGGTGATGGCGAACCCGGCGTGGATGATCGACACCCGCTCCGAAGACCTCACCCGATTCGTGGCCCGCGGCGAAGAACTCGTCGGCCGCGTGATCGAGCGCGAGACCGACCGGGTGCGCGAACTCGTCGCCCACGTGCGGGCGCTCTCGCCGCAGCGCACCCTCGACCGCGGCTACGCCATCGTGCAATCCGTCACCGGCCCGAACAGCGGTCACATCGTGCGCGCGGCGACGGATGCGCCGGCCGGCACCGCGCTCACCGTCACCGTGGCCGAGGGCGCGCTCGACGCCGTCTCGTCGGGCCCCGCCGCCGGGGGATGACGCCTCAGGCGGGCCGTCCCGGCCACCGCCTCCCAGGCTCTCCCCGCACCCCAGATCGATAGGATTGACCCATGGCAACCACGCCCTCCCCCGACGTCCAGGCCCTCAGTTACGAGCAGGCGCGCGACGAGCTCATCCGCGTGGTCGGCGAACTCGAGCAGGGCTCGGCCACGCTCGAGCAGTCGCTCGCCCTGTGGGAGCGCGGCGAGGCACTGGCGGCCCGCTGCGAGCAGTGGCTGATCGGTGCCCGAGAGCGGCTCGACGCCGCCCGCAGCGGCACGGCGGGCGAGTAGCCGCGTGGCCAAGAGCACCGAACCCCGCGAGGTGGCCGAACTCGGCCGCCCCGAGACGCCCGAGGAGACCGCCGCCCGCAAGGCGGAGCAGTCGCGCCTCTACCGCGACCGCAAGACCCTGCGCAACCTCCTCTACGCCCTGCTCGTCTCGGTGGGTCTCGTGGCGGCCATCATCATCGTGGTGCCGCGGCCCGAGCAGTCGATGCTCGCCGACGTCGACTACCGGCAGGTCGCCGTGAGCGCCCAGGCGTCCATGCCCGTGCCGCTCGCGGTTCCCGACCTGCCCGCCGAGTGGACGTCGAACGCGGCCGAGCTGCGCTCCGGCACGGCCGACGGCGTGGTCTCCTGGTACATCGGGCTGATCTCCCCCACCGACCAGTACGTGGGGCTCAGCCAGGCGATCGACGCGAACCCCACCTGGCTGGCCGATCAGGTGGCCAGGGGTCTCGCATCCGGAGTCGTCACCCTCGACGGTGTGGAGTGGACGGTGTACGACAACCGCGCCCGCACGACCGATGAGGTGGGCAACGCCGAGTACGCCCTCACCGCGGAGTCGGGCGCCAGCACCTACGTCGTGTTCGGCTCGGCCGATCCCGACGAGATCGAACAGGTGGCCACGGCCATCGCAGCCAATGTTCTCGAGCAGCCTGAGGAGGCCAGCCGGTGACCGATCCCTCGAACAGTCCTTCTGCACCCGCCCGCGTGTGGGCCACCATGACGCGTGGCAACGAGCGCTTCGTGGCCGGCACCCCGAAGCACCCGCGCCAAGACGTGGAGACCCGCGCCGAGCTCGCCCATCTGCAGACCCCGCGCGCCGCCCTCTTCGGCTGCAGCGACTCGCGCCTCGCCGCCGAGATCATCTTCGACCTCGGCCTCGGCGACCTGTTCGTGGTGCGCAACGCCGGCCAGGTGATCTCGGAGTCGGTGCTGGGCAGCCTGGAGTACGCCGTCGAGGTGCTCGGGGTGTCGCTGATCGTGGTGCTCGGGCACGACGAGTGCGGTGCGGTGCGCGCCGCCATCGACTCCCAGCTGCCGGATGCGGCGCCGTTGCCCCGGCACATCCAGTCGCTGGTGTCGCAGATCGTGCCGGCCATCGACGAGGTGCCCACCGAGCGCGCCGACGACGGTTCGCTGCTGTCGGCACCGGATGCGGGGCTGGTGGGCAAGGCCCATCTCCGCGACACCGTGCGCCAGTTGATCGAGCAGTCGGAGATCATCTCCGCCGCGGTGGCGGACGGTAGATTGGCCGTGGTCGGGGCGAACTACCGCCTGGCCGAGGGCCGCGCCGTCGCCGATGTGACGATCGGCGAGATCTGAGCCCCGCTCGCCCCTTCTCTTCACGCTCTTCCTCTTCACACTTCGAACACCAACGACGCGGCACCCCGGTGCCTCCGTCACGACGAAAGGACGACCACACAGTGGTGGACAACGCTCCCGAGACCAAGACCGACGCCGGTGCCGGTACCGAGTACCGCATCGAGCACGACACGATGGGCGAGGTGCGGGTGCCCGTGTCGGCGCTCTACGGTGCGCAGACCCAGCGTGCGGTCGAGAATTTCCCGGTGTCGGGCGCGGGGCTCGAGCCGGCGCAGATCGCGGCCCTCGCCCGCATCAAGAAGGCCGCCGCCATCGCCAACGCGCGCCTCGGCGTGCTCGACGAGTCGATCGCCGGTGCCATCGCGGCCGCGGCCGACCGGGTCGCCGCCGGTGAGTTCGACGGCGACTTCCCGATCGACGTCTACCAGACGGGTTCCGGCACGTCGTCGAACATGAACATGAACGAGGTGCTCGCCTCGCTCGCCACCACAGCGCTCGGCTCGAAGGTGCACCCGAACGACCACGTCAACGCGTCGCAGTCGTCGAACGACGTGTTCCCCACCTCGGTGCACGTCGCCGTGACCGGTGCACTGATCGAGCAGCTCATCCCCGCGCTCGAACACCTCGCCGAGGCGCTCGAGGAGAAGGCGGTGCTCTGGGCCACCGCCGTGAAGTCCGGGCGCACGCACCTGATGGACGCCACGCCCGTGACCCTCGGGCAGGAGTTCGGCGGCTACGCCATGCAGATCCGGCTCGGCATCGAGCGGGTGCAGAGCGCCCTCCCCCGGGTGGCCGAGGTACCCCTCGGCGGCACGGCCGTCGGCACCGGCATCAACACGCCCGCCGGGTTCCCGCAGCTCGTGATCTCGCTGCTCGCCGACGAGACCGGACTGCCCATCACCGAGGCCCGCGACCACTTCGAGGCGCAGGGTGCGCGCGATTCGCTGGTCGAGGCATCCGGAGCGCTCCGCGTGCTCGCCGTCTCGCTCACGAAGATCTGCAACGACCTGCGCTGGATGGGCTCGGGCCCGAACACGGGCATCGGCGAGCTGCACATCCCCGACCTGCAGCCCGGATCGTCGATCATGCCCGGCAAGGTCAACCCCGTCATCCCCGAGGCGGTGCTGATGGTGTGCTCCCGCGTGATCGGCAACGACGCCTCGATCGCCTGGTCGGGCGCCTCGGGGGCGTTCGAGCTGAACGTCGCCATCCCGGTGATGGGAACCGCGCTGCTGGAGTCGATCCGGCTGCTGTCGAACTCCGCCGTGCTGCTGGCCGACAAGACGGTCGCGGGGCTCGAGGCCAACCTCGAGCGGGCGCGCGCGCTGGCCGAGTCGTCGCCGTCGATCGTGACTCCGCTGAACCGCGTGATCGGGTACGAGGCGGCCGCCAAGATCGCCAAGCACTCGGTGGCGCGCGGCATCACCGTGCGCGAGGCCGTCATCGATCTCGGCTTCGTGGAGCGCGGCGAGGTCACCCTCGAGCAGCTCGACACGGCGCTCGACGTGCTCTCGATGACGGCGCCGCCCACCGCGAAGTAGCCCGGCCGCCCCCGGCCCGCCCCGGGCCCGCCCCGGTAACGACGGAGTCTCGCGCCGCAAACGGTGCCAGGCTCCGTCGTTCTCGGTATGCCGCCCTGATCTCCGTCGTTCGCGCGGGCGACTGCCCGGGCCGGGGGTGGTCAGGGCAGGAGGAGGCGGGCGGTGGCGGCCCAGAACGCCGCTAGGGCGGGCGGGCCCAGTGGGATGCGCGACGCGGCCGTCGGCCCGCCGGTGCCGAGTGCGGTCACGACGAGGGCCGTCGCCACCACCGCTCCGGCGGCGGCACCCTGGGCCAGCGCGTCGGGGCGGGTCGACATGCCCAGCATCCCTGCCACGCCGCCCAGCCAGACACCGAGCTTCACGTCGCCCATGCCCACCAGGCCGGCGGCCCACCCCGCGCCGAGCACGGCGGCGACCGCAGCCGCCCCGCCGAGCCCCGCCATCGCATCCGTCGCCCGGCCCGCCCCCGGCCAGCCGAGACCCGCCCCCGCGCTCGCGCCCGGCCACCAATCGCCGGGCCCCGCCGGCGCGTCCGAGGGCGGCCCGGCCAGAAGTGCACCCACGAGGGCCCACGCGGTGAGCAGCAGCCCCGGAACGACGACGGTGTTCGGCAGGCGGAGGGTGCGGGCATCCGTCACCGCCAGCGGCAGGCTGACCAGCGCGAGGTACCCCAGCGGCACGAGCACCCACCCCGAGCGGAGTGCGTTCATGCTGAAACGCTAGGGCCCGGGCAGAGCGAACGGGGTGGCGGTCGCACGACTGTGCGAAACCGCCACCCCACTCAGGATGTGCAGGAGTGGTTAGGCCAGTTCGTTCGACTCCAGCATCTCGGTGACGAGGGCGGCGATGGCCGAGCGCTCCGAGCGTGTGAGCGTGATGTGCCCGAACAACGAGTGCCCCTTCAGCGTCTCGATCACCGAGGCGACACCGTCGTGCCGGCCCACCCGGAGGTTGTCGCGCTGAGCCACGTCGTGCGTGAGCACCACGCGCGAGTTCTGGCCGATGCGCGAGAGCACCGTGAGCAGCACGTTGCGCTCGAGCGACTGCGCCTCGTCGACGATCACGAAGGCGTCGTGCAGCGAGCGACCGCGGATGTGCGTGAGCGGCAGCACTTCGAGCATGCCCCGGTCGATCACCTCGTCGAGCACGTTCTGCGACACCAGCGAGCCGAGGGTGTCGAACACGGCCTGGGCCCACGGGTTCATCTTCTCGGCCGCGTCGCCCGGCAGGAAGCCGAGCTCCTGGCCGCCCACCGCGTACAGCGGCCGGAACACCATGATCTTCTTGTGCTGCTGCTTCTCGAGCACGGCCTCGAGGCCGGCGCAGAGGGCCAGAGCCGACTTTCCCGTTCCGGCTCGACCTCCCAGCGACACGATTCCCACCTCGGGGTCGAGCAGCATGTCGATGGCCACCCGCTGCTCGGCCGAGCGACCGTGCAGGCCGAACACGTCGCGGTCGCCGCGCACGAGCTGGAAGCTCCCCCGCCCGGTGACCCGGCCGAGAGCCGAACCGCGGTCGGAGTGGATGACGAGCCCCGTGTTCACGGGCATCTCCCGCACCAGGGGCGTCGAGAGCCGTTCGTCTTCGTAGAGCGTGGCCATCTCGTCGGAGCCGAGCGTGATCTCGTCGAGACCGGTCCAGCCCGAGTCGACCGCGAGCTCGGCGCGGTACTCCTCGGCGGCCAAGCCGATCGACGCGGCCTTGACGCGCAGGGGCAGGTCTTTCGACACCACCGTGACGTTCAGCCCGTCGTTGGCCAGGTTCTGGGCCACCGCCAGGATGCGCGTGTCGTTGTCGCCCAGCTGCAGACCCGACGGCAGCACCGAGGTGTTGGAGTGGTTGAGCTCGACACGGAGGCTTCCCCCCTCCGTGCCGACGGCGATGGGGAAGTCGAGACGTTCGTGCTTGACGCGCAGCTCGTCGAGATTGCGCAGCGCCTGCCGGGCGAAGTACCCGATCTCGGGGTCGTTGCGCTTGGACTCCAGTTCGGTGATGACGATCACCGGCAGAACCACGGCGTGCTCGGCGAACCGGAACACGGCCTTCGGATCAGACAGAAGAACCGAGGTGTCCAGTACGTAGGTCACCTCGGCCGTGTGCGTCGAACTCGTGCTGCGGGTGGTGCTTCGTGCGTCCTTCCCGGTGCTGGTTTCGCTGGACTTGTGAGTCATGGGCTCGGCCACATCCACTCCAACCCCGAGCGCGAGGCGCTCGGTTCAGTAGGCGATCAGGCCACAGTCCGAGTGTCGAAACGTACTTATGTGGCCGTCTCGATCAGGCGCCATGCCTGATGAATCCGAAGCTACGCCCGATCCGGCGGGCGCAGGTTACGACACGCATCACAGAAGATTAACGTCGTGTTACACGGGTGTAATTCGGCCACCGGCATCCTGCCCGATGGGCTCGGCGCGGGTCAGGAGCCGAAGCGGCGCTGGCGGCGCGAGTAGTCGCGCAGGGCGCGGAGGAAGTCGACCTCGCGCACGTCGGGGCCGAGGGCCTCCATGAAGTAGAACTCGCTGTGCGCCGACTGCCAGAGCATGAAGTCGCTCAGCCGCTGCTCTCCCGAGGTGCGGATGACCAGGTCGGGATCGGGCTGGCCGCCCGTGTAGAGGTGCTCGGCGATGATCTCCTGGTCGATCGACGCCTCGAGTTCGTCGAGACCGTGACCGAGCCCGCGGTGCTTCTGGATGATGCTGCGGATCGCATCCGCGATCTCGGAGCGCCCGCCGTACCCCACCGCGAGGTTCACGTGCAGGCCTTCATGGCCAACGGTGCGCTCCTCCGCGCCGTCGAGCGCGGCGATCAGGGGCTCGGGCAGCCCCGCGTTGGTGCCCACGTGCTTCACCCGCCAGTCGCGGAAGCGCGAGATGTCGTCGGCGAGGTCGGCGATGATCTCGATCAGCTCGGTGAGCTCCCGGCCCGAGCGGTTGGTGAGGTTGTCGGTGGAGAGCAGGTAGAGCGTCACCACCTCGATGCCGAGGTCGTCGCACCACACCAGGAACTCGCGGATCTTCGCCGCCCCCGCCCGGTGCCCGTGCGCCGCCGTCTCGAGCGACCGCTGCTTGGCCCAGCGCCGGTTGCCGTCGAGGATCATGGCCACGTGCTTGGGCAGCACCGACCCGTCGAGGTGCCGGCGGATGCGCCGCTGATAGAGACGGTAGAGCAGTCCCTTGGCGACCCGCTTCTGTCCATTCGGCACACGCATACGTTACCCGCTCCCGGAGACCCCCGTCTGACCCCCGCGCATCCGGTCGGTCCAGTGTCGAGGCGTAATGTGGGAGCCATGGCCGCGCCCGAATCACCCTCCCCCGCCGGCACGCCCCGAGACACCGCCGACGGTGGCCCTGACCTGCCGAACATCCCGCTGCTCGACGATGCCATCGAGCACCCGGCCGAGCGCCTGTCGGTCGACCAGAAGCCCACCTGGCGCGGCTGGATCCACGCCGCGACGTTCCCGTTCACCGTGGTCGCCGGCATCGTGCTGATCAGCCTGGCGCAGGGCGCGCCGGCCAAGTGGTCGAGCGTCGTGTTCACGCTCACCTCGATGCTGCTGTTCGGCAACTCGGCGCTCTACCATCGCATCGACTGGAAGCCGAAGACGAAGCTGCTGTTCAAGCGCATCGACCACGCCAACATCTTCCTGCTGATCGCCGGCACCTACACCCCCATCGCGGTGCTGGCGCTGCCGCCCGCACAGGGCACGCTGCTGCTCGTGGTGGTGTGGGCGGGTGCCGTTCTGGGCATCGGCTTCCGGGTGTTCTGGATCGGGGCGCCGCGCTGGCTCTACGTGGTGCTCTACCTCGCGCTCGGCTGGGCCGCCGTGGCCTACCTGGGCGCGATCTTCGAGGCGAATCCGGTGACCATGGTGCTCGTGGCAGCGGGCGGTCTCGCCTACACGCTCGGCGCGCTCGCCTACGCCCTCAAGCGGCCGAACCCGGTGCCCGGCCACTTCGGCTTCCATGAGATCTTCCACACGCTCACCGTGGTGGCCTTCCTCTGCCACTGGACCGCCATCCTGCTGCTCGCGGTGGCACCGCCCTTCAACGGATAGCCGGGCAACCGGCATGGCGACCACGAACCTCGATCTCGAGGAGCTCCGCCGCCTCCGCCGTGCCCGCGACCGGATGGACCGCGAGTTCGCCCAGCCGCTCGACGTGGCCGCCCTCGCCCGCACCGCCCTCATGTCGACCGCGCACTTCAGCCGGCGCTTCCGCGACGTCTACGGCGAGACGCCATACTCGCACCTCATGACCCGGCGCATCGAACGCGCCAAGGCCCTGCTCCGCCAGGGCGAGCTCAGCGTCACCGACGTGTGCGTGGCGGTGGGTTGCACGAGTCTGGGCTCCTTCAGCGCGCGGTTCACCGAGATCGTGGGCGAGACCCCGAGCGCCTACCGGGCCCGTGAGCACCACGAGATCGCGGTGGTTCCCGGATGCGCGGCCATGGTGCTCGGTCGTCCGCGCCGCGAGCCGGCATCGAGCAGGATCTGAGAAGCAACCGGCACCGTCAACCGCTAGCGTCGTGGCCATGACAGTCTCACTCAGCCACGTGCACGTGTTCGCCGACGATCCCGACGCCGCCCTCGCCTTCTACCGCGACACCTTAGGACTCGAGGTGCGCAGCGAGGTGGCCAACGACGGCTACCGCTGGATCACCCTGGTCACCGAATCGCAGCCCGACATCGAGATCGTGATCTCGGAGCCCGGAGCGGGCCGCTCGGCGGAGGACGGCGCGACCCTGGCAGCATTGCTGGCCAAGGGCGAACTGCCGGGCATCCTGTTCCGCACCGACGACCTCGACGCCACCTTCGAGAGGGTGCGGGCGGCCGGCAACGCCGAGATCGTGCAGGAGCCGACCGATCAGTTCTGGGGCGTGAAGGATGCGGCGTTCCGTGACCCGGCCGGCAACATGGTGCGCATCAGCCAGGCCTGACCGTGGCCGCACGGAGCCGTGCGGGCCTCACACCCCGCAGGGCTCAGGCTCGGGGCGGTGCGTCCTCGCCCGGGCGGTCGCCGGAGGGAGCGACTGGGCCCTCGCCGGCGGCCTCCTTGGCGGCGAGCTCGGCCTCGAGCTCCTCGCGCACCTGCGCGCGGTAGTTCACGCGGCGCACCCGGCGCACCATGTCGATGACCAGCAGCAGGGTCGCGACCGCGATCAGGAACGTGACGATGAAGCCGACGATTCCGGGTGTGACGCTGTCGGGGTCGGGCGTCTGCTCGTCTGCCAGAACGGCGAGGCCGTGAAGGCCCGACAGGATGCTCGCGGTGGTCATTCGGTGTCCTCGATCCCGTCGAACAGGTCGGTCTCCGCATGCGGAACGCTCACCCGCGCCTCGATCAGCTGGAAGTCCTCATACGGCCAGGCCCGGCGCTGCAGGTCGTTCGGCCAGAAGAAGAAGGGGTGGTCGGGAGCGACCTGGCTGGCATGGGCCCGCAGCGCGCGGTCGCGCACGTCGAAGAAGTCGCCGGCCGGGATCTGGACGACCGGGTAACTCGGCCGGTCTTTCATGCGCTCCCGCATCTCGGCGACCTGGGCGAGGAAAGGATGCTCGGGCTCCTCCTCCTCGAGCGCCTTGGCGACGGCCTCGAACTTGTCGGGGTTCATGATGCGGTCGTAGTAGAGCTTGGAGACCTGCCAGGCCGGGCCGGCGTCGGGGTAGGCAGTGGGGTCGCCCGCGGTCTGCCAGGCGCGCATCGAGATCTCGTGGCAGCGGATGTGGTCGGCGTGCGGATAGCCGCCGATCTCGTCGTAGGTGATGAGCACGTGCGGGCGGAACTCGCGCACCGCCTTCACCAGCGGCGCCGCCGACGTCTCCACGGGGATGACCCCGAACGAGTTCACCGGCAGGGCGTCGCCCGAACCGGGCTCGACGTAGCCGGAGTCGGCGTAGCCGAGCCAGCGGTGCTCGAAGCCCACCGCATCCTGCGCCGCCGCCATCTCGAGACGGCGTAGACCCGCCATGTCGCGTTCGGCCCGGATGCGGGGCTCGAGGCCCTCGTTCAGCACCGAGCCGCGCTCGCCGCCCGTGCAGCTCACCACCATCACCTCGACACCGCGGTCGAGGTAGTAGGCGTAGGTGGCGGCGCCCTTGCTCGACTCGTCGTCGGGATGCGCGTGCACGGCCATGAGGCGAAGCGTCAGTGGTCTCAACTCCTCGTCGATTGCGATTAGCCTTGTTTCAGGCCGTATCAAGACTAATCGTTCCGCCAGGGAGATCACCGCGTGAGCACCGACGCCAGTACCGACGAGGAGCTGGAGGACGGCCGCGCCCCGCGGCCCGCGCCCGCCGCCGCCGAGTCGCCGCTGATCGCGGAGCGCTACGGCCGCACCGCCCGCCGTCGCCTCGGCGGCCGGCTGCTGGCCTGGGTGGCCGGCGCCGGGGTGGGCGTCGTGGTGCTGGTGTGGGTGATCTGGGCAGGGCTCGACGGCACGAGCGCGTCGATCGGCACGCAGGACACGGCGCACGAGGTGCTCGACGACCGGAGCGTGCGGGTGGAGTTCGACGTCACCATCCCCACCGGCTCGACCGGCAGCTGCGTGGTGCAGGCGCTGAACGACAGGTTCGCGGTGGTGGGGTGGAAGGTGATCGACCTTCCCGCGTCCGAGACGCCAACCCGCTCGTTCAGCGAGATCGTGCGCACCAGCGAACTGGCCTCGACGGGTTTGATTTCCAGCTGCTGGCTCACATAGTCTTTCCTGATCGTCCGGGCCGGGTGGCTCGGGCGTATGCATGTTCGAGGGAGAAATCCGATGGCTGAAGACACGCAGATCACCTGGCTCACCCAGGAGGCCTTCGACCGGCTCACGAACGAGCTCGAGGAGCTCAGCGGCCCGGGGCGCATCGAGATCGCCAAGCGCATCGAGATGGCCCGCGAGGAGGGCGACCTCAAGGAGAACGGCGGCTACCACGCGGCCAAGGACGAGCAGGGCAAGATGGAGGCCCGCATCCGTCAGCTCACTCAGCTGCTGCGCACCGCCCAGGTGGGCGAGAAGCGCGAGAGCCACGGCGAGGTCGAGCCCGGCGTGATCGTGACGGCGCTCGTCGCGGGCGGCGAGGAGCGGTTCCTGCTCGGCAGCCGCGAGATCGCGGGCAACGCCGACCTCGACGTCTACAGCGAGCAGAGCCCGCTCGGCACGGCCATCATGGGGCTCAAGATCGGCGAGTCGACCACGTACACGGCGCCCAACGGCCGCCCCATCCCGGTCGAGATCACCAACGTCGAGACCTTCAACGGCTGACCCTCCGGCCCGCGAAACGACCCCGGCGTGATCGCTTGATCAAGCCGGGCTCTTCGGTGTTGAGAGTTGCGCGCCGAACATAGATGGAGGTTTGCGCAGCTGCTGCGCACCGCCCGGATGGTCGAGAAACGCTGACGTCTCGGCGCGGGATGTGTGGGTGTGCCCGGACACGCCCTCTACTCGCAGATGATGACGTAGTCTCGGGTGTAACACGTCTGAACGGGATCAGTCCCCCACGACCCGCCCACACCGTTGCCGTTGGGGCCATTCTGGCAGCCACCATAGGGCGATTCGACGCAGGCTGGAGGATCGGTCATCTCGGCATGTGCCGCCGCCGGTAATGCGACTGCGCTAAGGAGTGCGAGGGCGGGAAGAGAAAGCATGGCAAAGCGCCGCGTCAGAGATTTCATGGTGCAATTTTGACCAGAAGACTCTGGCCTGGTGTGAGGAGTAGTTTCTACTCCTCGAAGCCGGAGTCGTGGAGCTCGGCCACGACCTGGTCGCGTGCGCAAGCCGGCTGGTACCTCCGACCAACCGGTCCGCAACGTGTCTACCGGCCGGGCCACCCCGATCGAGGTCAACGATGGTCTCTGTAGCAGCTGACGGGCGGGGCGGCAGAAGTCGCGTTGTCGCCATCGCTGACTCAGATGGTGCGGCCGTCCCGCTCGGCACAGCGATGACCGTCGAGACCTTCAACGGCCGGCTCGCTCGTTCCTTCGGGAGGGGAATCGCGCCTTTGAGGCGTATATAGCCTCGAAGGCCCGATTCTCCTCCGCTAGGTGAGATGGACGACTTGGTGTGGCCCACCGTCGTGGGGTGGGTTGTCCTAAAGGCAAATCACACTGCCCATGAGTTCCCCGCAGGAATTGAAGTTGTAGGTGTACTTCAACAGCACGGCGTCTGAGTGGGTCATCGGAATTCCGTCGCGCCGATCGAAGAACCACGCGGTCAGGCCGTTCGCGGTCTGTTGGGAAACCGAGTAGAAGTCGAGGGGGCCGCCGGGGACCCACGGGCCCCAGCCGGAACCTCCCGTGCCGTTGCCGAGCGGGCCGGACTGACAGCCTCCGTACGGAGATTCGACACAGGCGGGAGGATCGGTCATCTCGGCGTGGGCCGCAGCCGGGACTGCGACCGTGGCGACGGTTGCCAGAGCTGAAAGGAACAGGATCGCGAGGCGTCGCTTGAGGGTTGACATACGACCATCCCACCGGCCACACGGGCGACGGCGTGAGGAGTAATTTCTACTCCTCGACGCGCACCTCGAAGCCCGCGTCACGGAGCTTCGCCAAGACCTGGTCGCGGTGCTCGGGGCCACGGGTCTCGATGTGCAGTTCGAGCTTCACCTGGCTGATCTGCAGACCCTTTCCGTCGTCTTCAGAAGCAGATGACACCGTCACCTGGCAGTCGCGAGCAGAAGTCGAAGTTGTAGGTGTATTTGAGCAGCACCGCATCTGAATCAGCCATCGCTATCCCGTCGCGCCGGTCGAAGAACCACGCGGTGAAGCCGTTCGCTGTCTGCTGCGAGACCGAATAGAAGTCCAGGGGGCCACCGGGACCCCACGGGCCCCAGCCGCCTCCTCCCGTGCCGTTGCCGAGCGGGCCGGACTGGCAGCCTCCGTACGGAGATTCGACACAGATGGGAGGATCGGTCATCTCGGCGTGGGCTGCGGCCGGGACCGCGACCGTGGCGACGGTTGCCAGGGCTGACAGGGACAGGATGGCGAGGCGTCGCTTCAGGGTTGTCATGCGACCATCCCACCGCCCGCGCGCGCGAGGGTGTGAGGAGTAGTTCCTACTCCTCGACGCGCACCTCGAAGCCGGCGTCGCGGAGCTTGGCCACGACCTGGTCGCGGTGCTCGGGGCCGCGGGTCTCGATGTGCAGTTCGAGCTCCACCTGGCTGATCTGCAGGCCCTTGCCATGGCGGGTGTGCTGCACCTCCACCACGTTCGCGTTCGCCTCGGCCACGAGTTCGGCGGTGCGCGCCAGCTGGCCCGGGCGGTCGGGCAGCATGATGCGCAGCTTGAGGTAGCGGTCGCTCGCCGCCAGCCCGTGACTGATGACACGCTGCATGAGCAGCGGGTCGATGTTGCCGCCCGAGAGCACCGTGACCGTGGTGCCCGCGTTCGTCACCTTGCCCGCCAGCATGGCCGCCACGCCCACGGCGCCGGCCGGCTCCACGACCTGCTTCGCGCGCTCGAGCAGCAGCAGCAGCGCGCGGGCGGTGTCGGCCTCGGAGACCGTCACCACCTCGTCGACCAGCTCGCTGATGATCGAGAAGTTCAGGATGCCGGGCTTGGCCACGTGGATGCCGTCGGCGATGGTGGGCGTCGTCACGATGGCGAGCGGCTCCCCCGCCGCGAGGGAGGGCGGGTAGGCGGCGGCGTTCTCGGCCTGCACCCCCACGATGCGGATGGGTCGCCCGAGCTGCTCGGCCCGCTGCTTCACCGCGCTCGCGATGCCGGCGATGAGACCGCCGCCGCCGATTGGCACGACGAGGGTGTCGACATCCGGAACCTGGTCGAGGATCTCGAGCCCGAGCGTGGCCTGGCCCATCACCACGTCGATGTGGTCGAACGGCGGGATGACCACGGCACCGGTGGCCTGCGAGAACTCGGCGGCGGCGCGCAGGGCCTCCTCGACCGAGTGGCCGCGCAGCACCACGTCGGCTCCGTAGTTGCGGGTGGCCTGGAGCTTGGGCAGCGGCACACCGATGGGCATGAAGATGGTGGCCTTGATGCCGAGCTCGCGCGCGGCGAAGGCGACGCCCTGGGCGTGGTTGCCCGCGGAGGCGGCCACCACACCGCGCTGCTTCTCGTCGTCGGAGAGTGCCGAGATGCGGTTGTAGGCGCCGCGGATCTTGTAGGAGCCGGTGCGCTGGAGGTTCTCGCACTTGAGGTACACGGGCGACCC
The DNA here is from genome assembly GCF_041927335.1 of Herbiconiux liangxiaofengii. Lineage (NCBI taxonomy): Bacteria > Bacillati > Actinomycetota > Actinomycetes > Micrococcales > Microbacteriaceae > Herbiconiux > Herbiconiux liangxiaofengii. The sequence continues at coordinate 117,487 of NZ_JBHFHD010000011.1, read as the reverse complement.
GATCACCTCGGCGAGGAAGCGCGAGCTCTCCATGGGCGTGACCTGGGCGACCTTCGACACGCGGACGCGGGCCCGCTCGATGTCGGCGAGCGAGGGGTACGCGAGCTGCGTGGTGGAATCAGTCATCGGTATCGGGATCCTTCGGGTGGGGCGCGGAGTCGGCCGCGGCCGGAGAGGAGGGGGCCGGAGAGGAGGCGGCCGGAGTAGACGAGGGCAGCGGCGACCCCGCGCCCGCGGGCACGAGGGCCGCGCCGTCTCGCCACGTGCCCCCGGCGACGTAGTTCACCATCACGTTCAGCGTCGCCACCACGGGCACCGCGAAGAAGGCGCCGGCGATGCCCGCCACCATCGACCCTCCGGCCACGGCCATCACCACGGCGAGCGGATGCACGCGCACCGCGGTTCCCATGATGAACGGCTGCAGCACGTGTCCCTCGACCTGCTGCACGAGCAGCACGATGCCCAGCATGATCAGCGCGACCACCCAGCCGTTGTAGACCAAGGCGATGAACACGGCGACCGCTCCGGTGAGCACCGCGCCGATGATCGGGATGAACGACCCCAGGAACACCAGCACCGCGATGGGGATGGCCAGCGGCAGCTGCAGGATGGCGGCTCCGATGCCGATGCCGAGGGCGTCGATGGACGCCACCAGGATCTGCACCTTGACGAAGTTCTGCAGGGTCTGCCAGCCGGTGCGACCGGCGCCGTCGGTGGCCGCACGGGCCCGCCGCGGGAACAGGCGCACGACCCAGGCCCAGATGCCCTTGCCGTCGATGAGGATGAACAGCGTGGCGAACAGGGTGAGCAGCACGCCGGCCAGCACGTGGCCGATGCCCGACCCGACGGCCGCCGCCCCCGAGACGAGCACCTGGCCGTCTTGCTGCACGGCCTCCCAGATCTGCGACACGTAGCCGTTGAAGTCGGACTCGGAGATCTTCAGCGGGCCGTCGGCCAGGAAGGTCTTGAGCTCCTGGTAGGAGTTCATCGACTGGCTGCGCAGGTCGGCGAAGCCCGAGGAGACCTGCGTGGCCACCAGGAAGATCAGCCCCGCCACCACGAGCAGGGTGCCGAGCTCGGCGGTCGTGACCGCCAGCCAGGTGGGCCAGCGATGCCGCACCAGGAAGTTCTTGAACGGCACCAGCAGCGCCGAGAGCACCACCGCGAGCATCAGCGGGATGACGAGCAGCCGCAGCTGGATGATGAGGAACACCAGCACCGCCAGCACCCCGAGCACCACCAGCACGCGCCACGACCAGGCACCCGCGATCTGCATGCCGAGCGGCACGGAGTCGAGCGGATCGCGCCGGGTTCTGCCCGGTTCTCTGTCGGCCATACGGGTCAGTCTAAGAGCGGTTGTATGCGCGCGCCCGCATGCGCCGGGATGCGCTCAGCGGGAGACGGCGACCGCCACCCGCTCGAACGACAGCAGCACGCGCCCGTCGACCTCGGGCACCTCGCCCGCGGGATGCTGCACGGTGAGCACGGTGCCGTCCTCCAGTGCGACGACCGTTCGGCGGAACGAGCCGAGGAAGCTCGAGGAGACGACCTCCGCCGGGACTCCCGCGGCAAGGTCTCCGGTGGCGAAGCTGATGTGCTCCGGCCGCACGAAGGCCACGGCGTCTCCCCCGGGCTGCGCGGTGTCGACCAGCGGCAGTCGCACCACGCCGAGGTCGATCTCGCCGTTCGTGACGGTGCCGCGCATCCGGTTGCTCGACCCCACGAACTCGGCCACGAAGGGTGTGGCCGCGTGCGAGTAGATCTCGTTCGGCGCACCGATCTGCTCGATGTCGCCCGCGCGCATCACGGCCACGCGGTCGGCGGCCGCGAGGGCCTCTTCCTGGTCGTGGGTGACGAACACGGTGGTGATGCCGAAATCCTGCTGGATGCGGCGGATCTCGTCGCGCAGCTGCACCCGCACCCGGGCGTCGAGCGCGGAGAGCGGCTCGTCGAGCAGCAGCACGCGCGGCTCGGTGACGAGGGCGCGCGCCAGGGCGACGCGCTGCTGCTGGCCGCCGGAGAGCTCGTGCGCGTAGCGCCCGCCGTAGCCGCCGAGCCCCACCATCTCGAGGGCATCGCCGGCACGCAGGCGGCGTTCGTCGGCGCCGACCTTCTGCATCCGGAGCCCGAACTCGACGTTGGCGGCCGCGGTCATGTGCGGGAAGAGCGAGTACGACTGGAAGACCATGCCGATGTCGCGGGAGCGAGCCGGCAGGCACGAGACGTCTTTGTCGTCGATGAGCACGGTGCCCTCGGTGGCGGTCTCGAGGCCCGCCAGAACGCGGAGGGCGGTGGTCTTGCCGCAGCCCGACGGGCCGAGCAGCGCCACGAGCTCCCCCGGTTCGATCACGAGGTCGATGCCGTCGAGCGCGCGGGCCCCGCCCGGGAACTCCTTCACGATGCCGCGGAGTTCGACGCGCGAGCCGGTTCGGCGGGCGGGTGCGGGTGCACCGCTCCCGGTGGCGGTGCGTGCGGGTGAGAGGGTCATCGGACTGCTTTCTGTGACGGGGTGCGGCGAGGTTTCGGAGCGGCACGGGTGCGGCCGCCCGTGGGCGCGCCGCCGATCCGGCCGATCACCAGCAGCAGGAGGAACGCGAACAGCAACGCGATCAGCGCGATGATCACGGCGATGTACGGGTCGGCCTTCGAGACGACCACGAGCGCCGTCTGCAGGTTCACCCGGTTCAGCAGCGCCGCGATCGTGAACTCGCCGAGCACCACGGCCACCGAGATGAACGCGGCGGCCAGGAGCCCGCGACGCAGGTTCGGCACCACCACGCGGAAGAGGATGGTGGCCCACCCCGCGCCGAGCGACCGCGCCGCCTCGCTCAGCGTCACCACGTCGATCGCGGCCAGGTTCGCCTGGATGGCGCGGTAGGCGTACGGCAGCACGATCACGCCGTAGGCGAAGCCCAGCGTCCACACCCCGCTGCCGAACAGTCGGGCGATCACCGAGTAGACCGGCGCCAGCCCCACCACGAGCACGATCGCGGGAATGGTGATGGGCAGCAGGCACACGAACTCCAGCACCCGCTGCAGAGCCGGGAACCGGATGCGCACGAGCACCATGGTCGGAACGAGCAGCACCAGCATGACCGCCACGGTCACCACGGCCAGCAGCAGGGAGTTGCCGAGACCGGTGACGATGGGCTTGTACTCGCCCGTGAGCCCACCGTCGGCACCGAACAGCTTCGCCCAGCGGTCGAGCGTGTAGCCGCCCGCGAGTCCGCCGCGCAGGGTGAACTCGAGCATCGAGGCGATGGGGATGAGGAAGACCAGGGAGATCACGCCCACGATCACCCAGCGCACCAGCCGCGAGGGCCCGGGGTGCACGCCCGGAACGACGGAGCCGCCGCTCATCGCACCCACCTCGCGGCACGGCGCATGAGCAGGGAGTAGAGGGTCATCACGACCACCATCACCACGATCATCCCGAGGGCGAGCGCCCCGGCGAGGTTCTCGTGGCCGAGCACGGTCTCGCTGGTGAGGGCGCTGCGGATCTGCAGCGGCACGATCTGCGACCCCTGGCTGGTGAGCGCGGCGGCGGTCGCGAACGATGAGAACGCGTTCGCGAACAACAGCAGCAGACTGCCGAGGAACGAGGGCAGCAGCACCGGGATGCCGATGTGCCGCCAGTAGCTGCCGATGCTCCCCCCGAGCATGGCGGTGGCCTCGGCCCACTGGGGTTTGAGGCTCTCCAGAGCGGGAGCGAAGGTGATGATCATCAGCGGAACCTGGAAGTAGATGTACGGCAGGATGAGCCCGGGCACGTCGTAGAGCCACACGCCGTTCGCGAAGATGTCGACTCCGAGCCGGTCGCGCAGCAGCACGGTGACCGTGCCCTGGATGCCGATGGTGGCCACGAAGGCGAACGCGAGCATCACGCCGCCGAACTGGGCGAGCACACCGCTCGCGGAGTCGACGATGGAGCGCAACGCGCCCGTGGGCTTCGCGCCGATCAGGGCGTAGCAGAACAGGGCGCCGAGGAGCGCGCCGATCACGGCCGTGAGCGCCGAGAGCCAGAGCGAGTTGCCGAAGGTGTTCAGGATGACCGGGTCGCCGAGGGCGGCCAGGTTGTCGAGGGTGAAGGCGCCGTCACCGTCGAAGAGGCCGGTACCCACCGCGATCACGGTCGGCAGGGCGAGGAATAGCACGATGTAGGCCGTAAACGGCACGAGTCCGAACACGCTGCCGTTGATCAACGACGAGAACCGCCCGGGCCCCTGAGGCGCCCGGGAGCCCCGGGGCGACGAGGTCGCCCCGGGGTCCGGCGCCGGCACGGCCGGCGAGAGCAGGTCGGTCACTGAACCGCCGACGCCCACTTCTCACCGAGCAGCGCCGAGGCGGCCGCAGCCTGGTCGGCGTCGGGCACGACGGTCTCACCGGGCACGGTGGGGAGCGCCTTGAAGAGGTTCTCGTCGATCGTGCCGGCCTCGGCCATGGCCTCGGCGCGCACGGGGCGGGCGCCGCCGGCGAGCCAGAGGTTCTGGGCCTCGTCGCTGTAGAGGAACTCCTGCCAGAGGCGGGCGGCGGCGGGGTGCGGCGCGTCGACGTTCACGGCCTGGTTGTAGTAGCCCGCGTAGCCGGTGCCCGGGAGGATGGTGACCTTCCAGTTGCGCTGGCCCTCGAGGTCTTTGCCGTAGCCCAGGTTCAGGTAGTCCCAGTCGAAGACGACGGGGGTCTCACCGCTCGCGATGGTCGCGGGGGTCGGGTCGATCTTCACGAAGTTGCCGGCCTTCTGCAGGTCGGAGAAGAAGTCGATGCCGGGCTGGAAGTCGTCGACCGATCCGCCGTTCTGCACCGCGGCGAGGCCCACGGCCGCGAAGGCCGCACCGGCCTGGGTCGGGTCGCCGTTGATGGCCACCTTGCCCTTGTAGTCGGCGCCGAGCAGGTCGTCGAGGCTCTTCGGCTCCGGAACGGCGTCGGGGTCGTAACCGATGGCCATGTACCCGCCGTAGTCGCCCACCCAGAGTCCCGACTGCTCCTTGAGCGCATCCGGGATGTCGGCCCAGGTCGACACCTGGTACGGCGCGAACTGGTCGGTGTTGGCGAGCGCGACCGCGGCGCCCACGTCGAACACGTCGGGGGCGGTGTCCTGGCCGGCGAGGTTCTTGGCGGCCTGGATCTCCTCGGCGCTGGACGCGTCGGGGGTGGCCTCGTTGATGGTGATCTCGGGGTACTTCTCGGCGAAGGCGTCGAGCACGGCACCGTAGTTGGCCCAGTCGCGCGGCAGGGCGATCACGTTCAGCGAGCCCTCGGCCTTGGCTGCGGCCTCGAGGCCCTCAAGTCCGCCGAAGGCGTCGAGGTTGGTGGCGGTCTTGGCGTCGACGGCGTCGCCCGAACCGGAGTCCGAGGCGGAGGCGTCGGCCGAGCAACCGGCGAGTCCCAGGGCGAGAGCAGCGGCGATGGCCGTGCCGGCGATCGCGAAGCGCTTGGTGAGCAAGAGTGTCCTCCATCGTGTCGGCGGCCGGCCGCCCGGGCTGTTGTCGGGCTGTTGCGGCACCGGCGAGGCCGACATCTGGACAGTAGGAGCGTCGCGCGTCGGGGGTCCGTCGTCGCCGTGAACCGGGGATGAACGACCGGTTACGCCGCTGTCGGGGGTGGTGGGTAGGGTTCAGGCGTGGCCGAAACCCTCTCCCCCGCACTGGCGCGGCGCGTCGCGTTGGCCGCGCAGGGTTTCGGCGGGCGGGGTTTCGGCGGTCGGGGTGGTCGAGCGGATGTCCGTGCCGACGCCGCGCCGGGCACACGCCAGTTCAACCTGCTGCTCCGGCGACTCGCGCTGCTGCAGATCGACTCGGTGAACGTTTTCGAGCGCAGCCACTACCTGCCCGTGTTCGCGCGGCTCGGAGCCTACGACAAGGCGCTGCTCGACAAACTCAGCTACGGTCGGGGCGTCACCGAGTACTGGGCGCACGAGGCGTCGTTCCTGCCCCTGGAGTCGCTGCCGCTGATGGAGTGGCGGAAGGCCGAGTACCGCGATTACTTCGCGGCGCGTCCCGATTCGTGGGGAGCCTCGAACGGCTCCACCCTCGAGTGGCTGCGGGCCGAGCTGGCGGCGAAGGGGCCGTTGCGGGCGAGTGAGATCGAGCACGAGTCGAACCGGCGGCAGGGTCCGTGGTGGGGCTGGTCGGATGTGAAGCGCGGGCTCGAGACGATGTTCCGCCAGGGCGACGTGGTGTCGGCCGGGCGCACGCGGTTCGAGCGGGTGTACGGGTTGCCCGAGCAGGTGCTGCCGACATCCGTTCTGAACGCCTCGGTGTCACGCGACGACGCGATCGCCGAGCTCGTGTCGCAGTCGGCCCGCGCGCTCGGGGTGGGCACGCTCTCCGACCTGGCCGACTACTTCCGGCTCAAGCAGGCGGATGCGCGGGCCGCGGTGAACCGGCTCGTCGACGAGGGCGAATTGCTGCCGGTGACGGTGCCGGGTTGGAACCGCGAGGCGTGGCTGCACCGCGATGCCCGGCTGCCGCGGCGGCTCGAGGCGGCGGCGCTGCTGTCGCCGTTCGACCCGGTGGTGTGGGAGCGGGCGCGGGCGCTGCGCATGTTCGACTTCCACTACCGCATCGAGATCTACACGCCGCAGCCCAAGCGCGTGTACGGGTACTACGTGCTGCCGGTGCTGATCGACGACCGCATCCCGGCCCGCCTCGACCTCAAGAGCGACCGTCAGGCCGGCGTGCTGCGGGTGCAGGCTGCCTGGGCCGAGCCGAACCTCGAGCCGGCCGACGTGCCCCGCATCGCGGCCCTCCTCCGCTCCACGGCCGCCTGGCAGGGCCTCCCGGCCCCCGTCGAGGTCATGCCCCGCGGCACCCTGGCCCCCGCCCTCCGCGCCGCCCTGGCCGCCACCCCCACCTGACCCACCCCACGTGACCCACCCCCACAACTCGTCCCATTCCGGCCAGCACGACGGCGTGTCGCCCCGATTCGGGACGAGTCGCGGGGTGCCGACCGGGCCGGCACGCCACCCCGAAGGGACGGGACGCGGCACCATCCCGGTTCAGGCGGGCGCGGCGGCCGCGACGGCGCGCCCGCCGGTCGGAGCGGCCACGACCGTGGTGGCCCGACACTCACCCGCAAGGTGCGCCGCAGAGGCGGCGGCGCACAGCGAGGGCCCGGCGAAGCCGGACCCTCGCGCAGCTAGAAGGCCCCGCCCATCTTGCGCAGCCGCTCCACCCGGTCGGGGATGGGCGGGTGCGTGGCGAACAGCCGGGCCATGGCGCCGGGCTTCGCAGGGTCGGCGATCCACATGTGCGCCATCGACGACGACTGGCGCTGCATCGGCCGGCCGTACGTGGCGAGCTTCTGCAGGGCGCTGGCGAGCGCATCCGGGTGGCGGGTGGTGAGCGCCCCGGTGGCGTCGGCGAGGTACTCGCGCTGGCGGGAGACGGCCAGCTGAACCACCGTGGCCACGAGCGGTGCGATCAGGATGGCGACCAGCCCGAACACCATCACGATGGGGTTGCCGTTGTTGTTGTTGTTGCGGCCGAAGAAGGCCATGCGCAGGAACATGTCGGCGATGAACCCCACGGCCACCACCAGCCCGAACACGATCATCGACACCCGGATGTCGTAGTTGCGCACATGCCCGAGTTCGTGCGCCATGACGCCTTCGAGCTCCGCGTCGTCCAGGAGCGCGAGGAGCCCGGTGGTGGCGGCGACCACCGCGTGCTGCGGGTCGCGCCCCGTGGCGAAGGCGTTGGGGGCCGGGTCGTCGATGACGTAGACCTTGGGCATCGGCGTACCGGTGCTGATTGACAGGTTCTCGACGATGCGCCAGAGCCTCGGGTCGTCACGCTTCTGGATCTCGTGGGCACCGCTCATGGCGAGTGCCTGGCCCGACGCCGCGAAGTACTGGATGAGGGCGTATCCGATCGCCACCACCACCGTGATGATCACGATGGCGTAGTTGCCGTAGATGTAGCTGGCCAGCCACCCGAGCCCTCCGATGATGAGGAGGAACAGGGCGATGATGACGACGGTGTTGCGCTTGTTCTTGGCTATCGCGGAGTACATCGAACCTCAGGTCAGAACTGCACGCGCGGCGGCTCTGCGATGGCCGCCACGTCGGTGACCTCGAAGAACTCGCGCTCGGTGAATCCGAGTCGACGGGCGAAGAGGGTGTTCGGGAACTGCTTGATCTTGGTGTTCAGCTCGCGCACACCGCCGTTGTAGAAGCGGCGCGAGGCCTGCACCTTGTCTTCGGTGTCGACGATCTCGGCCTGCAGCTGCAGGAAGTTCTGGCTCGCCTGGAGCTGCGGGTAGGCCTCGGCCACCGCGAAGATGCTCTTCAGCGCGTTCTGCATGTGGTTCTCGGCCTCGGATGCCTGAGCCGGCCCCTGGGCCGACAGCGTCTCGGCGCGGGCCCGGGTGACGTTCTCGAACACGGCCTTCTCGTGCGCCGCGTAGCCCTTCACCGACTCGATCAGGTTGGGCAGCAGGTCGGCGCGACGCTTGAGCTGCACCGTGATGTCGCTCCAGGCCTCGTCGACGCGCACGTTCAGCGTGACGAGCGAGTTGTAGGTGGCCCAGAGGTAGATGCCGATGATCGCGATGATGACGACGACGACGATGAGCGGGATCAGCCATTCCATGGGCCGAGTATACCGAGGGTTCCGCCTGTTCTCAGGGCGGCCGTAGCGTCCTCACAGCATCACCGCGACTCGGCGAGCAGCCTCAGCCAGCGGTAGGAGTCCTTCGGCGTGCGGGTGAAGTCGTCGAAGTCGACGTGCACGAGCCCGAACCGCTGCGTGAAGCCGGCGGCCCACTCGAAGTTGTCCAGCAGCGACCACACGTAGTAGCCGCGCAGGTCGATTCCGGATGCCGCGCCCCGCCCTTGCACGGCATCGAGTGCGGCCAGCAGGTGGCCCGCCAGGTAGTCGACCCGGGAGCCGTCGCGCACGTGCGGCGTGCCGTCGGCTTCGTCGAGCTCACGCACATCCGGGAACGAGGCGCCGTTCTCGGTGATGAACACGGGCGGCAGCGCGTCGCCGTAGCGCTCGGCCAGCTCGTCGAGCGAGGTGCCGAGGAACTCGGGCGCGATCGGCCAGCCGAAGCCGGTGCGCGCGAACTCCGGCCACGGTGCGAGGTGGAAGGGCAGCGAGCCCATCGCGGCCGAGGCGCCGTCGGGGGTGTCGGTGCCGCCCGAACCCGCCGCGATGCGGGTGGGCAGGTAGTAATTGAGGCCGTAGAAGTCGAGCTTCTGCCCGATCAGCGCCAGGTCGGCCGGGTCGGCCTCTCCGAGTGCCGAGAACAGCGGCTCGAACCCCTCGGGGAACTCCGGATAGCGCCCCAGCAGCACCGGGTCGGCGAAGATGCGGTTGTGCAGCACGTCGAACAGCCCGGCGAACGTCGTGTCGGCTTCCGAATCGCTCGCCGGCACCACCGGCGAGTGCACGTTCACGATGCCCACCTCACCGCGCACCCCCGCGCCGCGGAGGGCCTGCACCGCCAGCCCGTGGCCGAGCAGCTGGTGGTGGGCGCTCGGCAGGGCGTTGAACAGCCGGGTGGCGCCGGGGGCGTGCAGGCCCAGCGCATACCCGTTCAGTGTCACGGTGGCCGGTTCGTTGATGGTCGCCCAGCGCGGGATGCGGTCGCCGAACCGCTCACCCAGCAGGAAGGCGAAGTCGCCGAACCGGAGGGCGGTGTCGCGCGACATCCACCCGCCGGCGAGCGCGTTGGGCGTGTCCCAGTGGAAGATGGTGGCCATCGCGTCGACACCGGCCGCGTCGAGCTCGTCGAGCAGCCGCTCGTAGAAGTCGACGCCGGCCGGGCGGAGGGCTCCTCGGCCCTCGGCCTGCAGCCGAGGCCAGGAGAACGAGAAGCGGTAGGAGTCGGCGCCGAGATCGCGCAGCAGCGCCACGTCGGCGGGCATGCGGTGGAAGTGGTCGGCGGCGCGGTCGGCGGTCGACCCGTCGAGGATGCGGCCCGGCTGGGTGGTGAACGCGTCCCACACCGACTCGCCCCGGCCGCCCTCGTGCGTGGCTCCCTCGATCTGGAAGGCGCTGGTGGCGGTGCCGAGCACGAAGCCCTCCGGCAGGCGGGAGCCGAGCTCGCGGGCGTACTCGCGCCGCTCCTCAGGGGTGAGTCGCAGGGCGCCGCTCACGCTCCGAGCACCCGGTCGAGGTAGACGTTGGTGAAGGTGCGCTCCGGGTCGAGCCGGTCGCGCAGCGCCACGAAGTCGGCGTGGCGCGGGTAGAGCTCGGCCAGGTGGGCGGCGGTTCGGGTGTGCAGCTTGCCCCAGTGGGGCCGGCCGGAATGCGCGGTCATGATCTCCTCGACGGCTTCGAAGTACTCCCGGTGATTCTCCCTGAAGTAACGGTGCACCGCGAGGTAACCGCTGTCGCGCCCCGACGCGGTCGACAGCCAGAGCCCGTCCGAGGGGGCGAAGCGCACCTCGATCGGGAACGAGATGCGCCAGCCGCGCTGCCGGATGAGCGCGTCGACGTCACGCAGCACGGCGGGGACGTCCGCGGCGGGCACCGCGTACTCCATCTCGCGGAAACGAACCGTGCGGCGGGTCGTGAACACCCGGTGCGAGAGGTCGGAGAACTCGCGGTTCGACCAGAGGCGCTCCGCGAGGGTGTTCACCGTCGGCACGATGGCGGGCAGCATCCGGCCGGCGGCACAGGTGACCCGGTACACGCCGTTGGCCAGCAGGGTGTCGTCGACGAACGAGCTCGCCCGGGTGAGGGGCCGCGTGGGGGCGTGGGCGGGCAGCCTCGTGTTGGTCTTGGTGGCGGCGGTGCTCGTGTGCGGGAACCAGTAGAACTCGAAGTGATCCGATCCGTCGACGTGCTCGTCGAGCCCGTCGAGCACCTCGGCCAGGGGCAGCGGACGTTCCACGGCGTGCAGCACGAAGGCGGGCACGCACTGCAGCGTCACCTCGACGATGATGCCGAGCGCGCCGAGCGAGAGCGCGGCGGCGGGCAGCAGCTCGCTGTTCTCCGTCTCGTCGATGCGCAGCAGGTCGCCGTCGGCGGTCACCAGGGTGAGTCCCACCACCTGCGTGGCGAGGCCGCCGAAGCGGGCACCGGTGCCGTGGGTACCGGTGGAGATGGCGCCGCTGATCGACTGCTGGTCGATGTCGCCCATGTTCGCCAGGGCGAGCCCGTGCGGTCGCAGCAGGCGGGGCAGGTCGAACAGTCGGGTTCCGGCGAAGAGCGTCACCCGCTCTCGGTCGCGGTCGACCGACACGATGCCGCTGAGGTCGTCGAGCTCGAGCAGCACCCCCGTGGCCACCGCGATACCGGTGAAGCTGTGCCCCGCGCCCACCGCTTTCACCCGGAGGCCGCTCGAGGTCGCGGCGCGCACCGCCCGCTGCACGGCCCCGATCGACGCGGGCCGCTCGATGCGCACCGGTTTCACCCGCTCGGTGCGCGACCAGTTGCGCCACACCCCGTTCGACGCCGTCACAGGAAGGCCTTCCCCTCGCCGCGGTAGCTCGGCACCACGCCCACCACCGTCTCGTCCTCCACCAGGCAGAACTCGTTCACATGCTCCGAGAGCTCACCCGATTTCGTGTGCCGCAGCCACACCCGGTCGCCCACGGCGAGCGCCGCCGCCGCGCGCCCGGAGAGCGGGGTCTGCACCTCACCGGCCATCTCGCGGGCCTGCATCCTGACGCCGGTGGGCCACACGATCTCGGGCAGCCGGTCGGCGGCGGGCGGGCCGGATGCGACCCAGCCGCCGCCGAGCAGCGTGGCCATGTCGGGCCGGGGTTTGCGCACCACCGGCAACGAGAACGCCGCCGCCGGTGCCGGTGAGAACCGCGAGTAGGTGTCGAACAGGTGTCCGCCGAACAGGCCCGAGCCCGCGGCGACCTCGGTGACCGACGGGTCGGAGCTGGTGCTCTCGAGCGATCCGGTGCCACCGCCGTTCACGAACTCGAGCGGGGCGATCCGGCGCACCGCCTCCACCACGGCACCGCGACGCTCGGCGAGCTCGGCCACCGAGCCGTGCTGCATCCAGTCGATCACGTGGCCCTTCACCAGGCGGTCGGCGATCGAGGCGCGCGGCCGGTTGCCGACGCCCGCGATCTGCGACTCGTAGGCCATCATGCCCACCAGGGCGAACCCGGGGCGTCGCAGCACCTCCTCGGCGAGGCGCCGGGCGTCGTCGACCGTCGACACCGGCGACCGCCACACGCCCAGCCGGCCGAGACCGGGGGCGGTGAACGACGCGTCGAGCTCGATCGCCACGCGGATCGGCGGGCGGGCCGAGGGAGCGACGACCGAGTCGATAAGGTCGAGGTGGGCGACCGAGTCGATCATCAGCGTGACCCCGGAGGCGGCGTGCTCGTCCGCGGCCAGTTCGCGGATGGCGGCGCGGTCGGCCGTGGGGTAGCCCACCACGATGTCGGGGGTCTCGTCGGGCCGGCAGGCGGCGAGCCAGAGGGCCTCGGGGAGCGTGTAGGCGAGGATGCCGGCGTACCCGGGCAGCGCGAGCACCGCATCCTGCACCGCGCGCACCCGGATCGACTTGCTGGCCACCCGGATGGGCATGCCGTTCGCCCGGCCGAGCATCGATCGGGCGTTGTGGATGAGAGCCTCGAGACCGATCACGGCCACCGGGGGCTCGCGGTCGGCGGTGGCGGCGGTGAGGCCGCGCCAGTAGCGCAGGGAGTCGCGCCAGCGGCCGGGCTCGGCGGGCGAGCGGTCGAGGTCGAGGGGCGGATGCGCGGATTCCGCGGCGGGCCGGGTGGGCCCGGCGGGTGCGGCCGGGGTGGGCTCGGGCCCGGCGGGCGGGGTGGGCTGGTCGGTCATCGAACGCTCCTGACACGGCTGACGGCGAGGGCCCCGCCGAAGCCGAACACGGCCGAGACGAGGAAGAGGGCGGGGAAGCCGCCGAGCCAGGTGACCACGGCCGCGCCGGCGAGCGGGGCGATGGCCTGGGGCACGGCGGTGGCGATGTTCATGATGCCGAGGTCTTTCCCGCGCGAGGCGGGGTCGGGCAGCACCTGCGTGGCGAGCGCCTGGTCGACCGAGAGGAAGCAGCCGTAGCCGAGCCCCAGCAGGGCGGCACCGATCATGGTGGCGGTGAGCTCGGGCACGAGGGCCAGCAGCAGCGCGGCCACCGCCTGCAGCACGGCGGCGGCGAGCACGAACACGCGTCGGCGGCGCAGGCGGTCGGAGAGGGCTCCGGCCACCACCGAGGCCAGCACCACGAAGATCGTGTAGATGACGATCAGCACCAGCAGGTCGTCCTCGGCGTTCGGATCGCGCAGTCCGAACATCAGGAAGTAGAGCAGCAGCGTGGTGCCGAGCGCGTTGCCTATGTTCACCAGGATGCGGCTGAGCAGCGTCCAGCCGAAGTCGGGATGGGCGCGCGGGCTCACCCACATGCTCTCGACGAGGGCCCGGAAGGTGAGGGGCGGGCGGTCGTCCCGGCGCAGCCGGGCATCCGGAACCAGCAGGCAGAACGGGGTCACCAGCAGCACCAGCAGCACGGCCATGGCCGTGTAGCCGAGCAGCTGGCCGGTGAAGAGCATCGTGGCCAGCAGCACACCAAGGATGAGGCCCACGGCCTGGGGCGCGGAGATGAAAGCCGAGACGAGGCCGCGCTGGTGCACGGGCACCTGGTCGGAGATGGCGGCGGTGAGGGCGGAGGAGAGCACGCAGAAGCCGATGATGGCGAGGGTCCAGAAGACGCCGATGCCGACGAGGGTGGTCTGCAGGCCCAGGAGCGCCAGGGCGACGGCGAACAGGAGCGTGCCGCCGGCGATCCACGGGCGGCGGCGGCCGAAGCGGGAGGTGGTGCGGTCGGAGAGCGCGCCCGTGAGCGGGAACGCGAGCAGGGCGAAGACGCCGGCGATGGCGGAGACGACGCCGAAGGCCACCACGCTGTCGGTCCAGGCGGGGGCGTCGAGCTGCTCGTCGATCTGCAGCGGGAGCAGCAGTTGCACGGGAGTGAGCTGCGCCATCCAGATGCCGAGCCAGGCCGCGCCGAACAGCGCGATCCAGCGGCCGCCCACGCGGCGGGTGGGTTCGGCGAGCGCCGCCGGGGCGAGGGAGGGATCGGTCATGCGGTGCTCCCGGTTCGTGTGGGGTGGGCGGGGCGGGGTTTGGATGCGGGCACAAGCGGGCGGGCCTCGGCGGCGAGGGCGCGCGCCGCGAAGGCGGCGGTCGCGGCCGCTCGGGCGTCGCGGGCGGCCGCCGCCTCGGCGGTGGAGGCGCCGGCGGCGAGCCACGCGAGGGTGAGGCCGTCGGTGAGGGCCACCAGCTCGGCGGCGACCTCGTTCACGGGGCGCGACCACGCGCATCCGGTGCGGGCGGCGGCCTCGGTGAGCGAGCCGGCCGCGAAGGCGCGATACGTCTCGTACTGGCGCGCGGCGAGGTGCTCGAGACCCGGGGTGCGCATGGCGTGCTGCGTGAGCTCGAACATGGCGCGCTCCCGCAGCGGATCGGCACGCACCCCGTCGAGGTAGCGGAGCAGCCCGCGCTCGAGCAGCGACTCGAGGCCCTCGCCCTCGGTGGCGGGCACCTCGAGCACCACCTCGGTGCGGGAGATGACGTCGTCCACCAGCTCGGCGAGCAGTTCCTCGCGCGAGGCGAAGGCGTAGTGGAAGCTCGCCAGCTTCATGCCGGCCTCCTCCACCACGGCTCGCGTGGTGGCACCGGCCACCCCGGCCCGGGAGATCACGGCGAAGGCCGCGGCCAGCAGGCGACGGCGGCGCTCGGCGACGGGCAGGCGGGCCATGCTCCCCCTCGCGATCGGCGGTACCCGGATGCGGACGACTGGGTCATCTGACCCAGTTGCGTCAGTATGGTGCACGGTGAGACGGCGCGTCTACGGTTGTCTCCGAATTCCATCTGAAAGGCTGATACCGACTTTCGCCCGGCTGCGGGCCTCTGGCTGAATGGATCGTGGTGTCGGCCTCGAAGAACTGGTGCATACGAACGCCGTCGCCCCGCCGCGACGGTGCCGGTTCGGCCTTCCCGCCTGCCGAGTCGAGGCCTTCTGCCGCGCCGCGCGGAGCCGCCCGGCTGCCGGTTCTGGGCGCACTCGGCGTGGCCCTCGCACTCCTCCTCGGTGCGGGCGCGGCCTCCGGCGCCGTCGGGGTAGCGGCAGCCTCCGCCTCCTCGGCACCCACGGTGACGGTGCCCCAGGACGAGACGCAGGACGATTCCGCCACCGCACCTGCCGCCCCCGTTCCTGCGCCCTCGCCGTCGCCCGCCCCCGACGACTCGACCTCACCGGCGCCGACACCGCCGGCCGACTCGACCTCACCGGCGCCGACACCGCCGGCCGACTCGACGCCCCCCGTCATCCTGACGCCCGCCGACGGCGCCCTCGTGGCCGAGGGCGTCACCATCACGGGAACCGCCACTCCGGGGGCCACGGTGCAGATCCTCGCGGGCACCTCGTCAGAACCCCTCTGCATCGTCACCCCTGGAACCGACGGCAGCTGGAGCTGCACCGCCACGACACTGGCGAGCTCGAGCTCCACTCCGCTGCGCGCCGTCGAGATCGCCGCCGGCGGGAGCACCACCACCACGGCCATCACGGTGCGCGTGCTGAACGCCCCGGTGGTGACCGGCGGACCTCACGGCTCGCTCACCAACGCCGTCGTGCAGGGCACCGCCTTCGCCGGGGCGACGGTCACCGCGACCGCCGCCGGGTACACCTGCTCGGGTACGGCCGACGCCTCCGGGGCCTGGACCTGTCCCTTCGGCGACGGCATCACCGATGGCGACTACTCCGTCACGGCCACGCAGTCCACCTCCTGGAGCGGGGGCACGTCCTCGCCGTCGAGCGCCGCCGTGGGCATCACGGTCGACGTCACGGTGCCGGCATCCCCCGTGCTCGCATCGCCGGCCGCCGGCGGGGCCGTCGCCACCTCGGGTGCGGTGCTCTCCGGGTTCGGCGAACCCGGCGCCACCGTGTCGGTGTTCGCCGGGGCGCACGTGCTCTGCCAGACCCCGGTGAGCGGCTCGGGGTCGTGGTCGTGCACCTCCATCACCGTGCCGGCCGGGAGCTACACCGTCGTCGCCCTGCAACAGGATGCCGCGGGCAACGTGAGCATCCAGTCCGCCCCGCTCACCCTCGTGTTCCAGAACGCGGCCACCGCCGCGCCGGGCACCCCGACCGCCGGGCCCACCGCCACGGGCACCCCGGGAGCCTCCGCAGCTCCGGGCGTGGCCCCGGGTACGGGTTCCGGCCCCGACGCCGCTGCCGGCGGCGAGACCGGCTCCCCCGACGCCGCCGTGCCCGGCGACCAGGGCACCCCCGACCAGCCGGCCGCACCGGGCACCGGTGACGGCGCCGCACCGACCCAGCCCGCGCCCGGCGACGCCGCATCCGGAACCTGGTCGGACTCGACTCGCTTCACCGCCGCCCTCAACCCCGCGCTCGGCTCGGCCTCGGCCTCGCTGTGGTGGGTGGCGCTCCTCGCCGGGCTGCTGGCGCTGCTGCTCATCGCCCTGCCCACGAGGCTGCTGGCGGGGGCGCTCGGCACCATCCGGTCGTGGGGTGCGGATGCCGCTGACGCACGGCCGAGGGCGTCGACCCACGGCGTCGCGTCGGTGGGCGCGGGCTCTCCCTCCGGTGTCGGGGTCGTCACGGGCGCCCGTCTCGTGGCGTTCGGCGACCGGTTCCTCGGGCGCAACCGCTCCCTCGCGGCGGAGTACGACCAGGCACCCGACGTCACCGTCGGGCCCGTCGCCCGCGGCGCCGTCGCGCTGCTGGCCTCGGCCGTGCTCGTGATGCTCTCGGCGCCGGTCGAGAGTCAGCCGGCGTACCTGCGGCTGTTCCTGGCCACGGCGGCAGCGCTCGCGCTCGTCACCGTCGTCGCCACGGTGCTGCCGTCGCTGGTGGCGCGGGTGACGTTCGGGGTGGGCAGCCGGGTGCGGGTGCGACCCTCGTTCCTGCTCGTCACGGCGGTGCTGGCCCTCGTCTCGCGGCTGGCGGGGCTCGAGCCCGCGCTGGTGTTCGGTCTGGCTGCCACCCTCGTGCTGGCGCCGACCGCCCGTGGAGCCGCTCGCGCCACGCTGGCCGCGCTGCAGCTCGGCGGGCTGCTCGCGGTGGGCGTCGCGGCCTGGTTGGTGTCGGGCGCCCTGCAGCCCGGGGGCGACGCCGTCGGATCTGCGCTCGGATCGGCGACCCTCACCGCGCTGCCGGGCGACCCCCTGCTGGCCGCGCTCGTGGAGTTCGTGCACGTGCTGGCGCTGGCCTCGCTCGGCTCGGCGGCCGTGCTGCTGCTGCCGTTCGGAGCCTCAGCGGGGCGCGCCCTGCTCGACCGCTCGCCGCTCGGCTGGGGTGCCCTCGCACTGGCGACGTACTCGGTGCTGGCCATGCTCTTCGTGCCGTCGGCCGCCGCACGGATGGCCGAGGGCGGCGCCGGCGCCGTCCTGCTGCCGCTGCTCGCCGGGGCGTTCGCCGCCGTGAGCGTGTCGGTGTGGGCCTGGACACGGTTCGTCGCCACCGACGACTGACGGGGCGCGGCGCCGCGCATCCGTGCGCGGACGCCACCTGGAGCCGCTTCGCTCGGCCGACCGCCCCGGGTGCAGCCGCGCATCCGTTCGCCGGCGCCCGCCGCAGATCGCGGAATGTTACGGCTCCGAGCGGCCGCTCCGGCAGCCGACTTAGGATCGAAGCGTGACGAACCCGCAGCACACCCCCGCACCCGAGCCCTTTCGCGAGCACCGCCTGGTGGCCCACCCGAGCGCTGCGACGGTGAGCCCCGAGGAGTTCAAGGCGGCGTTCCGCAACCACCCCGCCGGCGTGGCCGTGATCACGGCGGATGCGGGCGACGGACCGGTCGCGCTCACCGCGACCTCGGTGTTCTCGGTGAGTGCCGCGCCGCCGCTGCTGGTGTTCTCGGTGTCGGAGCTGTCGTCGTCGTCGCCCACCATCCGCAAGGCCGAGACGGTGGTGGTGCACCTGCTCGGCGCTGCCCAGCTCGACATCGCCAAACTCGGCGCCACCAGCGGTATCGACCGGTTCGCCGACACCTCGATCTGGAAGCGGCTGCCCACGGGCGAGCCGTACTTCCCGGCGGCGCACGCGTGGATCCGCGGTCGCGTGGTGAACACCATGGAGGCCGGCGGTTCGACCGTGGTGGCCGTGCAGGCCCTCGAGACCAAGGCTCCCCCGGCCGACGACCCGTCAGCGGATGCGGCGGCCGCCGAGCCGCTCGTCTACCACAACCGCACCTGGCACCGCCTCGGGGACCACTCGAAGATCTGAGGTGCGGCGGCCTCTGTCGTCCGCGGCGAGGCCTCAGGCCCCGTGCTGCTCGCGCAACCGCGGCAGGATCTCCGAGCCGTAGAGCTCGATGAACCGACGCTGATCGGCGCCCGGCCCGTGGAACACGAGGTGCCGGAACCCGAGGTCGATGTACTCGTTGATGCGCGCCACGTGCTCGTCGGGGTCGGTCGACACGATCCAGCGTGAGGCCGCCCGCTCGATGGGCAGCTCGTCGGCCAGGCGCTGCATCTCGATGGGGTCTTCGACGCCCATCTTCTCCTCGGGGGTGAGGGCGAGGGGCGCCCAGTAGCGGGTGTCGTGCAGCGCGCGTTCGTGGTCGTGGTCGAACGAGACCTTCATCTCCATCAGCGTGTCGACCGCATCCGGGCCGCGGCCGCCCTTCTCGATGCCCTCCTCGAGCGCGGGCAGCAGGGACTCGGTGTAGAGCTCGCGCTTCTTGCCCGAGGTGGTGATGTACCCGTCGGCGATGCGGCCGGCGAGGCGCGTGGCGGCGGGGCCCGAGGCGCCGATGTAGATGGGCACGGGTTCGGTGGGCCGGTCGTAGATGGTGGCGTTCTCGGTGCGGAAGTACTGGCCCTCGTAGGTGACGCGCTCCTCGCTCCAGAGCGTCTCGATCAGCGTGATCGCCTCCTTGAGGCGGGCGAACCGCTCCTTCATCTCGGGCCACGGAAGCCCGAGGGCAACCTCGTTGAGGGCTTCGCCGCTGCCGACGCCGAGGATGACGCGGCCCGGGAACAGCGCCCCGAGCGTACCGAAGGCCTGCGCCACGACGGCCGGGTGGTAGCGGAACGACGGGGTGAGCACGCTCGTGCCCATGATGATCTTCTCGGTGCGGGCACCGAGGGCGCCGAGCCACGGCATAGCCGCCGGCGCGTGGCCGCCCTCGTGGTTCCAGGGCTGGAAGTGGTCGGAGACGAACACCGAGTCGAAGCCGTTCTGCTCCGCGAGCACGCCGTACTCCAGCAGCTCGGCGGGGCCGAACTGCTCGGCCGAGGCCTTGTAGCCGAAGCGGAAGGGAATCGTCATGCTGGTGCTCCTCGATCGGGTGCGCGTACGACGGGCTAAGCAGCCCTGGTGCAATTCTAGGTCGCGGTGCGAGTCGAACGGATGCGCGTGCCCGCGCCTCGCACGCTGCCTTCTGGCGCCTCCTAGTGCCGCCTGGCGCCTCCGGTCAGGCGCTGAGCCGCTCCAGCGCCTCGTCGAACGACCCCACGGGCGTCATCAGAGCCGACACGTCGGCCTCGAACCGGCCGCCGTCGTCGCGCTCGCTGTCGGGATCTGAGACCACGATCACCCGCGCATCCGCCAGCCGGCAGACGCGGATCTTGTAGTTGACGCTCACGCGCTCGCCGGGCCGCTGCTCGACGATCACGACGTCGGGCGGGAAGCTCGCGGAGGTGAGGAGCTGGCCGAGCGACGAGGCGGTGAGCACGAGCTCGAGGTCGTCGCGCCCGCCCAGCCGGGCCGCTTTGGCGTCGAGTTCGGCCGCATCGGCGTCGATCAACCCCACGGTGGTGCGTCGGACCTGCATCATCGCTGTCTCCTCCGGATCCCACCCACGAACCTACCCCGCCCGCCGCCGCGCGGGCACCAGGGCCCGGATGTGCTTAACGGATGCGGGTTCGGTCGTCTCGACCGCTTCGAGTCAGCGACTCGCCTACCACTTGAAAGGTTCGGGGCCTAGAGTCATCACCACCTGTCGACGATGACAGCACACACCAAGGAGCGTCATATGGCCTACCACTCGACTAACCGGTCCGACCCCGATGTTTGGCACGATAACGAGGCTTGTCCCGTAGGCAAGCAGATCACGCCTCAGAACCGGCGTGAGGGGAAGGGACCGTACACCACGAAATGCGCACGTTGCTGACGACCGACCCACCAAGGTCGGCAACAAAGTTCTAGCGTCCCGCTTCCGGGCCCGCTGTGCCAGGCACTTCTGGCGCAGCGGGCCGTGCGACAGGGACATCGCACCCGCCACGGCCAGGTTTAGATGCTGGCTTCGATTCCCAGTGCTCCTGGCCACTCGTCGGCCGGCGCCTGTAGCGCGTCGGATTCCACGCTGTACAGCCAGGTGTCGCACGACCCTGATGTCTTCTCGCTCTTCCGAGAATCGGGCCCGTCATGGCCTTCCACCGACCAGACTGCGAATCGTTCCTGCATGGTTTCCGTTGCGCTCACAGACGGCGGATCCACCTCGAGAAACGAGCGGAAGGCGTGCAGCCACTCAGCGCAAGGGATGGCGCCGCGACCATCAAGACCACGGCAGGCCTATTCACATCAACTGCGCACCGGATGCGACCCAGAAGAGCAGCAGGCTGCCCACTGCCGACAACCCAGCGAGGAGCGACCAGACGAGTCCGGTCTTCGAGCCGCCGAGGCCGGAGAGCCGGAATGCCGAGACCCACACAGAGGCGATCCCAATCCATTGCGCCGCCAGGCAGCCCCAGAGGATCCTCGTCGTGATGGCAGACTCCTCCGGGCTCGGACCCGGAGTCCCGGCGATATGGAAAAGGCTTCCCACTGAGACCCCGACGAACAGCATCGGTGCGATGGCGACACCGAGGATACCGACGAACCACACGGCGGTCTTCCAACGGTCTGCAGACACGTCGAGGTGGGGCTCGACGATCACGGCCTCACGTCGACTGCGCTTCATGGCTCCCCCATCACGAGTGTCGATCAGGCCCGAGGATAGCGGCATCGAATGTCGTAGTTCGTTCAGTCCGGAGAGTTGAGAGGATGGAGAGGTGATCGATGTCGAGCGGGTGGGAGTGGTCTCCGGGGATGTGACGTTGCTGCATCCCGTCTCGGTCGACGTGGGCGCCGGTGAGGCGCTGGTCGTCCGGGGCCGGAACGGCACCGGCAAGTCGACGCTCCTGCGGGTGCTCGCCGGGGCTCGGAAGCCGTCGCACGGAGTCGCTCGGATCGACGGAAGGGTCGTCGACAGCCGCGATCGACGGTTCCGGCGACGGGTGTCGGCGATGATCGGTCTGCCGCCGACGGCCCCCGACCTCACCGTTCTCGAGCACGTGCGGCTGGTCGCGGCGACCTGGAGTTCCGACGCGGACGACTCTTCGATCTCTGAGCGCACCCTGCTCGACGAGCTGGGGCTGGACGCCCTGGCCGACCGGTTTCCGCACGAGCTGTCGTCGGGGCAGGGGCAGCTGTTCGGGCTCGCCCTCGTGCTCGCTCGCCCGTTCGATGTGCTCCTCCTCGACGAGCCCGAGCAGCGTTTGGACCCGGAGCACGTCGCCACGGTGATCCGAGTGCTTCGCGCGCGGCGTGATGCGGGAGCGACGCTGGTGACGGCCACCCACAGCGCCGTGCTCGCCGATGCCCTGGCTGATCGCACTCTCCAGCTGGAGGAGACCGCATGAGAGGCCGCACCCAGGCGGCGATCGCGGTCTGGAGGTCCCGCGGCACCAGGGCAGTCGGTGAACGCGCGTTCCTCGTCTACCTGGGGGCGATGGTCGCGCTCGTGGCGATCATCCCGGTCGGTCGCGCCGTCTGGCTGAGCGCCTCGGGCGCAGACGGTGTCGCCGTCTTCTCCTCCCCCGTTGCGCCTCCGGTCGTGATTCTGGTCGTCGCCGGCCTGTGGGCGGGCGCGCTCCTCCTCGGGAGGGAACGGGGGCCGGCCATCCGTCGCCCGTTCCTCACACACGCTCTGGCGACGAGTCCGGCTCCGGTCTCGCAGGCCTTCCGGGGTCCGCTGCTCCGCTCCGGCGCCCTGGTGGTGTCGGTCTGCGCGGGCGCGGCGGTGTTGGTCGGCGCGAGTCTTTCGAGCGCCGGACTGGCGGGTCTGTTCGAGACCGTCGCGTTCGCCGTCGTGGGCCTGCTCGTGGGTGTCATCGCCACGGTGGCCTGGTTGGCGGGCCAGGCCATGCCGCGGGTCGCTGCGCTCCTCGCACTGGTGATCGCGGTACTGGGAACGGTTACAGTCGCCTTCCCTGCGCTTCGGGCGGTCACTCCGTGGGGATGGGTCGGCCTCGCCTATCCGCTCGATGCAGTCGCCTCGGCTCCGGCGCTGACGGTGCTGACCGCGCTGACCATCCCCCTCGTCGCCGCCGTCCCGTCGCTGATGAACCGGATCGCGGTCGACGAGCTCGTCGCCCAGGCCTCCCGGTGGAGCTCGGCGACGTCGCAGGCGAGCGGGATGGACTTCGACGCCGCCGCCCGGCTCTATCAGCGAAAGCCACACGTCGGCCGTCGCCTGCCGGCCGTCCGATCCGGGCGGAGACTGGCGTCGACCTTCGTCCTCCGCGACGCGGTCGGAACCCTCCGCACCCCGGGCCGGCTCGTCGCCGCCGTTCTGGGGCTCGCCCTCGCCGTCGCGCTCCTCGCACTCGCCGCCGCCCCGGCAGCCCCGGGCTGGTTGCTCGGGGCCGCGGCCGGCATCATCGCCTTCGCCTCACTCGGGCCGCTCACCGACGGCATCCGGCACGCAGCGAGCGTCGCCGGCGATCTCCCCCTCTACGGCATCAGCGACGAACGGCTGCTCGCCCAGCACACTCTCTTTCCGCTCGCCGTCGCCCTGGTCGTGGCCGCTGCCGTGGTCGTCGTGTCGGCGGCGATGAGCGGCACCGTTCCCGGGGCCGAGGCGACCGGCGCCGTCCTGCTCGTGCTGCTCGCCCTCGCGACCCGCATCGGCAACGCGCTCAAAGGCCCGCTCCCACCCGTGCTCCTCACGCCCATCCCGACCGCGATGGGCGACCCCATGGCTGCGGTGCGCCTCGCGTGGGCACTGGATGCCGCCATCCTGGCCGCCCTGGCCGGCACCGCCTGCGCGCTCGTGGTCGACGCACCCGTCTTGGCCCTCGGCGTCGCCGGCGCCATCGCGACCACGGGCATCAGCCGCTGGCGCCACCGCCGCTGACGGCCGACGCGATCCGGCCCGCGGCGGCTCGCACTCCTAGGCTGTGGCCATGCCCATCTTCCTCGACCTCGACAACACGCTCGTCGATCGGGATGCCGCGTTCGCGCTCTGGGCAGAGCGGGCGATGCCCGCCTGGGGTGGCCGGGCTGACGACGTCGCCTGGCTGATCCACGCGGATGACGGCGGCTACGCCGCCCGCTCCCAGCTCGCCCAGACGATCATCGAGCGACTGCAGCCCGTCGCAACCGATGTCGACGCGCTCGTCGCCTCCATGCGTACTGGTCTACTCGAGCATCTCGAGTGCTATCCCGGAGTCCTCGACCAGGTGGAGAGGCTGCAGGCGATGGGCCAGTCGGTGGTCGTCGTGACCAACGGCGACCCGGACCAGCAGAGGCGGAAATTGGACAAGACGGGCCTGAGCCGGGTCATCACCAGGGCGGTCATCTCGGGCGAGCTCGGCTTCAAGAAACCCGATCCGAGAATCTTCGAAGCGGCCCTCGCCCTGTCCACGGATGACGGGGTCGCCTGGATGGTCGGCGATCACGTGACCGCCGACATCGCCGGCGCCCGCGCCCTCGGGTGGTCAACCGCCTGGGTCGGTCACGGTCGGGAATGGCCCGAGCAGTGGGCTCCGACGGTCACCGCCCGAGAACCGGCCGAGACTCTCGCGCTGGTGCGTCGATCGATTCAGGATGCCCGCTGAGACATCGGTCAGCGGATGTCGGCTCCGAGGGGCCGTGACCAGGCGATCTCCCGTTCGAGCTGGCCGCTCTCGACGAACAGGCGCACCTGGTGCGCCTCGGGCAGAGCCGCCGCGAGCTCGTACCGGTCGGCGCTCGTGAATCCGAGTTTCTGCCAGAACGGGCCCGACCGACGCGAGAACAGCCAGGCCCTCGTCGCTCCGCTCTTCTGCGCCTCGACCAGCGCGTAGCGCGCCAACCGCGAGCCGGCTCCCGCGGTGCGGTGCTCGGGTGCGACGGCGACGCTGCGGATCAGCGCATGCGCGCCATCCGCACTCAGCTCGAATCCCGTGCTGCCGATGATCTCGCCGTCGACATCGCGCTCGACCCAGAGCTGCACCGTGGGCTCGTCCAGGCCGGCGAGGGTCAGGTCGACGTCGCGGAGGAATCCACGCAGCCCGGCGACATCCTCCGACGAGACCCGCGCGAAACCCACGACTCGATTATCGGCGAGCCCCATCCGCGCGTCTTGCCGGTTCACGCCGTCGCTCTGAGGAAGTCGCCGATGACCCGTGCGCATTCGTCCGGCGTGCTGCGGGTGGTGTCGACCTCGACGTCGTAGGACACCCCTTCGTGCACGATCGACGCCTGGAGCCGGGCCATCCCCGCCGCGCGATCACCGCGGGCCGCGTCGCGGGCTGCGGCGACATCCGCATCGCATCGCACACCGACCCAGATCTGCGACCTGCCCGCGAACGCCGATCGCAGCCGCTCCTGTCCCGCGCCGCCCGACACCAGCACCTCTTCGAGGATGATGTCGGCCCCCGCCTCGACCATCGCGCTCAACCCGGAGTACCAGACGTTCTCCAGCCGGGAGTACCCGTCGCTCAGGATGACGGCACCGCGCTCGTCGAAGCCGATGCCCGACCGCGGGCTGTCACCTCGGCCGGGCAGCGACTCGATGAAGGTGTCGACGCCGAACGTCAGCCAGACTCCGGGCAGCAGCTCCTGCAGGGCACGCGCGATGGACGACTTGCCCGAACTCGACCCGCAGTTGAGTACGAGCACTCGGGATTTCGTTCTCACAGGCATGCCTCGATCGTAATTCGTCCACGACATCCGAGCCGAGCTGACGGTACCCCCAGCGCAGGCCGTCTCAGTAGGGGATCCACTATCGAGACGGGTGCAAGAGGGTGTTGCAGATAAGGCACCCTTGCGGGCAAATAAGTCGGGCGGGGTAAACGGGCATCCCAGCAACGACGCGGGCGACGCTGCGGGCCAGCACTGCAACCGCCCGGTGCACGACCGCCCTCCGGGCAGTCCTGCAAGACAGGGTGGCAGGTGTGGCGATCATCGTCGGGGGCTGGTCGAACGCGCAATGACCATTTCAGACGCTGGTACTCGCTTATCGGGCCGACTCGTGCGGTCCTAGCCAGATCTTGGCGGGCCGAGGTTTTTGACCCCAGCGTGGCCAAAAACGGATGCGCCACTCATCGTTGGGATTCGTGGTTCCAGGCCATCCAATGACAACGAATTTGCGTCCGCTGATTTCCAAAAGATAGTCGCCGGGTTCGAGATCAAAACGGTGCTCGTCAAGCGTGGGAGAAGCGATCACAACGCCCTGCGCACCGACAGCCACGGCATGTTCGGATACTTGTTCCCAATCGGCTCGGTCGTCGATCGGGCGAGCGCTGCAGATTTCGATGTCTACTGGCATTGCGAAGTTGTTCTGGTGAGGGCTCAGAACGAGCACAGTCTTACCGTCGTCACTGCTTGGAGGATTGGTCAGGGCGGCCTCAACCAGCTGAAGCGGATCAGAAGCTCCGCCGCCAGAGACCGTGAATTGACCGTAGTCCATAGCGATCACTGCGCTCTGACGATTGACGATGTGACCGGAAGTGACCTGAGCGCGAAGCCACCATTCGGGCAGATCGTCGAGGATGGTCGCGAGCTCGTCGTAGTAGGTGTTGCGGGCGATCAAGTCTCCGTCGTAGAAGGCTTCCCAGAAGTCCGGTCTCGTCCAAGCCATCGGCGTCATGGTCGTTCCGCTTTCGCGGACGATCCGAACCCAATTGACTGGAACTGAGCCATCAACGATTGTGAATCGAGACGCCGGGAAAAGTGCTGTTTCGCCGTTGTCGGTGATGATTCGAAGCCAGCGTTTGCCATCGCGTTGAACGCCAGATTCGACTACCGGATAGTCAACCCCAGGCGTCACCCAGCTGCTGTCAGAGGCGCCGGCGACGTGATTACAACGGACGATCACGGCGAGCCTTCCGGGCTAATGGCGGGCAAGTGCGGTTGGTGCGAACCAAGCTCTGGTCATTCATGAACGACATCCTTGAGACCACGAAACCGTGGAGATTCAGGCTAACGCCATCATCCCTCCACGCGAAACTGCTTTCTCCGGTGCGCCCCACTGATAGACCGGCCTACATTCAGCAGGCGAGATCAGACCGCGAGGGCCCTGCATCCGCCGGATTGAGCGGATTTGTCGAGCGGGCAAGCAGTACCCCCAGAGGGACTCGAACCCTCACTGAAACGATTTTAAGTCGTCTGCCTCTGCCGATTGGGCTATGGGGGCGGGTGCCTCATCGTAACGGGCGCCGCCGGGCGGAACGCGGTCGTACGGGCGCCGCCGGGCAGCACGCGGCGAAAACGGCGACGCCGCGCATCCGGTCACACAAGTGACGGATGCGCGGCGTCGGTGAACCGCAACGGCCGCGAGCGCTACTCGGCCGGGGTCGTGGTCGACTTCGACGGAGCCTTGGTGCGCGGCTTGGTGGCCTTGGCCTTGGGGGCCTCGGGCGACGAGTCGGTGGCCGCGACGCCGCGGTTGGCCGCAGCCGTGGTGGCGGGCTCCGACGAGTACGAACCGGGCAGCTCGGCGTTGGCCGGCTTCTCGGCGACAGCCGTGGCCGTGGCCGTGCCGGTGGCCGCAGGAGCCGAGGAAGCGGCAGCCGACGCAGCGGGAGCGGAGTCAGCGGCCGGCGCAGCAGCGGGAGCCGCAGCGCGCGGACGCGACGCGAACTCCTCGAACACCGCACGCGGGTGCACGCGCGCCTCGAGCGAGACGTTGTCGCGCCCCAGGAAGAAGTTGTTCACCCAGCCCCAGATCACGCGCAGCTTGCGCTCCCACGACGGCATCGCCAGGCCGTGGTAGCCGCGGTGCGCGAACCAGGCCGGCAGGCCCTTGATGGCGAGCTTGCCCGACTGGAAGACGCCGACGCCGAGGCCGAGGCCCGCGACGGCGCCCATGTTCTTGTGGAAGTACTCCTTGACGCCCTCGCCGCGCAGGTCGGCGACGATGTTCTTCGCGAGGAGCTTGCCCTGGCGCACCGCGTGCTGGGCGTTCGGCACGCAGAAGCCACCGACGCCGCCGCCCGTGAGGTCGGGAACGGCCGACACGTCGCCGGCGCCCCAGGCACCCTCGACGATGCCGTCGTCGCCCTCGACCCGGAGGTCGGCGCGAACGCGGAGACGGCCGCGCTCCTCGATCGGCAGGTCGGTGCCCTTCAGCATCGGGGAGGCCATGACGCCCGCCGTCCAGATGATGAGGTCGCTCTCGAAGGTCTCGCCGGTCGACAGCTCGATGACGCCGCCGACAGCCGACTTGAGCTGGGTGTCGAGGTGGATCTGGGCGCCCCGCTTGGCGAGGTTGTCGATCACCCAGAGGCTCGTCTTGAGGCTCACCTCGGGCATGATGCGGCCCATGGCCTCGATCAGGTGGAAGTGCGTGTCTTCGAACGCGATCTCGGGGTAGCTCGAGATGAGCGCACTGACGAACGAACGCAGCTCGGCGAACACCTCGATGCCCGCGAACCCGCCGCCCACCACGGTGACGGTGAGGAGCCGGTCGCGCTCGGGGCCGGGCGACATCTGCGCGGCCTTGTCGAAGTTCACTAGGATGCGGTCGCGGATGGCGGTCGCCTCCTCGATGGTCTTCAGGCCGATGGCCTCGTCGGCCACACCCGGGATCGGGAAGGTGCGCGACACCGAGCCCGCGGTGACGACGATCTGGTCGTACTCCTCGTCCCACGTGTCACCCGCGTTCGACGCGATGGTGACGCTCTTGGTGGCGTGGCTGATGCCCGTCACCTTGCCCGCGACGACGCGCGTCTTCTTCAGGTGGCGACGGATGCCCACCACGGCGTGGCGGGGCTCGATCGAGCCGGCGGCCACCTCGGGGAGGAAGGGCT
This sequence comes from Herbiconiux liangxiaofengii, assembly GCF_041927335.1. NCBI lineage: Bacteria > Bacillati > Actinomycetota > Actinomycetes > Micrococcales > Microbacteriaceae > Herbiconiux > Herbiconiux liangxiaofengii. The sequence goes on along the minus strand of NZ_JBHFHD010000011.1, from coordinate 89,528 downwards.
GGTACGTCATGTACGGCAGCGGGTCGACGACGGTGACCTCGGCCTCGCCGGCACGAAGCCACTTCTCCAGCTTCCAGGCGGTGTAGAAACCGGCGTAGCCTCCGCCGACAATCAGGATCTTGGGCACAGTGAAACGATCTCCTCAGTACAGGGGCCTGCGAACAGGGTACTACTTGCGAAGCACGCCTCTGAAATGCGAGACAGCCCCAAAGGCGAATGTCGTCAGCAGGATGAGGAACCCGAGCAGGAGCCCCAGCGGCACCGCCCAGTGGGCAAGAGTGTACACCCCACCCGCGGGCTCGATCGAGCCGGCGCCCGGGCTGCCCCCCTCGATGTCGCGGCCATCCGGAGCCGGGATGCTGAGCGTCTCGAGCGAGGTCTTCGCCGAGGCGGGCCGGTACGTGGCGATCCAGGCGTCGAGATCGCCCATCGGGTTGGCGGTCACCGGCGCGACCTCGGCCGTCACCGCGGCCTCGGCGTCGATGAGTCCGTACCCGTAGATGGGCCCCGGCACGGGCTCGCCCTTGGGCACGGCCGTGGCGATGATGCGGTTGATCACGTTGGCCGCGTCGAGCTCCGGATGCGCGGCCTTCACGAGCGCGGCGAGCCCGCTCACGAGCGGCGCGGCTGCCGACGTGCCGTCCCACTGCACCTGGCGACCGCCGGGCACCACACCCACGAGCTGCTCGCTCGGAGCCGCGACCGCGATGGTGATGCCCTGCGAGGAGGCGTCGAAGCTGGCGTCGCCCTGGGTGTCGACACCGGCCACGGCCACCACTCCCGGGATGGTGGCGGGGGCGCCTACCTCGGTGGTGCCGTTCACCCGGTTGCCCGCGGCGGCCACCACCACCACGTCGTGGTCGAACGCGTAGGCGAAGGCCTCGTCCCAGCTCTCCGGCCAGTCGAGGCTGTTGCGGGTGAGCGACATGTTGATCACGTCGGCGCCGTGGTCGACCGCCCAGCGCACGGCCGTGGCGATCTGCTCGTCGGAGTCGACCGACCCCGTGCCGAGGGCGACCGAGATGCTCAGCAGCGATGCCTGGGGGGCCACGCCCAGCACGCCCGAGCCCGAGCCGGTGCCGCGACCCGCGATGAGCGACGCCACCATGGTGCCGTGGTCGGAGCTGTCGCCGACCGGCTTCTGGCCGTCGGGAGAACCGATGCCCGAGACGTCGGTGCCGTCGACCACGGCGCCCCGCAGCTCGGGAACGCTGCCGTCGACGCCGGTGTCGATGACCGCGACGGTGGCGCCGGCGCCCTCGGTCACGTCCCACGCGTCGCGGTAGCCGTAGTCGCTCAGCCAGTACTCGAGGTCACGGATGGGATCGGCGTTCGCCGCCGTCGCGGCGGAGAGCGGCGCGACGGCCAGGGTGCCGATGACCACCAGCACCGCCACGCCGCGCCGGGTGCGCATCACTCCGCCAGGGCGTAGTCGACGCACTCGCACACGAGCGGCGACCAGTCGCCGCGCTCGAGGGCGAGGTCACCCACCGGATTGACACCGGGGCCCGCCGCCAGGGAGTGCGCGGCCAGGGCGTGCAGGCACTTGACGCGAACGGGCATGCCTCCGGCGGAGATGCCCGCGATCTCGTCGACCTCGCCGAAGGTCGCCCGGTCGGCCAGGTAGGCCTCGTGGGCCGCTCGGTACGACGCGGCGAACTCGGGGTCGGTGAGCGCATCCTGCAGCTCGACCATCACGTGCTCGGCCTCGAGGTCGCTCATGGCGGCGGTGGCCGCGGGGTGCGACAGGTAATAGAGAGTGGGGAACGGAGAACCGTCGGCCAGGCGGGGCGCCGTAGCCAGCACCGTCGGGTTTCCGCAGACACAGCGCGCCGCGATGCCGAGCACGTTGCGCACCGGGCGGCCCAGCTGCGCCGAGGCCACCGCCAGGTCGTGCTCGCTGGCCGGCTCGAAGGGCGGGGTGCTCACTGCATGGTTCCGTTCTGCTGGAGTTCTTCGGGGGTGGAGGTCGAGAGACCGGCCGTGACGCCGGAGACGAACAACGACGACAGCCAGTCGACCTGGGTGGTGGTGATGGTGTCGCTCACGTCGGCACCCGGCTCGGCCGGAGCCGGCACGTCGTCGACCACTAGGAAACTGGTCTCGCCCGGCATCACGTAGTACAGCCGGTCGCGCGCCTCGGCCTTGATGTAGGCCGGGTCGCTCCACCGGGCGATCTCGTCGGTGAGCTGGTCGTTCTGCTGGTCGCGCGCATCCACCGCGGCGTGCAGGGCGGCGAGCTGCTGCCGCTGCTCGATGTAGACCCGGAGCCCGGGGGCGATGATGACCACGAACATCACGATCACCACGAACATCAGCACCGTGAAGCCCGAGAACCGGATGCTGCGGAGCCAGCCCGCGCCGGTGCCGTTCGCCGCCGAAGACGACTGCGGCAGCGCAACCGGAACCCGTGACGGGCGTCGAGCCGGTGTGCGCTGCCGCATGAAAGTCCTCCTAGGCGGAGAAACGGGGGAACGCGCCGCGACCGGCGTAGACCGCCGCCTCGGCGAGCTCCTCTTCGATCCTCAGCAGCTGATTGTACTTGGCCACGCGCTCGCTGCGGGCAGGCGCACCGGTCTTGATCTGGCCGGCGTCGGTGGCCACGGCCAGGTCGGCGATGGTGGTGTCCTCCGTCTCGCCCGAACGGTGCGACAGGATGGCGGTGTAGCCGGAGCGCTGGGCCAGCGAGACCGCGTCGAGCGTCTCGGTGAGCGTGCCGATCTGGTTCACCTTCACCAGGATCGAGTTGCCGGTGCGCTGCGCGATGCCGTCGGCGAGGCGCTTCGGGTTGGTGACGAAGAGGTCGTCGCCGACGAGCTGCACCTTCGAGCCGATCTCGGCGGTGAGGTGGGCCCAGCCGGCCCAGTCGTCTTCGTTCAGCGGGTCTTCGATCGACACCAGCGGGTAGTTCGCCACGAGGTCGGCGAAGTAGGCCGACATCTCCTCGGAGGAGCGCTGCTGGCCCTCGAAGGTGTACGCCCCGTTGTCGAAGAACTCCGACGCGGCCACGTCGAGCGCGAGCCCGATCTCTTTTCCGGGGGTGAAGCCGGCCTGCTCGATGGCCTCGAGGATGAAGTCGAGTGCCGCGCGGTTGTTGGGCAGCTCGGGGGCGAAGCCGCCCTCGTCGCCGAGGCCGGTGGACAGGCCCTTCGACTTCAGCAGCGACTTCAGCGAGTGGTAGGTCTCGACGCCCCAGCGCAGGGCCTCGGAGAAGGTCTCGGCACCCAGCGGCACCGCCATGAACTCCTGGATGTCGACGCCGGTGTCGGCGTGGGCGCCGCCGTTGACGATGTTCATCAGCGGGACGGGGAGGGTGTGGGCGTTCGGGCCGCCGATGTAGCGGAACAGCGGCAGGTCGGACGAGTCGGCCGCGGCACGGGCCACGGCGAGCGAGACGCCGAGGATGGAGTTGGCGCCGAGGCGCTTCTTGTTCTCGGTGCCGTCGAGCTCGATCATGGCGAGGTCGACGAGGCGCTGGTCGGTGGCGTCGAAGCCCTCGATGGCCGGGCCGATCTCGTCGATCACGGCGTCGACCGCCTTCTCGACGCCCTTGCCGAGGTAACGGCCCTTGTCGCCGTCGCGCAGCTCGTAGGCCTCGAAGGCGCCGGTGGAGGCTCCGGACGGGACGGCGGCGCGGGAGACCACACCGTCGTCGAGCAGAACCTCGACCTCGATGGTCGGGTTCCCTCGGGAATCCAGGATTTCGCGAGCGCCAACGGCTTCGATGAGTGCCACGGGTGGTTTCTCCTCTTGTATCAGGCAAAGGCCTTTGCAGGCAGCGGAGGGCGCCGACCGGTGCTCCCGCCGGTGGCTAGTCTAACGATTCGCGCGCGATGGCCTGCATGGTCATCACGGTCTCGAAGAGCCAGGCCGAGAAGTCGTCGTCGTAGCTGCTGTCGTCGGGCCGGTGCAGCGCCGAGTCGACCGCGCTCATCACCAGGGCCACGGCCAGGCGCGCCCGCACGGGCGTGGTGCGCTGCTCGGCGAGCACGACGATCTCGTGCCGGAGTTCGGCGGCGAACCGGATGACGTCGGGCGCGATCTCGGGCCGGCGGCCGAGCAGGTCGCGGATGGCGCCGCGGTCGACGCCGTCGCGCGCCGTGGCGTCCATCACCGAGCCCACGAGGTCGCAGAGGTCTTTGGCCAGCCAGCGCTCGCCCTCGTTGCCGAGGAACCGCTCGCGCTGCGCATCCGTCACGACGAACGACGACAGGCCGACGACGGCCGAGACCTTCGAGGGGAAGTAGTTGAAGAACGTGCGCGACGACACGCCCGCCTCGGAGCAGATGGCGTCGACCGAGGCGTGGTCGGCGCCGTTCTCGGCCACCAGGCGCAGGGCGGCCTCGTGGATGGCGGTTCGGGTCTCGACCTTCTTGCGCTCGCGGAGCGGGAGCGGCGGCTGCTGCTCGCGGCGCTGCGGCTCGCGGCGCTGCGGCGACGGCTGCCGCTCCTCCGAGAGAGTGGCTGCGGGAGGGGTCTTCAGCGTCGTCATCGTCGCTCCGTCCTGTCGTTGAATTCTCCGAGCAGGCGCACGAACTCCTGCACGTCGGGGGTGGGCCAGCCGTCGAGGGCGTCGGCGTAGTCCTCCATGGTCTCGGCGCGCATCCGTTCGAGGCGTTCGAGGGTGAGGGGGGTGGGGGCGTAGAGCTGCGCCCGCCCGTCGTCGGGGTCGGGCACGCTCGACACGAAGCCCTGCTCCTTGAGGGTGCGCAGCTGCCGGCTGAGGGCGCTCTTGTCCATCCGCATGGCCTGGATGATGGCCCCCGGCGCCGTGGGATGGTTCTTCACGATGTACTGCAGCACCGAGTAGCCCGAGGGTTGCAGCTCGGCCGAGAACCGCTCCGCGTTGTGCAGCACCGCCCGACGCACCGAGCGCACGAGCCGGGCCATCTCGCCTTCGATGGCGGAGACGGCCTCGGCGCGTGCGCTCTCGGCGGTGGGTGCCTGGGGGTCGTCGTCGTTCACGACCTCCAGGCTAGCGTGGGTGCTCACCGGCGTTCGGGTGCCTCCCCGGCGTGACGGCCGGCATCCGCTCGGGATGGCGCGGTCTCGACGTCGTCGCCGTCACGGGCACCGAGGTGGTCGCCGTCACGGGCACCGGCGCTGCGCACCGATTCGCCCGCGATCTCGGCGGCCGACACGTCGACCACGAGCTGCTCCGCCTCGGCGAGCTGCTCGACCGAGGTCTTCGTGCCGAGAGCCCGGTTGGGCAGCAGTGCGATAGCGATGATCGAGATCACGGCGAGCGGAACGGCCAGCAGGAACACATCGGCCACGGCCTCGCCATAGGCCGACTCCACGATGGTGCGGATGGGGCCGGGCAGCGTGCTGAGGTCGGGGATGCCCCCGGTCTGCAGCCCGCCGGCCTGCGAGGGGTCGATGCCGAGCTTGGTGATGCCGTCGGCCACCAGCGAGGTGATGCGGCTGCCGAGCACGGCCCCCATCACGGCCACACCGATGGTGCCGCCGAGCGAGCGGAAGAAGGCGACCGAGGCGCTGGCCGTGCCGATCTGGCGCGGATCGACCGCGTTCTGCACGATCAGCACCAGGTTCTGCATCACCATGCCGACACCCGAGCCCATGATGAACATGAACAGGAACACCAGCCAGAAGCTCGTGTCGTAGCGGATGGTGCCCATCAGCGCGAGGCCGATGGTGAGCAGCACCGAGCCGGTGACCATGTAGCGCTTCCATTTGCCGGTGCGGCTGATCACCTGGCCGATCACGATGCTCGACACGAGCACGCCCGCGATCATGGGGATGGTGAGCAGGCCCGACTCGGTGGGGGTCTTGCCCCGCGCGAGCTGCATGTACTGGCTGAGGAAGATGCTCGTGCCGAACATGGCCACACCCACCGAGATGCTCGCGATCACGGCGAGCCAGAAGGTGCGATTCTTGAACAGCGTCATCGGGATGATGGGCTCCTTGACCTTCAGCTCGGTGACGACGGCGGCCACCAGCAGCAGCACCGCTCCCCCGACCATGATGAGCGACTGCGCCGAACCCCACTCGAAGTCGTTGCCGGCCAGGGTCACCCAGATCAGCAGCAGCGAGACGCCCGCGGCGATCAGGGCCGCTCCGAGGTAGTCGATGGTCACCTTGCGCGTGACCGTGGGGATGTGCAGCGTGCGCTGCAGCACGATCAGGGCCGCGACGGCGAAGGGCACGGCGATGTAGAAGTTCCAGCGCCATCCGGCCGAGTCGGTGATGACGCCACCGAGCAGCGGGCCACCGACGGTGGCCACGGCCATCACGGCGCCGAGGAGGCCCATGTAACGGCCGCGCTCGCGGGGCGGGATGATGTCGGCCATGGCCACCTGCACCAGGGCGGTGAGGCCGCCGGCGCCGAGCCCCTGCAGCACGCGGAAGAAGATGAGCATCTCGGTGGACTGGGCGAGCCCCGCGAGGCCCGAGCCCACCACGAAGATGATCAGCGAGAGCTGGATGAGGCGCTTGCGGTTGGTGAGGTCGGCGAGCTTGCCCCAGATGGGCGTCGACACCGTGGTGGCGAGGAGCGTGGCGGTGACGACCCAGGTGTAGCCGGCCTGGGTGCCGCCCAGGTCGGAGATGATCTTGGGCAGCGAGCTCGAGACGACGGTGCTGGCGAGCATCGCGACGAACATGCCGAGCAAGAGGCCCGACAGCGGCACGAGCACCTGCCGTCTGGTCGTGGCGCCGTCAGCGGGAGCTGGGGCTTCGATGGTCTGTGATGACACGGTTCTCCTGTACACGAAAAAGTTGATCTGAGTCAACGATACTCCCGTTGTTGACTCAGATCAACTAATTCATGCAGAAAGTGCAAACTTTCTTACGGTGCACTATTCGCCCGCGGTGATGGCCTCCGCCTCGACCAGTTCGTCTTCTTCTTCGTGGTCGATGTGCGCGATCGCACGGTGGCCCGCGATCACGATGAGCGAGGCGATGACGACGGATGCCGCCGCCACGTAGAACGGGGTCGCCGCCGTGAACATCCCCGCGATCAGCGAGGCCGCCGGGGGCGCGACGGCCCCGCCGAGGAACCGCACGGCCGAGTACGCCGAGGAGGCGACGGGTCGGGGCAGATCGGTGGCCGCCATGACCGACTCGGTGAGCACGGTGTTCATGACGCCGAGCAGGGCGCCGCCCACGATCACGCAGGTGATCAACCCGACGACGCTGTCGACGAAGACGCCGGCGAACACAAGGTCGACGCCCAGCAGGAGGAGCACAGACCACAGCACGCGGCTCCGCGCCACGCGGCGGGTGAGCCACGGAGCGATCCACACCGAGGTGACCGCCACGGCCAGTCCCCAGCCGAAGAACGTGAGCCCGAGGCCCATCTCGTCGAGCCCGAGCGGGAACGGCGTGTAGGCCAGCAGGATGAAGAAGCCGATGTTGTAGAACAGGGCCGCCACCGCGAGGATCGACAGGGCGGGCTTCGCGAGCGCTTTGAACGGCGCCGACAGCGGGGTGGGAGCAGGCTTCGAGGTCTCCTTCTTCATCAGCGTGAAGATGGCGATGAAGCCGATGGCCATCAGCACCGAGGTACCGAAGAAGGGGCCGCGCCAGCTGATCGAGCCGAGGAGTCCGCCGAGCAGCGGACCGATCGCGATGCCGAGGCCGAGCGCGGCCTCGTACAGGATGATCGCCGAACTCGCTCCCCCGCTCGCCGCGCCCACGATGGTGGCCAGGGCGGTGGAGATGAACAGCGCGTTGCCGAGACCCCAGCCGGCGCGGAAGCCGATGACCTGCTCGACGGAGCCCGACAGGCCCGCCGCGAGGGCGAACACCACGATCAGCGCGAGGCCGATGAGGAGCGTCTTGCGGGCGCCGATGCGGGTCGAGAGCCAGCTGGTGAACAGCATGGCCACACCCGTGATGAACAGGTAGCTGGTGAACAGCAGCGAGGTCTGGGTCTGGGTGGCCTTCAGACTGTCGGCGATGGCCGGCAGGATCGGGTCGACCAGGCCGATGCCCATGAAGGCGATGACGCAGGCGAAGGCCACGGCCCAGACGGCCTTGGGCTGATGCAGGATCGAGTTCTTGTGAGTGGCGGCTGGAGCCGCTGTCGTGGTGGCCGTGGTGCTCACGCGGCTTTCACGACATCGGCGGCGCGCACGTCGGTGCACTCGTGCAGCAGGTCGACGGCCCGCGAGATGACGTCGATCTCCTCGTGGTCGAGGTCGTCGAACAGCGGGGCCAGCGCGGCACCGAGCTTGGCGCGCCACTCGGCGAGGGCCTTGATGCCCTTCGGGGCGAGCGCGATCTGCCACGCGCGGGCGTCGTCGACGTCGGCGATGCGGCGGATCCACTCCACCTCGTTGAGGTTGGCGACGATCTTGGTCATCGTGGGCTGGCTCACCCGACTCTGCTTGGCGAGCTCGCCGAGGCGCATCGGGCCGAACGAGCTGAGCACGCTGAGGGTGCGCCAGGTGGCGGGAGAGGTCGATTCGCCGGTGGCCTGGGCCGCGATGCGGGTGAGGCGGTGGGTGACCGACACGAGGTCGGAGAGGAGGTTCTGGAGTTCGGGAGTCGGGATTTCGTTAGTCACGGTTAACGATTATACATAGCTCAGCTATGCACCTGTCACCGCGGGCAGAATCAGCGCCGCGGGCCGAATCAGTCTCCGAGCGGTTTGAACTCCAGCTGGCCGGCCTCGGTGGTGTCGCGCCCCACCTGGGCGAAGGCGTCGAATCCCGCCTCTGCGAGCCGCTCCAGCAGGGGGCCGAGGTTCTTCGTGCGCCGTTCGAGCCGCACCCGCTTGCCCTGGCCCACCAGCTGCCGCTTCAGCGCCAGAAGGCGCTCGGGGTCGGCAGCTTTGTCGTGCACCAGCGCCAGAGACTCTACCGCCCCGGCGGCCGGGTCGTCGACCAGGTCGATGATCCGCTCGAACCCGATGGAGAAGCCGCAGGCCGGCACCGACTCGCTGAGGAACCGGCCGATCATGCCGTCGTAGCGACCACCGCCGCCGAGCGAGAAGCTCACGTCGGGGTGCTCGATCTCGAAGATGGTGCCGGTGTAGTAACCCATGCCGCGCACGAGGAACGGGTCGAACACGAGCGCGCCGGGTACGCCGGCGGCTGCCAGGGCCGTCTCGATGCGGGCGAGGTCGGCGACGGCATCCGGAGCGACGCCCTCGGGGAGCTCAGGCGCCCCGGACTCGGCTGTCGCGGACTCGGGCGTCGACGGCTGCGCCAGGAAACGCTCGATGGCGTCGACCGCGGCCGGGCTGCCGGAGCGCTCCCGCAGCTCGGCCACCACGCCCTCGGCGCCGATCTTGTCGAGCTTGTCGACGGTGATCAGCACGGCGGGGTGCTCGGCCGGGTCGAACCCGAAGGAGTCGAGGAGGCCGAACAGGATGCGGCGGTCGTTGATGCGGATGCGACATCCGGTGAGGCCGAGCGCGTCGAGCGCCGCCAGGGTGGCCGTGAGCAGTTCGATCTCGGCCAGGATGCCGGCTTCGCCGATGATGTCGATGTCGCACTGCACGAACTGGCGGTAGCGGCCCTTCTGGGGGCGCTCCGCGCGCCAGACCGGGGCGATCTGCACCGAGCGGAACACCTGGGGCAGCGCCGCGCGATGGGTGGCGTAGAAGCGGGCGAGCGGCACGGTGAGGTCGAAGCGCAGGCCCAGGTCGGCCAGAGCATCCGGATCACCGCTCTCAGCGGCACGCTGCAGCGCCTCTTCGTCGAGCCCTCGGCGCATGACGTTGAAGGCGAGCTTCTCGTTGTCGCCGCCGAGGCCGGCGTGCAGGCGGTCGAAGTCCTCCATCACCGGGGTCTCGATCTCGTCGAACCCGTGCGCAGAGTAGGTCTCGCGGATGACGCCGAGCACCCGCTCGCGCTTGGCCTTGTCGGCGGGGAGGAAGTCGCGCATGCCACGGGGCGGAGTCACCGGAGAAGCCATGGGTTCTAGGGTACTGAATCCCCGGCCCCCCTCCGCCGCACCCCCTGCGCCGGCCGCCCGCCCGGCGAACGACGGAGTTCGGCCCCCGATCGCGGCAACGACGGAGCCTCGACCCGCCGTGGGGCCGAGCCTCCGTCGTTCGCCTGGTACCGCTCGGTCAGGAGGCTGGGCAGAGGGTGTAGGACTGCACCGACGGGGCCAGGGAGGCCGGGCCGCCGATCAGGGTCAGGCCCGTCACACCCTGGCGCGCCGCCGCGTCGGCGACCGCACCGGGCACGCAGTTCGGCGGCGAGACGTAGAGGGGCTCGCCGAGGCGGCCCGCCCAGGCCGACCCCGTCAGGGCATCCGGGAACGCGTAGCCCGTCACGAGGAACGCCCGGTCGCTCGTGCCGTACGCATCGAGGTTGACGGCCGCGGCCGCCTCGATGCGGTCGGCACCCGAGAGACGGGTGGTGGGGGCGATCGCGGCGAGGTCGCGCTCGATGCCGGGCGAGACGGATGCGGGGCCGCCGGCGATCTTGATGCTGGTCGTTCCGAGAGCCTCGAGCTGCGTCTTCGTGGCGTCGTCGAGGGATGCCGCGCCGCCGTTCACGAGGATGACCGGGGCGTTCGCGTGGCCCGCGGCCCCTCCGGCAGCGAGGGCGTCGGGGAAGTTGGCGCCCGTCGCCACGTACACCAGGCCCGAGCCGCTGCCGGCGAACGTGTCGGCGGCGAGCGCGCGGGAGGCGGCGTAGCGGTCGGCTCCCCCGATGCGGTGCACGGTGGCCCCGAGCTTCTCGACCTGCGCCACGACGGCGTCGGACACGGAGTTGACCCCGCCGACCACGTACACGTCCTGAACCTTCAGGCGGGTCAGCTCGGCCGCGATCTCCGGGGGAAGCGAATCGCCGCGTGTCAACAGGAGCGGAGCGTCGCGGTGCACGGCAGCGGGGCCGGCCGACAGCGCGTCGGGGTAGTTCGCACCGGTGACGAGGAAGGCGCTCCCGGCGCCGTCGGGGAAGGCCTCCTTCGAGACGGCGACGGCCACGGCGAACCGATCGGCGCCCTCGACGCGGTCGACCGCGGGCTTCGGGGCGGGCACGAGCGTGAGGCTGGCACTCACGACGATGCTGCCTCCTCGGACGGTCTCACCGATGATCGGGCCCTCGAGCATGCTCACGCTCACTCTCACCGGACGACGGGTCACGCCGTCGGGGAAGTAGGGCCAGTAGTTGAATTCGGAGACGGAGGGAATCTGGAAGGTCACGCTCGTGCCGTCGGCCGAGGCCACCCCGGCGACCCGGGCGAAGCTCTGCATGTTGTTGTCGCTGCTGATGGCGAGTTCCACGGGAGACGGATCCGTCCAGTCTCCGTCGGGGCCGCTTCGCCAAGTGTCGGTGCCTGACGTCAGGGTGACCAGGGATCCGGGAGAGGCCGTGCTCGCCGCCGCCGTCGCGGAATAGCGGAGGCTGTGCGCCCAATCGCTGGCCGACGACTTGTCCAGGTGGATGGACGCCGACGCTCCCGACAACTCCGGATGCACGCGGAGGATCGGGTACAGGCCGACCTGCTGCGCGGGTGCCGATGGGGCGCGATTCGTAAGCGCCAGGATGACGTCCCCATAGCCGATCAACGAGCCCGGAATCCTCACCGAGAGAGTTCCGGACGTCGGCGCTTCGACGGTACCTGAGCTGACAGGTTCGGGCGACTTCGCAGATCGCACCGAGTAGTCCCACGACTCGCCGAAGTGGTCGGAGAGCTCACTCGGCAGCGTGACCTCGACCGATGTGGTGTCGTCGGCCACAGCGAAGCCGCCCATGGTCGGGTCGATGAAGTCGCCCCAGATCGCTCCGAGATGATCTTCGTCGGGCGTCGAGTTCTGCGTCAGCGCGACCGGCGCCGGGCCGACCGGGTCGGCCGACGCGGCCAGCGTCCCGGCCGATTGAACACCCCCGACGGTGGCGAGAACGGCCAGAACGGCGATGGCGACGCGGGTGGCTCGGCGCGGCGCCGAGGCTTGAGCAGACTGTGACACGGATCCCCCGGATGATGGCTGTCGGACGGCGGGATCAACGACCGTCGAACACCCCCAAGGAGATGTATAGCACGGCCGTGCCCACACGATCCAAGCCCGTTCGGGGGGTGCTGGATCAGCCCCGCTACTCGGCGGCGCGGACGGCGGATTCAGCCGCCGTGACGTCGTCGCGGAGGGCGCGGAGCGCCGTGCGGAGGGCGCGCTCGGAGTCGAGCCCGCGGGCCTTCGCCGCCGCCACGATTCCGAGCAGCTGCTCCCCGAGCTCGTCCTCGGTCTCCGACTCGTCGACCACGTCGACGGCCGGGCCCGACGCCACCCGAACCACGCCCGCCTTCGCCGCCTTGCCGAGCAGCTTGTCGGCCAGGGCGAGCGCCGGCATGCCGAGCGGCACCCCGTCGAGAACACTCGTGCGGGAGGGTTTCTCGGTGGCCTTGAACGCGTCCCAGGCGTTCTCCACGTCACCCGCGGTGGCCAGGTCGAGGTCGCCGAACACGTGCGGATGGCGGCCCACCATCTTGGCCGTCATGTGCGCCGCCACGTCGTTCAGGTCGAAGTCCTCCCCCGGCGTCTGCGACGCGATGTCGGCGTGGAAGACCACCTGGTAGAGCACGTCGCCGAGTTCCTCGATCAGCTCCTCGCGCGAGCCCGCCTCGATGGCGTCGACCAGTTCGTGGGTCTCCTCCACGAGGTACTGCACGAGCGAGGCGTGGGTCTGCTCCGCGTCCCACGGGCAGCCGCCGGGCGCCCTCAGCAGCGCCGTGACTGCAACCAGACGCTCGAGCTCGGTACGGGCATCCGGAATCTGGGCCATGCGACGAGCCTAGACGGCTGCCTTCGCGGGCGCGAAGATCGCGTCGAGCAGCTGTGCCACCCACGCGATCAGCTCCGCATCGGCCAGCACCGCCCCGTCGACCACCGGCAGCGGCACCGTGACCGCGTTGGTCTGGCTGAAGTACTTCGACCCGGGGTACATGCGCTGCAGTCGCACCTGCAGGCTGTCGGCCAGGTCGGCCGGCGCCACCCTGAGGTTCGACCCCATGGTCACCACCTCGCTGAGCCCCGCCTTCTGGGCCTGGCGGCGAAGGCGCGACACCGCGATGAGGTTGGAGACCTCGGCGGGCGGCTGGCCGTAGCGGTCGGTGAGCTCGTCGATCACCCGGTCGATCGAGTCGTCGGAAGCGGCCGGCGCCGAGGCCGTGGAGAGCTTCTGGTAGGCCTCGAGCCGCAGCCGCTCGCTGTCGACGTAGTCCTCGGGCACGTGCGCATCCACCGGCAGCTCGAGCCGCAGCTCGGTCTGGCCCTCCGCCACGTCGCCGCGGAAGGCCGACACCGCCTCGCCGATCATGCGCAGGTACAGGTCGAACCCCACGCCGGCGATGTGGCCGGCCTGCTCGCCGCCGAGCAGGTTGCCGGCGCCACGGATCTCGAGGTCTTTCAGCGCCACCTGGATGCCGGAACCGAGCTCGTTGTTGGCCGCCAGGGTGGAGAGGCGGTCGTTCGCGGTCTCGGAGAGGGGCTTGTTCTCGTCGAACAGCAGGTACGCGTAGGCGCGCTCGCGCCCACGACCCACGCGCCCGCGCAGCTGGTGCAGCTGCGAGAGTCCGTACTTGTCGGCGCGGTCGACGATGAGGGTGTTCGCGTTGGCGATGTCGATTCCGGTCTCGATGATGGTGGTCGACACCAGCACGTCGAACTTGCGCTCCCAGAAGTCGACGATCACCTGTTCGAGCACGTGCTCGTTCATCTGCCCGTGCGCCACCGCCACCCGCGCCTCGGGCACGAGCTCGGCGAGCTGCGCCGCCACGCGGTTGATCGACGACACCCGGTTGTGCACGAAGAACACCTGGCCCTCGCGCAGCAGTTCGCGACGGATGGCGGCTGCCACCTGCTTGTCGGAGTACGGCCCCACGAACGTGAGAATGGGATGCCGGTCCTCCGGCGGCGTGGCCAGCGTCGACATCTCGCGGATGCCCGTGACCGCCATCTCCAGGGTTCGCGGAATGGGTGTCGCGCTCATGGCGAGGATGTCGACGTTGGTCTTGAGCTTCTTGAGCTGGTCTTTGTGCTCGACGCCGAAGCGCTGCTCCTCATCGATGATGAGCAGCCCCAGGTCTTTGAACACGATGTTGTCGCTCAGGATGCGGTGGGTCGCGATGACGATGTCGACCGTGCCGTCGGCGAGGCCCGCGATGGTCTCCTTCATCTCCTTGTCGGTCTGGAACCGGCTGAGAGCCTTGAGGTGCACCGGGAACCCGGCGAACCGTTCGGCGAAGGTCTCCATGTGCTGACGCACCAGCAGCGTGGTGGGCACCAGCATCGCCACCTGTTTGCCATCCTGAACCGCTTTGAAGGCGGCCCGGATGGCGATCTCGGTCTTGCCGAAGCCCACGTCGCCCGACAGCAGGCGGTCCATCGGGATGGGCCGCTCCATGTCGGCCTTCACCTCGTCGATCACCGTGAGCTGGTCGGGGGTCTCCTGGAACGGGAAGGACTCCTCCAGTTCGTGCTGCCAGGGGGTGTCGGGCCCGAAGGCGTGCCCCTTCGAGGCCATGCGCGCCGAGTAGAGCTTCACGAGCTCCACCGCGATGTCGCGCACGGCCTTGCGCGCCTTGCCCTTGGCGGCCGCCCAGTCGGAACCGCCCATCTTGCTCAGGTTCGGCGCCTCGCCGCCGACGTAGCGGCTCAGCAGGTCGAGCTGGTCGGTGGGCACATAGAGCTTGTCGCCCGGGTAGCCGCGTTTGGAGGGCGCGTACTCGATCACGAGGTACTCGCGGGTGGTCTTCACCGCGTTGCGGCCGCCGCTGGAGACCTCGCGCTGGGTGAGCTCGAGGAACTTGCCGATGCCGTGCGTCTGATGCACCACGAAGTCGCCGGCCTTGAGCTGCAGCGGGTCGACCACGTTCTTGCGGCGGCTCGCGAGCTTCTTCACCTGGCGGGTCTCGTAGCCCGCGGTCCGACCGTAGAACTCCGTCTCGCCGATCAGCGCGAGCTTCAGCTCCGGCACCTCGAAGCCGTGCTCCACCGCGGCGCGCACGAGATAGGCGATACCCGCCTCGGGCTCCGCCGGGAAGTCGTCGACCACCCGGGCCGGCACCTCGCGTTCGGCGAGCACGTCGGCGGCGCGCTCGACCAGCCCTTGGCCCTTCGCGGCGACCGCCACGGTCCAACCCGCGGCGAGCCGCTCGGCGACGTGCGCGATGGCACCGTCGGCGTTGCCCTGGAAGCTCGGCACCCCGTCGGCCTGCAGGCGGATGGTGAGGTGCTCCTCGAGCTCGCGGTGCTCGGGCAGGATGTCGTCGGCGGCGGGGCCCTGCTGGAACTCGCTCAGCGTCCACCACGGGCGGCCGGTTCCGGCGGCGTGCCGCAGGTCGTTCAAGGTGATGAACTCCCCCGACGCCAGGTCGATCGGGGCCTCGGCGCCGGCGGTCGCCGCCGTCCACGCCGCCGCCAGGAACTCGCGGTTCGTCTCCGACAGGTTCACCGCGCGCGTCGCCACCCGCTCCGGCGACACCACCGCCACGGCAGCCCCGGCCGGCAGGTAGTGGGCGACGGTGACCAGCTCGTCGAGCAGCGCAGGAGCGAGCGACTCCATGCCCTCCACCGGGATGCCGGCGGCGATCTTCTCCAGCATGCCCGCGAGGCTCGGGAACTCGTGCTGCATCTCACGGGCGCGCTGGCGCACCCCGTCGCTCAGCAGCAGCTCGCGGCTCGGCGGCAGGTCGACGTCGCCCACCGCATCCGGCAACGACCGCTGGTCGGCCACCGAGAACGCGCGGATCTCGTCGACCTCGTCGCCGAAGAAGTCGACCCGGTAGGGGTGCTCGGCGATGGGCGGGAACACGTCGAGGATCCCGCCGCGCACCGCGTACTCGCCGCGCCGGGTGACCATGTCGACCCGCGAGTAGGCGAGCTCCACCAGCTGCAGCGACAGGGCCGAGAGGTCGAACCCGCGGGCGCCCTTGGCGAGGTGCACGGGTTCGAGCTCGGTGAGGTTCGAGGCGATCGGCTGCAGGGCGGCGCGAACGGATGCGACCGCCACGAGCGGTCGGCGCGTGCTCTCGTCGGCCGCCCCCCAGGCGCGCAACCGTCGCAGCGCGTCGATGCGCTTCCCGACGATCTCGGCACTGGGGCTCAGCCGCTCGTGCGGCAGCGTCTCCCACGCGGGGAACTCGACGATCTCGGCCTCGGGCAGGAAGCTCGCGAGCGACTCGCGCAGCTTCTCCGACTCCCGGCCGGTGGCGGTGACCACGAGCATCGCGGCGGGCAGCCCGCGCTCGATGCGGCGATCCATCATGGCTGCGAGGAACGGTGCGCGAAGGCCCTCGGTGAGCGAGAAGTCGCTGTCACGCCCGCCGTTGACCAGGGCCTTCTCGACGGTGGAGGCGCGTGAGAGCGCATCGACAAAGCCCTTGAGGATCATTGAACTCATTTTACGCGCCGCCGCCGACACCCGGGAGTGCGCGCCGTCAGGCGCTCGTGTGGAACTTGAGCTGGGCGGCGGTGAGGCCGCTGCCGGCGATGAGTTCCACCGCGTCGGCGGCATCCGCCACCAGGATCGGCAGGGTCTGGCGTTCGGCGGCGGTGAAGTTCTGCAGCACGAAGTCGGCCGCCTGCATGCGGCCGGGCGGGCGCCCGATGCCCACGCGCACGCGCACGAAGTCGGCGCTGCCGGTGGCCGCGATGATGTCGCGCAGGCCGTTGTGGCCGCCGTGACCGCCGCCCTGCTTGAGCTTGATGGTGTCGAACGGGATGTCGAGCTCGTCGTGCACCACGATGAGCTGCTCGGGGGTGAGCCCGTAGAACTTCAGCAGCGCGTTCACCGGGCCGCCCGACACGTTCATGTACGTGTTCGGGTTCGCGACGACGAAACGCGGGCCACCGGGGACGACACGTCCTTCGGCGACCCGCGCATTCGACTTGTGGTTCTTGAACGTGGAGCGCATCCGCCCGGCCAGTTCGGCCGTGACCATCTGCCCCACGTTGTGACGGTTCGCCGCGTAGCCGGGCCCGGGGTTGCCGAGCCCGACCACGAGGCGCAGATCGGAGTCAGTCACTCGATCGACCGTCGTCTGTTCGTCAGAGCCGTGTGGGGCGGTCTTACTCGGCGTCGGCGGGAGCCGGGCTGACCGACTCGGCCTCGCCCTCGCCCTCGGCGGGCTCGTCGTCGGTCTCCTCGACCGGGATCGAGACCACGACGACCGGAACCTCTTCGTCGGTGATGAGCGTGGAACCCTCGGGCAGCTGGATGTCGCCGGCACGCACGACGGTGCCGTCTTCGAGGCCCTCGACCGACACCGAGACGCTCTCGGGGATGCTCGTGGCGAGCACCTCGAGCAGCACGGTCTGCGAGTCCTGCGTGGCGATGGTGCCGGGAGCCGGCTCGCCCTCGACGTGCACGTTCACCTCGACCTGCACCTTCTCACCCTTGCGGATGACGATGAGGTCGATGTGCTCGATGACCTGCAGCACGGGGTCTTTCTGCACGTCTTTCACCAGGGCGAGCGACTCGACGCCGTCGATGGTGAGCTCGAGCACCTGGTTCGACTTACGCAGGATGAGCGCGGTCTGGTGGCCGGGCAGTGTGATGTGCTGCGGTTCGGTGCCGTGACCGTAGATGACGGCCGGGATGCGGCCGGCGGCGCGGGTGCGGCGGGCGAAGCCCTTGCCGAACTGGGTGCGGGTCTCTGCGGTGACCTTGGTGTCGTCAGCCATGGTGATGCTCCTTCGTGTGCGAGCTCTGGGCCCGCCTCGTGTGTCAGTGATTCAACTCGACCGCGTGAAGCGAGAGGAAAGACGTATTAGGCCCAGTCCACCGCGTCGATAACGGATGCTCGCGGTTGCGTGCGCATCCCTCGCCGAAGTTCAATTGCCCAGCCTAGCGCATCCGCTCTACTACGCTGGAAGGGTTCACTTTCTTGTGAGGAGAAGCCCGAATGTCGTCAGCTGGAACCGCCAATATCGGAGTCGTCGGGATGGCGGTGATGGGCTCGAACCTGGCCCGTAACCTCGCCAGCCGTGAGGGCAACACCGTGGCCGTGTACAACCGCTCGCCCGAGCGCACCCGCAAGCTCGTCGCCGAGCATCCCGAAGCCTGCTTCGTGGCCTCGGAGTCGGTCGACGACTTCGTGGCGTCGCTCGCCAAGCCCCGCACCGCCATCATCATGGTGCAGGCCGGCGCCGGCACGGATGCGGTCATCTCCGAACTCGCCCAGCGCTTCGAGCCCGGCGACATCATCGTCGACGGCGGCAACGCCAACTTCCACGACACCATCCGCCGCGAGAAGGACGTGTCGGCCACCGGCATCCACTTCGTGGGCACCGGCATCTCGGGCGGCGAGGAGGGCGCGCTGAAGGGCCCGTCGATCATGCCCGGCGGAACCGTGGAGGCCTACAAGACCCTCGGGCCCATCCTGTCGTCGATCGCCGCGGTGGCGGAGGGTGAGCCCTGCGTGACCCACATCGGCACCGACGGCGCCGGCCACTTCGTGAAGATGGTGCACAACGGCATCGAGTACGCCGACATGCAGCTCATCGCGGAGGCCTACGACCTGCTGCGCACCATCACCAAGCGCTCCCCCGCCGAGCTGGCCGAGGTGTTCGAGGCCTGGAACTCGGGCGACCTGGAGTCGTACCTGATCGAGATCACGGCCGAGATCCTGAAGCAGGTCGACGCCTCGACCGGCAAGCCCTTCGTCGACATCGTGCTCGACGAGGCCGGCGCCAAGGGCACCGGTGCGTGGACGGTTCAGAACGCCCTCGACCTCGGCGTGCCGGTCGGGGGGATCGCCGAGGCCGTGTTCGCCCGCTCGGTGTCGTCCAAGCCCGAGCAGCGCGCCGCCGTGCAGGCCACCATCACCTCGCGGCCCTCGGTGGTGGAGGTGGACGTCGACAGCTTCGCCGACGACATCCGCGCCGCCCTCTACGCGTCGAAGGTGGTCGCGTACGCGCAGGGCTTCGACGAGATCATCGCCGGTGCCGCCCAGTACGGCTGGGAGATCGACAAGGGCGCGGTGGCGAAGATCTGGCGCGCGGGCTGCATCATCCGCGCGCAGTTCCTGAACCGCATCGTGGAGGCCTACGAGAACAACCCCGGTCTCGCCACGCTGCTGGAGGACCCGTACTTCGCCTCGGCTGTGGCGACGGGCGAAGCGGCCTGGCGCCGGGTGGTGTCGACGGCGGCACTCTCGGGCGTTCCGGTTCCCGGGTTCGGTGCGGCGCTGTCGTACTACGACTCGCTCGCCTCGAAGCGGCTGCCGGCCGCTCTGGTGCAGGGTCAGCGCGACTTCTTCGGCGCGCACACCTACAAGCGGGTCGACCGCGAGGGCACGTTCCACACGCTGTGGTCGGGCGACCGCACCGAGATCGAGAGCGCGCCCTCGACGCACTAGCTCGCGGACTTCCTCGAACGTCGCCGTGACCTCTGCCCCATCGGGCGGGGTTGCGGCGACGTTCGTCGTTGTCCGCCGGGCGGCGGCTCAGGCGGGTTCGGAGGGGCCGACGCGCTGGCCGACCACGGCCGAGACGCCGTCCTGGCGCATCGAGACGCCGTAGAGCGCGTCGGCGATCTCCATCGTGCGCTTCTGGTGGGTGATGACGATGAGCTGGCTGGTCTGGCGCAGGTCGTCGAAGATGGTCAGCAGTCGGCCGAGGTTGGCGTCGTCGAGGGCCGCCTCCACCTCGTCCATGATGTAGAACGGGCTGGGGCGGGCCTTGAAGATGGCGATCAGGAGCGCCACGGCCGCCAGTGACCGCTCGCCACCCGAGAGCAGCGACAGCCGCTCGATCTTCTTGCCGGCCGGCCGCACGCTCACCTCGATGCCGGTGGTGAGCAGGTTCGCCGGGTCGGTGAGCGAGATCGACCCCGTACCGCCCGGGAAGAGCACGGGGAACACCTTCGCGAAGGCCTCGCGGGTGTCGTCGAAGGCGCTCTCGAAAATGGTCTGCATGCGCTCGTCGATCTCCTCGATGATCGTGAGCAGGTCTTTGCGGGTGTTGGTGAGGTCGGTGAGTTGCTCGGTGAGGAAGCCGTGACGCTGCTCGAGCGCGGCGAACTCCTCCAGGGCGAGCGGGTTCACCCGGCCGAGCTCGGCGAGCTTGCGTTCGGCCTTCGCCAGGCGCTGCTGCTGCTCGGCACGCACGAACGGCACACCGCGGGGCTCGTCATCTTCGGGCTCCGCGCCCTCCTCGCTCTCCTGCCCGTCGCTCTCCTGCCCCTCGCGACTCGTCCCGAATTCGGCCGAATCTGGCGATTCCGGCCCGTTTCGGGACGAGTCGCGGGGGTCGGGGATGAGCTGGTCGGGGCCGTACTCCGCCACCAGCACATCTTCGACGAGGCCGAGCTCGGAGCCCGCCCGTTCGAGCAGGCTCGACAGGTGCAGCTTCTTCTCGTAGATCTGCAGCTCGAGCCCGTGCACGTTCTCGGTGATGGCCTGAAGGCGCTGGCGGAGCCCGGCCTCGTCGCGCCGGAGCGCCACCAGCTCCTCGTTCTGCTCGGCACGCTCGGCCTCGCGCTGCGCCAGCAGCACCTTCGCCTCGGTCACCGACCGGTCGGCCGACGCGAGCACGGCGGGCAGCGATTCGGCCACGTCGGTCGCCGCGGCGATCTGCCGGCGACGGATGACGGCGCGCCGCGCCGCAGCCTCGGCCGCCGCCCGATCGGCTTCGAGCTGCTTCTCGAGCGCCGCCGTGCGCGCCTGCTCGGCCCGCACGCGCTCGCGGGCGGTCTCCACTCCGAGTCGCGCCTCGACCTCGCGGTCACGCGCGGCCTCGAGCTCGGCGAGCAACCCGTCGCGCGAACTCACGTCCAGCACCGGACGCGGCCGCTCCCGAACGGCGTCGAGCTCGCGTCGCGCCCGATCGGCGGCCTGCTCGGCCTCGGTCACCGACTGCGTGGCCGCCACGAGCGCCTTCTGGAGTCGTTCCAACTCGCCCGACCCCGCCTCCACCTGGGCGCGCAGGCGCCCCAACTGCTCGGTGCGGGCGGCCAGCCGGGAGTCGTGCTCGCGCAGAGCCGCCAGCGCCGCCTGGGACTGCTCCTTCGCCACCTGGGCGATCCCGCGCTGCTCGGCGAGGGCGAACCGGGCCCGCTCCACGCCCGACGTCTCCTCGTCGAGCAGTACGGCCGCCGTGTCGCGCTCGGCCACCAGCTCGATCCGCGAGCGCGTGGCGCCCGATCCCCCGCGCAGCACGTACCGGGTGAGCACCTCGCCCTGCCTGGTCACCAGGGTGAGGCCGGCGGATGCGCCGTGCCCGTCGGTCTCGATGCCCGCCCAGGCGCGGCGTGCGGCCTCCAGGTCGTCGGCGATCCAGGTGGCGGCGAG
This sequence comes from Herbiconiux liangxiaofengii, assembly GCF_041927335.1. NCBI lineage: Bacteria > Bacillati > Actinomycetota > Actinomycetes > Micrococcales > Microbacteriaceae > Herbiconiux > Herbiconiux liangxiaofengii. The sequence continues at coordinate 68,309 of NZ_JBHFHD010000011.1, read as the reverse complement.
CACCCCGAGCACACCGGCCGGAGCGGTGACGACGTCGGCGGCGGGCGTGACGCCGGAGGCGCCGGCCAACCCGGTGGGACGGGCATCCGGAACCGGGGTCGACGGAGGGTTGGCGATGATCAGCTCCACCCGCCCGAGATCGCCCTCGGCGGCCGTCTGTGCGGCGCGGACGGCGGCGTCGACGTCGTCGGCGAGCACGGCGTCGGCGAGGCTGCCGAGCGCCGCCGCGACGGCCGCCTCGAAACCGGGCCGCACCTTCACGTGCTCGGCCACCAGCCCCTGGACGCCGTCGAGCCGGGCGGCCACGAGGTCGGCCGAGCCGTCTTTCTGGTCGAGCGCCATCGTGAGGGCACTGGTGCGGGCAGCGAGGGCGTCGCGCTCCCGCTCGTGGGTGTGCAGTTCGTCGCGCAGGCGCTCGATCTCGGCCTCGGCCTCGAACACGGCGGCCTGGGCGAACTCGTAGGCCTCGTCGAGGTCGGTCTCGTCGATCTGCACCTCGGCGGCCTGCGCCTCGGCGCGGGCGAACTCCGCCTGCGCCGCATCGCGCCGGGCCGCCGCCGCATCGAGCGCGTTCTGCTGCCGCAGCACCTCACCGCGCACCGCGGCGAGCCGGGAGTTGGCCGACTCGAGCTGCCCGGTGAGCTTGGACAGCTCGAGGTCGTGCTTGGACACCAGCGAGCTCTGGAAGGCGATCTGCTCGTCGAGGGCGTCGAGCGAGCCGCGGGCCCGCTGCGTGGCGGTCTTGGCGGCCTCCCAGGCGGCCTGCGCCCCGGCCACCTCGCCCTGCAGACGCACCACCTCGTCGCGGGAGTCGGCCACCATGCCGGGGGTGACGCTCGGCCCCGCATCCGGAACCGCGTCTTCACCGCCGAGCAGCGCGAGTCGCTGGGTGGCCAGGTTGTAGAGGTTGCGCAGGCGCTCCTGCACCGACTCGAGACCGAAGGCGGTGCGCCGGGCGAGATCGACGGCGTCGCCCACCTGGGCCTGCTCGATGCGCGTGATGCGCAGCTGGTTCTGCTCGAGCCGTTCCTGCAGCACGATGCGCTCGGAGTGCCGCTCGTTCTCGCTGCGGGCCGCGGCGTCGAGGGCGGTGCGCAGGGCCACCACCTCGTCGGCCAGCAGGCGCGCCTTGGCGTCGCGCACGATGGCGGCGATCGACTGGGCCTCCTTGGCGATCTCGGCCTGGCGCCCCAGCGGCTTGAGCTGCCGCCGGATCTCGCCGGCCAGGTCGGAGAGCCGGGTGAGGTTGGCCTGCATGGCCTCGAGCTTGCGCTGCGTCTTCTCTTTGCGACGACGGTGCTTCAGGATGCCCGCGGCCTCTTCGATGAAACCGCGCCGGCCCTCGGGAGTCGCGTGCAGCACCGCATCCAGCTGGCCCTGGCCCACGATGACGTGCATCTCGCGGCCGAGACCGGAGTCGCTCAGCAGTTCCTGCACGTCCAGCAGACGGCAGGCGTCGCCGTTGATGGCGTACTCGCTGCCGCCGTTGCGGAACAGGGTGCGCCGGATGGTGACCTCGGAGTACTCGATGGGCAGCGCGCCGTCGGCGTTGTCGATGGTGAGGGTGACCTCGGCGCGGCCGAGCGGGCCCTTGGTGGAGGTGCCGGCGAAGATGACGTCGTCCATCTTGCCGCCGCGGAGGGTCTTGGCCCCCTGCTCGCCCATCACCCACGCGAGCGCGTCGACCACGTTCGACTTGCCCGAACCGTTCGGGCCCACCACCGCCGTGACGCCCGTCTCGAAGGCGAAGGTGGTGGGGTTGGCGAAGCTCTTGAAGCCCTTGAGGGTCAAGCTCTTCAGGTGCACGGGCGGCCTTCCATCGGTGGGATGACCCTACGGTACCGAATGGGGGGCGGTGGGGCGGGGTGGCGCGCTCGCGGGGGGCCGCGGGTGTCGGCGGGGCGCCTCGCGGGTCGGGGGGCGCTTCGCGGATCCGGGCGGGCGCTTCGCCGGTCAGCGGGCGCTTCGCCGCTCAGCGGGCGCTGAGGATGCAGAACTCGTTGCCCTCGGGGTCGGCGAGCACCACCCAGGTCACGTCCTGCTGACCCACCTCGGTGCGGGTGGCGCCGAGCGCCTCGAGCCGGGCGACCTCGGCGGCCTGGTCGTCGGGCACGAAGTCGAAGTGCAGCCGGTTCTTCACCGTCTTGGCCTCCGGCACGTGCAGGAACAACAGGCTCGGATGCGACTGGCCGTCGGGGGCGATCTCGTACTCGGGGTCGTCATCCGTGTCGTCGCTGGCGAACGTGAGCTCCCAGCCCAGGGCCTCCTGCCACCAGGCGGCGAGCGCCTTCGGATCGGATGCATCGACGACGATCTGTTCGAATCTGAGTGCCATGCCGGTCAGGCTACGCCAGCAGCGCGGTCGACGGCAGGGGTGGCGGTGAGCACTTTCTGCAGGCAGATGACGAGCGGTTCGTCCTTCCAATAGCCGTAGCAGTCGATGCGCTGCCAGCCCGCACTCGTGTACAGGGCCACCGCCTCGGGCTGCCGCTGGCCCACCTCCAGTTTCAGGATGCGCGTGCCGCGTTCGGCGGCGAGGTTCTCCACAGCGGCGAGCAGCCGGCGCGCGACGCCCCGGCCACGGGCGGTCTCGCGCACGTACATGCGCTTGATCTCGGCCGCGCCGGTCTCGGAGGGGTGCTCGCTCTGACCCAGAGGGCTGAGGGCGACGCACCCGAGCGGGGTGGGAGGGGCGGGATCCTCGGCGCCGTGCACGCGGTCGTGCTCGCTGTCGTGCACGCGGTCGTGCGCGCGTTCCTCGTCGGGGCCGACGTCCTCGGCCACGTAGGCCGGCAGGCCGCCGGGCACGTCGGGGCCCGGATCGTCGCTGCTGTACCGTCTCATGACCTCGCGCACCTGTTCGCTCGCGAGAACCCGGAACACGGGGTCATCCGTCGTGGTCAGTCGCAGGCGGATCGGCATGCGCAAGATCCTGCCACGCGGCCCGGTCGTGGGGGCATGACCCGCGACCGGGTAGCGAAACCCGCGCGGGGAGCACGTTCTGCGCTCCACCGTGGACGACAGGGTGCGTGCGAGACGCACGTAGGCTGGAGGGATGACGCTGCCCGCCCTCGTGTCGCCCGGCGCCGAGCTCACCCGCGCCGAGCTCGTGCGCTACGCCCGCCAGATCTCGCTCCCGCACGTGGGCATCGACGGCCAACGCCGGCTCAAGGATGCCCGGGTGCTCGTGCTGGGCGCCGGCGGGCTCGGCTCCCCCGTGCTGCAGTACCTCGCCGCGGCGGGAGTGGGCACCATCGGCATCGCCGACCACGACACGGTGGAGGTGTCGAACCTGCAGCGGCAGACGATCCACCCGGATGCGCGGGTGGGCGACCGCAAGGTGGCGTCGGCGGCCGCGTCGGTGCGGGCCCTGAACCCCTTGGTCGACGTGGTCGAGCACGACGAGGAGGTCACGCCGGCCACGGTGCTGGAACTCGTGTCGGAGTACGATGTGGTGGTCGACGGCACCGACAACTTCGAGGTGCAGTACGTGGTCGACGCCGCGTGCGCCCTCGTGGGCAAACCGCTCGTGTGGGGCTCGGTGCTGCGGTTCGACGGGCAGGTGACCGTGTTCTGGGCGACCGCGCCCGACGGCTTCGACCGCACCCTCGACGACCTCTACCCCGAACAGCCCGACGCCGACGCCGGAGAGACCTGCTCGGTGGCGGGCGTGCTCGGACCGGTGTGCGCAGCGATCGGTGCCGTGATGGCAACCGAGACCCTCAAACTGATCGGCGGCTACGGCCAGCCCCTGCTCGGCCGGATGGTCGTGCACGACGCCCTCGACGCATCCTGGCGCGAGGTGGCCTTCGGGAAAGCCGCCAACCGCGACACCCCAGGCGGCCGGCGCACCCGGGGGGCCGCGAACATCGGCGAACCGTACAGCTACACCAACCAGGGGTCGGGGTCGAACGGCCCAGGCACCGCCCTCTTCGAAAGGCAGGCCTCCGTGGCTTCTTCTCCTGACCAGGATTCCTCTGTGCCCTCCGTGACGGCCCCCGAGCTCGCGTCGATGCTGGAGGCCCGCACCCGGGGCGAGGCCGACTTCGTGCTGGTCGACGTGCGCGAGCCGCACGAGCACCAGCTCGTGTCGATCGACGGGGCGCAACTCGTTCCGCTCGGGCAGATCCTCAGCGACCAGGCCCGCGAGATCCTCCCGCCCGAGGAGAAGATCGTGCTGCACTGCCACCACGACGCCCGGTCGCAGCGCGCCGCCGCCCTGCTGCGGGCCAACGGCTACACCGATGTCACGTTCGTGCAGGGCGGCATCGACGCCTGGTCGCGCGAGGTCGACCCTGAGGCGCCGCGGTACTGAGTTGTTTTGTTCGCCGCCGCCTCTGCGGCGAACCTCGCGGTGAGGTTCTCGGCTCCTCATGTTCTGGCCGCTCACACGCGGATCGCGCCGTCACGCCGCCGCGCTCCGCTCGATCAAGGGGGGTCGCCGCCGCACCTTTGGGGATCCGGGGATGCGCATCCTCGCGACTTGTCCCGAATGGGTCGGAGGCGCGGCGTTTTGGGGCGATTTAGGACGAGTCGCGGGGGGGGGGGGCGGGACGGGGGGTCAGCCGCCGGCGAAGGGCGGGAGGACGTCGAGGGTGTCGCCGGGCACGAGCGGGGTTCGAGGGTCGGTGGTGGCACGGCCGTTGTGCAGGAACGAGCAGCGGGCGAAGACCGCTGCGGTCGCCGCGGCATCCGGAGCCCCGCCGGCCACCCGGGTGAGCAGGTCGCCGATGGTGCCGGCGTCGTCGCGGCGCTCCTCGGACAGGCCGACGGCTGCCTTCGCCGCAGCGAAGTACCTCACAGTGATCACGCGTCAGCCTCCGATGGCGCTCATGGGGCGGTCGGGCTGCGCGAACCCGACCGAGTTCATCTCGTGGCCGGCCGGCTTCGCCCACATCGCACCACGCCAGAGATCGGCGAGTTCGCGGTCGTCGGCTCCCGCGCGGAGCGGGCCCAGCAAGTCGGTCTCGGTGTGGGAGAACAGGCAGCTGCGCACGGCGCCCTCGGCGGTGAGCCGGGTGCGGCGGCAGTCGGAGCAGAACGGTTCGCTCACGGAAGCGATGATGCCGACAAGCCCGAGCATCCGCCCCTCGGGGCCCGCTGATCGCTCTCGCACCTGGAACAGTTCGGCCGGAGCGCCGTCGCGCGGGGCGTCGTCGGGCGTCAGCAGGTAGCGAACGCCCAGGCGCTGCCGGATGCCGTCGGCCGTGATCATCGCATCGCGCGACCAGGTGTGATCGGCGTCGAGCGCCATCTGCTCGATGAATCGCAGCTGATGCCCGCCCGCGAGGGCCCACTCCAGCAGCTCGACGGCCTGGTCGTCGTTGATTCCCGGCATGAGCACTGCGTTGATCTTCGTCGACACCAGCCCCGCCGCGCCCACGGCGTCGATTCCGGCCAGCACCCGGCTGAGGAACGGCCGGCGGGTGATCTTCGCGAAGGTCTCCGGCTCGATGGAGTCCAGCGACACGTTGATGCGGGTGAGCCCCGCCTCGGCGAGCGCCTCGGCCCGGCTCGAGAGCCCGATGGCGTTCGTGGTGAGTGAGATCTCGGGGCGCGGTTCGAGGCCGGCTACCGCGCGCACGATCTCGACGAGGTCTTTGCGCAGCAACGGCTCGCCGCCGGTGAACCGCACCTGCCGTACGCCGAAGTCGGTGACGGCGATGCGCGCGAAGCGCGTGATCTCCTCCAGCGACATCAGCGCGGGCGGAGGGAGGAACGGCAGCCCCTCGGCCGGCATGCAGTACGTGCAGCGCAGGTTGCAGCGGTCGGTGAGGGAGATGCGGAGGTCGGTGGCCGAGCGCCCGTAGCGGTCGATCAACCCGGATGCGTCGGGCCGGTCTGACGGCAGGACGACCGGGCCGCGCTCGGCCCGAGCCGCATCCGTCGGCGACGAACCTGCCGGGCGCGCGGGGCCCGTGCGGATGAGCTTCGCGCTCGGAATGCCCAGGGCCACGGTCATCGCTCCAGCCTAAGCGCTCCGGATGCCCGTGAGGCTGGTCCCCGGAGAACCAGGGCGGCACTCCCGGCTGCCACCGCCGATGGCCTCTCGACCCGCGTCTCCGGCCGGCCCGCTGCGCGGGGGACGGGGCCGCCCGCCACCCGCGTGATCGCTCGGTCGTCGGGGTGTGTGGAAGGGGACATGAATGGTGTTCGGTGCCGAGGCGGGCATCGGCGGGCCTGTTCGGCTCTACGCCGAGCACGGCCGGCGGGCGCCTCACGCTCACCCGCCGGGAGGTGCGCAGTTCGGAACCATCCGGGCGGCGGGACCGGCTGCACGGGCTCCTCTCGGCAGAGCACACGACGCCGACCGACCTGGCGTTCGGGACGAGCGTCGGGAGCGGGCGGGAGGTCGGGTGGGGCACACTGGGGAGATGCGAACGATCGAGCAGCACCGGCGCGAGATCACCGGGCTCCTGGCCGAGGTCGGAGCCGGGCTGGGGAGCGAGACGCTCTCGGTCGATGCGGCGGGGATCGCCGCGCATCCGGAGCTCTACGCGAACCGGGTACTGGCCGCCGACCTGGTCGCCCCGACCAGTCTGCCCGGGTTCGACAACTCGCAGATGGACGGCTACGCCGTGCTCGCGGCCGATCTCGCGGGCGCCGCATCCGATGCGCCCGTGAGCCTGAGCGTCGCCGACCGCATCGCGGCGGGTGACCCGTTCGGCAGCCATACCCCGAGAACGGCCACGCCCATCATGACCGGCGCCGCGCTTCCCTCCGGCGCCGATGCCGTCGTTCAGATCGAGAAGGCCGACCCTCCCGTGTTCCCGCCGGACGACGTCGTGGCGGCCTCGGGAGGCGACCCCGGAACCGTGCGCCCGCGCCCCGTGGTGTCGTTCGCCGAACCGGTCGCGGCCGGCACCTTCGTGCGTCGGGCCGGTAGCGATGTCGCGGCCGGAGAGGTGCTGCTCACCGCGGGCACGATGCTGGGTGCCGCGCAGTACGGCGTGCTCTCGGGTGCCGGGGCCATCGAGGTCACGGTGCGGCGCCGCCTGCGGGTGCTGCTCGTGTCGACCGGGCACGAGATCCGCGAGCCCGGTTCGGCGCTCGAGCCCGGGCAGATCTTCGACGCGAACTCGACCGCGCTCACGGTGGCTCTGCTGTCGATCGGATGCGCCGTCACACCGCGGCCGTGCCGCTCCGACGACGCGAGCGACCTGCTCGCCCTCCTCTCCGGCGAGGCCGAGGAGCACGACGTGGTGGTGACGGTCGGCGGCGTGAGTGCAGGAGCGCGCGAGGTGGTTCGCGATGCGCTCGGGCCCCTCGGCGTCGACTTCATGAAGGTGGCGATGCAACCCGGTGGCCCGCAGGGGTTCGGGTTGGCAGAGCTGGCGGTGGACGCCACTGGCGCTGCCGTCAGTCGGCCCGTGATCTGCCTGCCCGGCAATCCGGTGAGCGCCCTCGTCTCGTTCGAAGCCTTCCTGCGACCAGCGCTGCTTGCGGCGAGTGGAGCGTCGAAGACCCTTCGCGAGAACCGTCGCGGACGCGCCGCCGTGGGCTTCGACTCGCCCCCCGGCCATCATCAGCTGCGTCGCGGTCGGGTCGACGACGACGGAGTGCTGGAGCTGGTCGGGGGCGCCTCGAGCCACCTGCTGCACTCCTATGCGCAGTCGAGCGTGCTCGTGCACGTCGGGTTGGGCACGGCCTCGGTGGCCCCGGGCGACGAACTGGACTACTGGAGGATCGATGGCTGACGGTTCCGCACTCACGCATGTCACCCCCGACGGCGCCGCCCACATGGTGGACGTGTCGGACAAGGCGGTGACCAAACGGGTGGCGAGCGCCCAGGCGGTGGTGCACACCCGACCCGACGTGATCGCGTTGCTGGCCTCGGGGTCGCTGCCCAAGGGCGAACCGCTCGCCGTCGCGCGGGTGGCCGGGATCATGGCGGCCAAGCAGACGTCGAATCTCATTCCGCTGTGCCATCCGCTGCCCATCGCCGGGGTGAGCGTGGAGTTCGAGATCGCCGAGTCGAGCGTGCGCATCACGACCTCGGTGAAGACCACCGGCGTCACGGGGGTGGAGATGGAGGCGCTGACCGCCGCCTCGGTGGCGGCGCTGACGGTGTACGACATGATCAAGGCGGTCGACAGGGGCGCCCGGGTCACCGACATCGAGGTGCTGGCGAAGTCGGGCGGCCAGAGCGGCGATTGGAGCCGAGGATGAACGGACACACGGAACGCGCCGGCGCTGACCCGCATCGGACGGCCCACGTCGTGGTGGCCTCGAACCGCGCCTCGGCCGGGGTGTACGAGGACACGACCGGACCGGTGATCTCGGCGTGGCTGCAGGAACGCGGGTGGACCGCATCCGTCGCCGTGGTGCCCGACGGGCCCCCGGTGGGCGAGGAGTTGCGGGCCGCGATCGAACGCGGCGACGACCTGGTGGTGACGACGGGCGGCACCGGAGCCTCCCCCACCGACAGGACCCCCGAGCAGACCCGTGCCGTGCTCGACTTCGAGGTACCCGGCATCGCCGAGGAGATCAGGCGGATCGGTGCCCCGCACACCCCGAAGGCCGTGCTCTCGCGCGGGCTCGCCGGAGTGGCCGGCACGACCGTGGTCGTGAACCTCCCCGGGTCTCGGGGAGGCGTACGCGACGGGCTCTCGGTGCTGGACGGGGTGCTCGTTCATCTCGTCGATCAGATCCATGGAGGAGATCATGCCCGGAGCGACTGACATTCCCTCAGTTTCGCGGAACGAGGCCGTCGATCGGGTGCGCGTGGCGCGCATCGCCGCGGATCCGATCGCCCTGGAGGAGTGCTCCGCAGCGGTCGAGCACGCCACCGCCGGGGCCGTCGTGACGTTCGCGGGCGTGGTGCGCGACCACGACGAGGGGCGCGGGGTGACCGCTCTGAGTTACACGGCGCATCCCTCGGCCGCCGACGCGATCCGAGCCTCGGCCGAGCGCATCGCCGCCGCGCACCCCGAAGTGATGGTGGCGATCGTGCATCGCACCGGCGATCTCGTGGTCGGCGACCTCGCGCTCGCCTGCGCGGTCTCGGCCGCCCATCGGGGGGATGCGTTCGCCGCCTGCGCGGCTCTCGTGGACGACGTGAAGCAGACCGTGCCGATCTGGAAGGAGCAGCGCTTCGACGACGGCAGCACGGAATGGGTGGCCTCGCTCGGCTGAACCGGTCTGGTTCTGCACAATCTCCCGGGTAACGAATTCCTCCCCAGAAACCGCGTCTGTTACATCTCAGACACATAGCTGGGGTTCACTGAGTTCTGCAGCAGCACCGAACGGAGCACCACGTGGATCTCAACACCGTCACCGCCATCACCCCGGCCCGCGACCGCGCCGACCTCGCCCTCCTGGGTGCCGGCGTCGCTCCGCTCGCCGGGGGTTCGTGGCTGTTCTCCGAGCGGCAAGACCACCTCACCGCCCTGGTCGACCTGATGACCATGAATTGGCCGTCGTTCGTGCTCTCAGACGAGGGGCTCGAGGTGGCCGCCACCTGCACACTGGCCGAGCTGGCAGAACTGCCGGATGCGGGATGGCCGGCTCATCCGCTGCTGTTCCAGTGCTGCACGGCACTGCTGGGCTCGTTCAAGGTCTGGAACACGGCCACCGTGGGCGGCAACATCTGCGCCTCGCTCCCGGCCGGGCCGATGACCTCGCTCTTCTCCTCGCTGGACGCCGAGGCGCTCGTCTGGCGTGCCGACGGGAGCGACGAGCGGATGCCCGTGGCCTCCTTCCTGACGGGCAACACGGCCAACGCGCTCGGCGACGGCGACGTTCTGCGGTCGCTGCACGTGCCGCTGTCGTCTCTCCGGGCGCGAACGGCCTACCGCAAGATCGCGCTGTCGCCGATCGGTCGTTCGGGCTCGGTGGTCGTGGGCCGTCTCGACCCCGACGGCCGCTTCGTCGTCACGGTGACGGGTGCCACCGCGCATCCCGAACAGCTGCGCTTCGACGAGCTGCCCGATGCCGAATCGCTCGCGCAGGCGATGGGCGACATCGGGAGCTGGTTCACCGACCCGCACGGTGCGGCCGACTGGCGTCGCGCGGTCTCGGGGCTGCTGGCCGAAGAGGTGCGGGTCGAGCTCGGTCTGCCGCCGGGTGAGGCGCCGCAGAGCGACTACACCACCACCCGCGCTGCGGCGACCGAGGGAGACGCGCGATGAGATTCGTCATGAACGGCCGGCAGCACGAGGCCGAGCCGGCACCGGGGCAGAGCCTGCGCACCTTCATCCGCGATCAGGGGCACTTCGAGGTGAAGAAGGGCTGCGACTCGGGCGACTGCGGAGCGTGCTCGGTGATCGTCGACGGCACACCCGTGCACTCCTGCGTGTACCCGGCCTACCGGGCCGAAGACCGGGTCGTCACCACCGTGGCCGGGCTCGGCGACCCCGACGACCTGAGTGCGATGCAGCAGAGCTTCGTCGACCATGCGGGCTTCCAGTGCGGCTTCTGCACGGCGGGCATGGTGGTGACGGCCACCACACTGAAGCCCGAACAGCTCGACGACCTGCCCCGGCTGATGAAAGGCAACCTGTGCCGCTGCACGGGGTACCGCGCCGTGGAAGACGCCATCCGCGCCGGGGTCTGTGCGTCGGCCGGGCACGCTCATCCGCCGGCCGAGGGCCGCGTGATCACCACGAAGTCGGCTCGGCGTGGCCTCGACACGGTTCCGGATGCCGGAGCACGCGCCGAGGCAGCCCCCGAGACGGCGTCGACCGCCGAGACCGCGTCAACGACCGAGACCGCGTCAACGGCCGAGACGATCGGCGGCGAGCCGCAGGGCAGCATCCCGACCCCGGCCACCGTGGGCACCTCGGTCGGTGCGCCCGCCGGGCGGCGGATCGTGACCGGCCGGGAGGAATACACCCTCGACGTCGCCGTTCCCGGGGTGAAGCACCTGAAGCTCCTGCAGAGCCCGCACGCGCACGCCCGCATCCTGTCGATGGACGTGACCGCGGCGGAGGCGCTCCCCGGGGTGCACGCGGTGCTCACCGCGGCCGACGCGCCCGACACGCTGTACTCCACGGGGCGCCACCAGTTCCGCACCGACGATCCCGACGACACGCGTCTGTTCGACACGGTGGTGCGTTACCGCGGCCAGCGCATCGCGGCGGTAGTGGCCGACAGCATCGCCATCGCCGAGGAGGCCTGCCGGCTGATCGAGGTCGAGTACGAGCTGCTGCCCGCGGTCTTCGATCCCGAGGAGGCCCGACAGCCCGGTGCGCCTCTCATCCACGGCGACCTCTCCCCCGCCCAGTCCCGGGTGGCCGAGCCCGAGCGCAACGTGATCGCGTCGGTGCACAGCGAGATCGGCTCGGTGGCGGCAGCCGTGGCCACCGCCTCGGCCCACGTCACGGGCACCTGGCAGACCCATCGGGTCTCGCACGCCGCGCTCGAGACCCACGGGTCGGTGGCCTGGCTCGACGACGACGGCCGGCTGGTGGTGCGCACCAGCTCGCAGGTGCCGTTCCTGGTGCGCGACGAACTGGCGCACGTGTTCGGGCTCGACCCGGAGCGCGTGCGCGTGTTCACGGCTCGCGTCGGCGGCGGTTTCGGCGGCAAGCAGGAGATCCTCACCGAAGACGTCGTGACGCTCGCGGTGTTGAAGACCGGGCTGCCCGTGCAGTTCGAGTTCACCCGCAACGACGAATTCACCATCGCTCCCTGCCGGCACCCGATGCGGGTCTCGGTCGAGCTCGCGGCCGACGCCGACGGAACTCTCACGGCTCTCGCCGTCGACGTGCTGAGCGACACCGGGGCCTACGGCAACCACGGCCCCGGAGTGATGTTCCACAGCGTGGGCGAGACGGTGAGCCTCTACACGGCTGCCAACAAGAAGGTGGATGCCGAGGTCGTCTACACGAACAACATCCCTTCCGGCGCCTTCCGCGGGTACGGCCTCGGCCAGGTCTCGTTCGCCATCGAGTCGGCGATGGACGAGCTGGCCCGCGAGCTGGGCATGACGCCCTTCGAGCTGCGGCGCAAGAACGTGGTGCGCCCCGGCCAGCCTCTCGAGGCCTCGCACGTCGAGGGCGACGACCTCGTGTTCGGCAGCTACGGTCTCGACCAGTGCCTCGACCTGGTCGAGGAGGCGCTGGCGCGGGGCAACGGAAGCCCGGCGCCCACCGGCCCGGAGTGGACGACCGGCACGGGCGTGGCTGCGGCCATGATCGCCACGATGCCTCCGCGGGGCCACTTCTCGACGGTGAGCGTGAGTCTCGAGTCCGACGGCCGCTACCGGGCCGCCGTCGGTACGGCGGAGTTCGGCAACGGCACAACCACCGTCCACACCCAGATCGCCTCGAGCGTGCTCGGCACCTCGGTCGACCGGGTGCGCATCACGCAGTCCGACACGGATGCGACCGGCTACGACACGGGCGCGTTCGGCTCTGCGGGGAGCGTCGTCGCCGGAAAAGCACTGCATTCGGCGGCCACCTCGTTGAAGGCGGCCATCCTCCGCACGGCCTCAGAGATCGCCGGGGAGTGGAGCGAGGGGCACCTCGAGGCCGACGGCGTGCGGATCGGCGAGCGTTTCGTGCCGCTCACCGAGGTGGCGGCACGGGCGGGCGGCACCATCACGGCCACCGGGAGCGAAGACGGAGCGAAACGCTCGATCGCCTTCAACGTGCACGGGTTCGCGGTGGCCGTGAACTCGGCCACCGGCGAGGTGCGGCTGCTCCAGTCGGTGCATGCGGCCGACGCCGGGTTCGTCCTGAATCCGGCCCAGCTACGCGGCCAGATCGAGGGCGGAGTGGCGCAGGCCATCGGCTCGGCGCTCTACGAGGAGATGCTGCTGAAGGAGGGTCTGGTGACGACGCAGGTCTTCCGCAGCTACCATCTGCCTCAGCTCGCCGATGTGCCGCCCACGGAGGTGCACTTCGCCCAGACGGAGGACACGGTGGGTCCGTTCGGGGCGAAGTCGATGAGCGAGGCGCCCTACAACCCGGTGGCGCCGGCACTGGCCAACGCGGTGCGCGATGCCATCGGGCTGCGGCCCTACGTGCTGCCGATCTCCCGCGACCGGGTCTGGAGGATGCTGAACGCCTGAAGGCGCTGACTGCCTCAGTGCCTGAGTGCCGAGCCGCCCGAACGCACGGGTGTCCGCGCACGTTTCGCGACGTCCGCGCTGCCTGTGGGCCAGGACGGCGGGATCCGTGCGTCAGCGCCCACGCCGAAGTCCCGACGGGTGCTGGCCCCCGTGCGGCGACGTCAGACTGGCGGGCGGAGTGCCGTCGAGGCGGCCGCGCCGATTGCTGCGGCGACGTCAGGCTGGCCGGCGGAGTGCCGTCGAGGCGGCCGCGCCGATTGCTGCGGCGACTCGGTCGAGGGCGCTGGTGCGCAGTTGCCACTGCTGCCAGAACAGCGGCACGTCGATGCCCTCGCCCGGTGCCAGCTCGACCAGGTCGGGGGTGCGCTGGAGGTCGGGAACCATGCCCCAGCCGTACCCCGACCGCACCGCCTCGACGAACTCCCCCGAAGCCGGAACGTATTGCCGAGGCGGATCGAACCGCTCGCCGCCGGGGAGTGAGCGCAAGAAGCGGTGCTGCAGCTCGTCGCGCCGGTCGAACACCACCACCGGTGCTGTGGCGAAGCCCTCGGAACGGTCGGAACCGGAGCCCGGGAACCAGGTGCGGGCGAAGGACTCGCTCGCGTGCGGCCGGTACCGCATGGCTCCGAGCAGCGTCGACGAGCACCCCTGCACCGGCACGGCCTCGGCGGTGACGGCGGCCATCACGGCGCCGTCACGCAGCAGCTCGGTGGTGTGGCCCTCGTCTTCGCGCAGGAACTCGAACGCCAGCTCGCCCGCGAGCGGCGCCAGGGCGGGCAGCAACCAGGTGGCCAGCGAATCCGCGTTCACCGCCAACGGCATGCGCACGAGACCCTCGGCGCCCAGCTCTCCGGCGACGTCGGCCGACAACGCCTCCAACTGTCGCGCGAGGCGCAGCACCGAGCGGCCGGACTCCGTGGGCCGCACCGGCCGGCTGCGCTTGAGCAGCACCCGCCCCACGTCGGTCTCCAGAGCCTTGATGCGCTGGCTGACAGCCGACGGCGTGACCGACAGCGCCCGGGCAGCCGCGTCGAAGGTGCCCTCGTCGACGGCGGCGCGGAGCGCTTGAAGGTGGGCCGGGTCGAGGATCATGATTAGCGATGCTAATGCACCGTGAGAATCATTAGCTGGGCCGATGCTCGCGTGCTGTCTAGGGTCGAAGTCATGACCGCATCCGTCGACCCTCTCGCCGTGTTCGCCGGCCTCGGCTTCGGTCTGTCGTTGATCGTCGCCATCGGCGCCCAGAACGCCTTCGTTCTGCGTCAGGGGCTGCTGCGCCGTCACGTGGGAGCGGTGGTCGCGGTGTGCGCGATCTCCGACATCGTGCTGATCGCGCTCGGCATCGGGGGCCTGGGGGCGGTGTTCCAGCAGGCGCCGGTGCTGATGACGGTGGCGCGGATCGGGGGTGCGGCCTTCCTCGTCGTGTACGGCGCGCTCGCCGCGCGGCGGGCGATCCGGCCGGGCGCTCTGGTCGCGTCGGCGCCAGAACCCGGCACCGCGAGCAGCCCCGGCACCCCGCACATTCCCGCTGCCGAGAGCAGCCCCGACGCCCCGAGCAGCCCCGGCACCTCCCACGGCCCACGTGGCGCCCGCCTCGCCGGATCCCTCACGGCGGCCGTCACGACGTGCCTCGCCCTGACCTGGCTGAACCCGCACGTCTACCTCGACACGGTGGTGCTGCTCGGCTCGGTGGCCAACTCGCACGGCGACTCGCGGTGGATCTTCGGCGCCGGCGCAGCCCTCGGCAGCGTGCTGTGGTTCACCGCCCTCGGCTACGGGGCGCGGCTGCTGCAGCCGGTGTTCGCCCGCCCGATGGCGTGGCGGGTGCTCGACGGAGTGATCGCAGCCGTGATGATCGCGATCGCCGTGACCCTGCTGATCGGCCTCTGAGCCGACGCGCACCGACGGGCACCGAGGCGCACCGACGCGCCACGAGGCGCGCTGACGCGCCGCGCCCAGCCCGACTCGGCCCGTCCGACTCGGCCCGTCCGGGCCCCTCGAATCGCGCGCTCACTCCCCCAACAGTGCCGAGACCGCCCCCGAGACGCGCCGCGCGACATCCCGTTCGTCGACCCGGGTCAGCTCCCCGTCGCGCACCACCTCCCGGCCATTCACGAGCAGCAGCGCCAACGGCGGCTGCGATCCCAGGGTGAGCGCCGCCACCGGGTCCACGATCCCCGCGTGCGCGACGCCGTCGACCTTCCAGAGTGCGAGGTCGGCCAGCTTGCCCACCTCGATCGAGCCGATCTCCCTGTCGCGGCCGAGCACCCGGGCACCGCCCAGGGTGGCCACCCGCAGGGCGTCGCGGCCGGTCATCGCCGTCGCCCCGCCGCGCAACCGGTTCACCAGCACCGACATCCGGATCTCGGTGCCGAGCTGCCCCGACTCGTTCGAGGCCGCTCCGTCGACACCGAGGCCCACGGGCACCCCGGCCGCGAGCAACTGGGGAATCGGGGCGATGCCCGCGGCGAGCCGGGCGTTCGAGGAGGGGCAGTGGGCGACCCCGGTTCCGGTGGCTGCGAAGCGCGCGATGGCGGGTTCGTCGAGGTGCACGCAGTGCGCCATCCACACGTCGTCACCGAGCCAGCCGAGGTCGTCGAGGTACTGGGTGGGGGTGCGTCCGAAGCGCTCGAGGCAGAAGGCGTCCTCCTCCACGGTCTCCGATCCGTGGGTGTGCAGCCGCACCGACCCCGGCAGACTGCGGGCGAGCACGGCCGCCTCGCGCAGCAGCTCGGCCGTCACCGAGAACGGCGAGCACGGCGCGATCGCGATGCGCACCAGGGCCGAGCGTGACGGATCGTGGAATCGGGCGACGGCATCGGCGCTGGCCTGAAGCGCCGATGCCGTGGTCTCGACGGCGAAGTCGGGCGGCAGTCCGCCCTGCGAGGCGCCGAGATCCATCGATCCGCGGGTGGCGTGCAGCCGCACCCCCACGGTCGAGGCCGCGTCGACGATCGAGCCCAGGATGTCGCCGCCGCCGCGCGGGAACACATAGTGGTGATCGGCCATCGTGGTGCAACCCGAGAGCGCCCCCACGGCGATGCCGCCGAGCGCTCCCGCACCGACCGTGTCGGCGGTGATGCGCGACCAGATGGGGTACAGCGCCGTGAGCCAGTCGAACAGGATCGAGTCCTGGGCGATGCCGCGGGTGAGCCACTGGTAGAGGTGATGGTGGGTGTTCACGAGCCCGGGGGTGAGCAGGTGTCCCGTGGCGTCGACGCGGGTGACGGATGCGCCGGACAGCCACGCGGCCGGCGCGGGTCCGGCGCCCACGGCCACGATGTCGGTGCCCTCGATCACCACGTGGCCCGAGCGGTGCTCGGTGTCCAGCGCGTCGACGGTGGCGACGTAGGCGTTCTCGATCACGGTCCTCGCCGCGCCGACGGTGGGCGACGGCACAGCGACGCCCGCGGATCCAGACACGGCAGCAGCGCCGGCGGCTCCCGTGGGCACGGTCACGCCCGGCTCCCCGCGAGCGATCCGAGGGCACCCTGAACGATCCGTCCGGACTCGGGCTCCCCGCCGACGCGATGGATCGCCCCCGCCATGCGCCGCAGCTCCCGGCCGCTCGCCCCCGTGCGCGCCGCGATCACCTCGGCGAGGATCGACACAGCCGTCTCCTCGGGCGACGACGCCCCGAGATCGAGGCCGATCGGCGAGTGCAGCGCCCCCAGAGCCGCGTCGTCGAGCCCCCGCTCCCGCAGTGCGGCGAGGCGTCGCTCGTGGGTGACCCGCGACCCCATCGCGCCCACGTAGGCCACGTCGAGCGCGAGCGCCGTCTCGATCAGGGGCACGTCGAACTTGTCGTCGTGGGTGAGGATGCACAGCACCGTGCGCTCGTCGACCTCGGTCTCGCGCAGGTAGTCGGTGGGCCAGCGGTTCACCACCTCGGCCGCCGGAAAGCGCTCCGGCGTCGCGAACACGGGCCGCGCATCGCACACCGTCACGCGGTAGCCGAGCAGCGCCGCCGCGTTCGAGAGGGCCACCGAGAAGTCGACCGCGCCGAACACGATCAGGCGCGCGGGCGGTGCGCTCACCAGCAGCACCGTCTGCTCGAGCACGCCCGCGCACTCGACCGTTCGGCGCTCAGAACGCCCGCTCCGGATGCCGGCGAGCAACTCCGCTCTGACACGATCGAGCCGGTCTCCCGTCGGCGAGACGGACGGGGCGTCCGACGCCAGAGACCGTGCGGAGGTCGGAAGCCCCGAGGCGACCGGCGACCCGGCCGTCACCACCTCCACGGCACCAGAACCGCCCGCACCGCCCAGAACCAGCGCCACACCGGCGGCGCGCCCGTCGCGCGCCCGCTCGAGTTCACGCACGAGCCCGGCATCCGTGAGCGCCACCGTCTGCACGAACACGGTCAGCCGCCCGCCGCAGGAGAGCCCGACGGCGAAGGCGTCATCGTCGGTGAACCCGAACGAAGCCGTCTCGGGCTCGGCATTCTGCAGCACCCGCACGCAGGCGTCGTAGACGGCGCCCTCCACGCATCCGCCTGAGATGCTGCCCATCACGCGACCCTCGTCGTCGACCGCCATCGACGTGCCGAGCGCCCGCGGCGCACTGCCGTCGACCTCGATGACGGTGGCGACCGCCAGGCTGCGGCCGGCGGCGAGCGCGTCCAGCAGTGATGATGCGAGTTCGAGCATGCCCTCATTCCCCCCTCGACAGAACGGCCGGCGTCATCAGCCTGACACATGACTCTGTTAGAAATTCCGCATGCTGATCATCACCGATGCCCGACGGATCGTGGTCGACGCCGCCACCGAGCTCAAGGGCGATGACGCCCGCCGCTTCGAGGTGGGAGTCACGGTGCCGGCGCGCCCCGCGACATCCGGAGTCGACGGACCGGCCACCGAACCCGTGGAGACCCTCGACGCCGCCGGCTGCATCGTCACGCCCGGCCTCGTGAACGCGCATCACCACCTGCTGCAGACGATCTTCCGCACCCTGCCCGGCACCCGGGGCGTACCGATGCACGTGTGGCTGCCCACGATGGCCGCGGCATATGCCGAGATCGGCATCGATCCCGAGACGGCCTCGACAGCGGCCAGGGCGGGGGTGGCCGAGGGCCTGCTGAGCGGGGTGACCACCATCGCCGACCACCACCTCAACTGGCCCGCCGACGCCGACCTCGCCGGCACGGTGGAGATCGCGCGCGCCACGGCCGATGCGGCGCGACGTCTCGGCGGCCGCCTCGCCTTCGTGCGCGGCTCGGCGCGCGACGACCCCGAGCGCGCTGCGGCCTCGGCCGACGCCATCGCCACGGCCCTGCTCGGCGACACCGTCACCGAATCCGGCACCGGCACCCTCACCGGCACCGGCACGGCATCCGCCGACAAATCCGCCCGCCGCGACGTTACGCCCGACGGCTTCCTCCAGGTCGCGGTGGGCCCGGCCGGCGTGCACAGCGACGGCGAGGCCACCTTCCGCCTGCTCGGCGAGGTGGCCGCCAAGCACGGCCTCCGGCGTCGAACCCAGGCCAACGAGCAGGTCGACGTCGTGATCGCCCTGGAGAAGTACGGCAAGCGCCCGCTCCAGCTGCTCGAGGAGTGGGGCTGGCTGGCGGATGACGTCACCGTGGCGCACCTGTGCGCCGTCACCGAGGCCGAGATCGCCCTGCTCGCCGATCGCGGAGTCACCGCCACCCATGCCCCCGGCTGCGATCTGCCGATGGGCTGGGGCATCGCGCCGGTGGCCGCCCTCGCCGCAGCCGGCATCACCGTGGGCCTCGGCACCAGCGGCGGCGGCAGCAACGACGCCGGCCACCTGCTGGCGGATGCCCGGCTGGCCATGCAGGTCGCTCCCTTGGTGGGGCCTCCGGTCGACGCGCGCACCGTGCTCGCGATGGCCACCGAGGGATCGGCCACCGGACTCGGGCGCCCCGAGCTCGGCCACCTGCGCCCGGGCGCCGCCGCGGATCTGTGCGTCTGGGACGTCTCGGGCGTGGCCGACGCGGGTGTCGCCGACCCGGTGGCGGGCCTGCTCTGGACCAACCCGGGCCGTCGCCCGCGTCACGTCGTGGTGGGCGGCCGGGTGGTGGTGCGCGACTACCGCCTGGTGGGTCACGACGAGCACGCCATCGCCGCCGAGGTGTCCCAACTGCTCGCCACCCGGCAAGCGGCCCAGTGACCCCGGAACCCCGGCATCCGGGTCGTCAGAGCTCCAGCACCAGCCGAGGGCACGCCGCCCGTGACACGCAGATCATCATGACCTCGTTCGCCTCCTGCTCCGACGGGGTGAGCACAGAGTCGCGGTGATCGACCTCGCCCGACACCACGGGCGTCTCGCAGGTGCCGCAGGTGCCCTCGCGGCACGACGAGAGCACCAGCACGCCGGCCTCCTCCACCACGTCGAGGATCGAGCGGTCGGGCGGCACCTCCAGCGTCATGCCCGAGAGCTCCAGCTCCACCTCGAACGACTCCTGCCGCACCGGTTCGGTGACCTCGCGGGCCTCGAAGCGCTCCAGGTGCAGCGTGTCGGCCGGCCAGGCGGCGTCGCGGGCGACCTGCTCGAGCTCGACGAGCATCCGGGCGGGGCCGCAGCAGTACACGGCAACGGGCGCCTCGGCGGAGCCTCCCGACAGCGTCGTGAGGTCGAGCCGGTGCCCGGCCTCTGAGGTGTACACCGACACCCGGTCACCGTAGTCGGCCACGAGTTCGTCGACGAACGGCATGCGCTCCAGCGAGCGGCCGGCGTAGGCGAGGGTGAACGGGATGCCGGCGGCCGACGCCGCTCGCAGCATCGGCAGCAGCGGGGTGATGCCGATGCCACCGGCCACGAACGAGTACGACCCGCCAGGAACCACCGGCTTCAGCGCGAAGTGGTTCAGCGGCCCGCGCACGCGGATCCGGTCGCCCTCGGCCACGTGGGCGTGCAGGTGCTCTGAGCCGCCGCGGCCGCCCGGTTCGCGCAGCACCGCCACCTGGTAGCGGCTGCGGTCGGCCGGGTCGCCGCAGAGCGAGTACTGCCGCTCGACGCCCGGCTGCACCTCCACGTCGATGTGCGCGCCCGGCTGCCAGGCCGGCAGGTCGCCGCCGTCGGCCGCCCGCAGCGTGAGCAGCCGCACGTCGGTGGCGATCGGGCGCACCTCGGCCACCACGGCGTCGATCTCGGTCAGCCCGCTCATCCGCCGGCCCTCCGCTCCTTCACGATGAACAGGTGGTACTCGCCCTCGGAGAGCGAGCACCAGCGATGCAGGGTGCCTCCCGCGTAGTGGATGGAGTCGCCCGCCTCGAGCTCGAACGAGCCCTCGTCACCGAGGTCGACCAGCACCCGGCCGCTCACCACGTGCAGGAACTCGTCCTCCTCGTGCGTGTAGAACTCCCCCGGCGACACGTTCGACCCGCGGAACTCCATCGGCACGAACGGCACGTCGCCGTGCACCAGGATGCGCGCCTCGCCGCCGCCGAACGGGCCCTGCGGACCCTCCATCGAGCGCACGAGCGACACCCGCGCGGTGCCGCTCGAGGGCACGAGATCGTCGGTCGCGGCCGCGATGAGCTCGATCTGGCTCGACCCCAGGGCCCGTGCGATGCGTTCCAGCGACACCATCGAGGGCCGGGCCTGACCGCGTTCGAGCTGCGAGAGAAACGGATGCGACAGGTCGGCCAGCCGCGCCAGTTCCACGAGCGTCAGCCCGCGCGCCAGCCGGAACGAACGGATGCGTGCGCCCAGGCGCACGGTCTGCTCGTCGAGCACGACGCTTCCGGTGGAGATGGCGGTGTCCTTCCGATCGGCCCGGGCGGATGACGGGCGGTCACAGAGACAGTAACCATCAACCACCGCAGTAGCGAAATCGTGCGTCGGCCCAATTAACATTCGGAAATGCTTGCGTTACACGCCGGAAACGAGCCATCCGTAGCGTGGCCCGTGTTGAAGCCATCAACATCCGACCCGGGAGGACCTGCACGATGACCGTTCTCCCCCGCCGCCTCGTAAGCCTCCGCAACGCGACTCTCGCCGACGGCCGCGTGGTGCACGTGGAGCTCGACGGCGACACGGTCGTGAGCGTGGTCGCGGCCACCGAGGACGGGCCGGAGGCGCACCCCGCTGCTGACCCGGACACCGGCGCCGACGCGATCCTCGACCTCACCGGCTTCCTCCTGCTGCCCGCCCCGGCCGAACCGCACGCCCACCTCGACAAGGCCCTCTCCTGGGACCTGATCGAGCCCCCCATGGGCGACCTCGTGCTGGCCATCGAGTCCTGGAAGCGCTACGCCGCCACGATGACCACGGAGTCGATCGCCGACCGGGCGAGGCGGCAGGCCCTCACGATGCTGCAGAACGGCACGACCGCCATCCGGTGCCACGTCGACCTGCTCTCGGCCGACGGCGGAGCCGACCCGATGCGCGGAGTGCGCGCCCTCGCCCGGGTGCGCGACGAGCTCGCCGGGCTGGTCGACCTCGAACTCGTGGCCCTCGCCGGCCCGCACGCCACCGACGAGCAGGTGAACGAGGCCATCGACCTCGGCGTCGACCTCGTGGGCGGCGCCCCGCACCTGGCCGACGACCCCGACGCCGACCTGCGCCGGCTGCTCGCCATCGCCGAGACCCGCGGGGTGGGCGTCGACATGCACACCGACGAGAGCCTCGGCGGCCCGGTCACCATGGGCACGCTCACCGAGGTGGTTCGCGACTGGCCGGCCGACCGACCGGTCACCGCCGGGCACTGCGTGCGACTCGGCACCCTCGAACCGGTCGAGCTCGGCACGCTGATCGAGGGCATCCTGGCGGCGGATGTCGGCATCGTGACCCTCCCGATCACCAACCTCTATCTGCAGGGCTGGGAGCATCCGGTCGCCACCCCGCGCGGACTCACCGCGGTGCGCGCCCTACTGGATGCCGGCGTGCGGCTCGGCGCCGGCGCCGACAACGTGCGCGACCCGTTCAACCCGGTCGGCCGCAGCGACGCGCTCGAGACCGCCTCGCTGCTCGTCACCGCCGGCCACCTCACGCTCGACGAGGCCTACGCCGCGGTGAGCACCGGAGCCCGCTCGGTGATGAGCCTGCCGGCGGCCGGCATCGCTCCGGGGCTGAAGGCCGAGCTGCTCGCGGTGCGCGCCGAGAACCTGTCGGATGCGATCGCGAACGCCTCCGCCGACCGGTACGTCGTGCACGCGGGCCGTCTCGTGGCCCAGAGCGAGGTGAGGCGGAGCATCGCCCCGATCACCGTCGACCACCTCGAGTCAGCCGACTCCGCCGAAGCCGCCGGCCTCCGAACCGCCATCCAGACCCCCGACCCCCAGTACGAAACGAGGTGAGAAGCACCATGTCCATCGCACCCCCACCCACCGCGCCCGCCACCACCACCGGCCAGCTGCTGCACTTCGAGGACGTCGCCATGACGTTCCCGAACGGCACCACCGCCCTGCAGGGCGTCGACCTGACGGTGAACCGCGGTGAATTCGTCACCGTGGTCGGTCCCTCCGGCTGCGGCAAGTCGACCTTGCTGCGCATCGCCTCCGGACTCACCCCCGCCACCGAGGGCACCACCCAGGTCGACACCAGCCGCATCGGCTACGTCTTCCAGGACGCGACCCTGCTGCCCTGGCGCGACGTGCAGTCCAACGTCGAACTCCTCGCCGAGCTGAACGGGGTTCCGAAGGCCAAGCGCAAGGCCACGGCCAAGCAGGCCATCGACCTCGTGGGCCTGTCGGGCTTCGAGAAGCACCTGCCGCGCACGCTCTCGGGCGGCATGAAGATGCGCACGAGCCTCGCCCGGTCGCTCACCCTCGACCCCGAGCTGTTCCTCTTCGACGAGCCGTTCGGCGCGCTCGACGAGATCACCCGCGAGCGGCTGAACGACGAGCTGATCAAGCTCTTCACCGAGCAGCAGTTCGCCGGTCTGTTCATCACCCACTCCGTCTCGGAGGCCGTGTACCTCTCCACGAAGGTGGTGGTGATGTCGGGTCGCCCCGGCAAGATCGTCGACACCTTCCCCGTGGAGTTCCCCTTCCCCCGCGACCCCGAGATCCGCTTCACCGCGGAGTTCGCCGAGCTCTGCGGCAAGGTCTCCCACGCACTCCGAGAGGGCCACCACTGATGACCACCACGCCTCCGGCACCGCCGAAGAACCGCACGCTGATGCGGCCGGCCACCGTCAAGAAGTCGAAGTCGGCCACCATGACCTGGCTGCCGCCGGTGCTGGTCTTCCTCGCCCTCATCGGTGTCTGGTACGCCATCACCTACGTCGTGCTCGACGAGAAGCGCCGCTTCCTGATGCCTCCACCGCACGAGGTCGTGGCCGCGTTCTTCGACCCGGAGACCTTCGGCGAGATCATGGTGGCGCTCGGGCGCACGACTCTCGTGGCGCTGGTGGGCCTCGCGATCGCCATGGTGATCGGCATCGTCTGGGCCATCGCGATGAGCCAGGCCAAGTGGGTGGAACGCTCGCTCTACCCGTACGCGGTGGTGCTGCAGTGCATCCCGATTCTCGCGCTCGTGCCGCTGATCGGCTTCTGGTTCGGGTTCGAGTACCCCGCCCGCATCATCGTGTGCGTGATGATCGCCCTGTTCCCGATGGTCTCGAACACCCTGTTCGGCCTGCAGTCGGTCGACCCCGGCCAGCGCGAGCTCTTCCAGCTGCAGCGGGCCAACCGCTGGACCGTGCTGACCAAGCTCGAGTTCCCCGCCGCCCTCCCCGCGATCTTCGCCGGGATGCGCATCTCGGCCGGTCTGGCCGTGGTCGGCGCGATCGTGGGCGACTTCTTCTTCCGCCGCGGCGAACCCGGTCTCGGCTCGCTGCTCAGCACCTACACGGCGCGACTGCGGTCGGCCGAGCTGTTCGCGACGATCTTCGTCGCCGCCCTGCTCGGAGTCGCGATCTTCGCGCTGTTCGGCTGGGTCGGAAAGCGCGCCGTCGGCCGCTGGTACGACTTCTCGGCCAACTAGACCTCCGTCCCGCACCACCGCACCTCCCCCAAGACGCACCACCGCACCTGCACCACTCACATTCCGCACCACCCACTAGGAGATGAAATGCGCAGATCCCGAACCCGGCTCGTGCTCACGACCGGACTGGTCGCGGCGACCGCCGTCGCCCTCGCCGCCTGCTCGAGCGGAGCCTCCAGCACCGAGTCGACCGCCGCATCCGACGCCGAGATCGGTTCGGTCGACCTCGCCGCCGCCGGCTGCCCGGCCACGGTCGTGCTGCAGACCGACTGGAACCCCGAGGCCGAGCACGGCCACCTCTACCAGCTGCTCGGCCCCGACCCGGTGGTCGACGCGAGCAACAAGAGCGTCAGCGGCCCGCTCTACAGCAAGGGCGAGTACACGGGCGTCAACGTCGAGGTGCGCTCCGGCGGGCCGGCGATCGGCTTCCAGACCGTGACCTCGATCATGTACCAGGACCCCGACATCATGCTCGGTTACGTCTCGAGCGACGAGCAGATCGCCAACTCGGCCGACTTCCCCACCACGGCCGTGTTCGCGCCCCTGGAGAAGAGCCCGCTGATGATCATGTGGGACCCGGCCACCTACCCCGACGCGAAGAGCATCAAGGACGTCACCAGCAAGGGTGCCGTCGTGCGCTACTTCGCCGACTCCACCTACATGGAGTACCTGAAGGAGTCCGGCCAGGTTCCCGAGGCCCAGGCCGACGGCAGCTACGACGGCACTCCGGCGAACTTCGTCGCCGACCAGGGCAAGGCCGCGCAGCAGGGCTTCGCCTCGGCCGAGCCCTACATCTACGAGAACGAGGTCGCCGACTGGATGAAGCCGGTCGACTTCCAGCTCATCAACGACACCGGCTGGGACTACTACCAGTCGGTCATGGCCACCCGCACGGGTGACCTCGAGGCGAACGCCGACTGCCTGAAGGCCCTGGTGCCTGTGCTGCAGCAGGCCGAGGTCGACTACTTCGCCGACCCGGCACCCGTGAACACGCTCATCCTCGACCTGGTGAAGCAGTTCGACACCGGCTGGGTGTACTCGCAGGGCGTGGCCGACTTCTCGGTGAAGCAGATGATCGACCTCGGCCTCGTCTCCAACGGCTCGAACGACACCATCGGCGACCTCGACCCCGACCGCATGTCGTCGTTCTTCGACAAGGCGGTGCCGATCCTCGAGAAGATCGGTTCCACCCCGGCTGACGGCCTGAAGGTCGACGACCTGTACACGAACGAGTACATCGACACCTCGATCGGCCTGAAGTAACCATGTCGCTCCCACCCGTGACCGCGACGCCGCCTGCCGCCCGAGTCGGCTCCGGCCGCCTCGTCGGCAAGCGCGCCGTGGTCACGGGCGGGGCGCGCGGCATCGGCGCCGAGATCGCCCGCCGCTTCACCGCCGAGGGCGCCGAGGTCGTCGTGCTCGACCGGCTCGCCGAGCAGGGCAGCGCCTTCGCACAGCAGATCGGCTGCCACTTCCTCCCGGTCGACCTCACCGATCAGGCGGGCACGGCCGAGACGATGGCCGAGGCCGTCGACAAGCTCTCCGGCCTCGACGTGCTCGTGAACAACGCGGGCATCCTCCGCTTCTCGCCGCTGCTGGACATCACCGTCGAGGAGTGGGAGACCACCTTCGCCATCAACACCACCGCGATGCTCATCACCACGCAGCTCGCGGCGCGCGCCATGCTCGCGGCGCCTCCCCCGGCTCCGGATGCGCGCGGCCCGCGCGGCACCATCATCAACCTGGCGAGCATGGCCGGCAAGACCGGCGGCTCGGGCCAGGCGCACTACGCTGCGTCGAAGGCGGCCGTGATCGCCCTCACCCGGGTGACCGCGCTGGAGCTCGGGCCATCCGGGATCACCGCCAACTGCCTCTGCCCGGGCTACGTGCTCACCGACATGGGAGCCGCCACCCGCACCGCGGAGGACGTGGCCGAGTGGTCGACCTACTCGCCGCTCGGCCGGCTCGGCGAACCGTCTGACGTGGCCGGCGTCGCCGCCTTCCTCGCCTCCGACGATGCCGCGTACATGACCGGGCAGGCCCTGAACGTCACCGGCGGCATGGTCATGCACTGACCGGCCCGCCACCCTTCTCCCCTCTCTCCCTGTTCCACCGCTCCTCGCACCGAAGGACCACCATGACCGCGTCACCCTCCCCCGATCAGATCGCGGCCCTCGCCGCCGAGCTCACCGCGCTGCTCGGCGAGCGCGGTGTCAGCACCGAGCTGCGCGGACGCGAGAAGGCGTCCGTCGACGGCGCGAAGATGTCGCCCATCCTCGCCGCGCAGCTGCCGCTGGGGCTCGCCGACCTCGTCGCGTTCCCCACCAGCGCCGAGCAGATCGCCGAGGTGGTGGCGGCCGCCGTGCGCCACGGCGTCGCGGTGACCCCGCGCGGCAAGGGCACGGGCAACTACGGCCAGGCCATCCCGCTCGAGGGCGGCCTGGTGCTCGACGTGTCGAAGGCCCGCGCCATCGTCTCGGTGGAGCACGGGAAGCTGACCGCCGAGGCCGGTGCCACCATGGTGGCCATCGAGCAGGCGGCCCGCGAGACCGGTCAGCAGATCCTGATGTACCCGTCGACGGCGCAGTCGACCATCGGCGGCTTCCTCTCGGGCGGCTCCGGCGGCACCGGGTCGATCAAGCACGGCTCGAACATGAGCGGCGAGTACGTGGTGGCGCTCGACGTGGTGCACGCCTCGCCCACCGCCGAGCTCGTGCACGTCGAGGGAGCCGACGCGCAGCCCTACGTGCACACCTACGGCACCGCGGGCATCATCGCCCGCGCCACCATCGCGCTCGAGCCGATGCAGGAGTGGGTGGGCTTCTACGCGAGCTTCCCCACCTTCGAGCAGGCCACGAGCGTCATCCGGCAGATCGGCTGGCTCGAGCCCACGCCGCGCCTCGTCTCGGCCGACCTGCCCACCATCGCCAACGCGCTGCCCGCCGACCCCGCCATCCCGCGCGACCGCGCATCCCTTCGTGCCATCCTCGACACGGCCAGCGTGGATGCGGCCCGGGTTCTCGTCGAGGGCGCGGGCGGCCGGGTCGAGGAGGTGCGCGAGGGCCCCCAGGCCACGGTGAAGATCTCGATGCTGTCGTACAACCACCCCATCGAGTGGCTGCAGAAGAGCACCGATGAGCCCTACTTCCACGTGGAGGTGTCGGGAGCCGCGCTGGTGGAGCGCCTCGAGGAGGTGCACCAGGTGTACCCCGGAGCCATGCTGCACATCGAGGCGCAGCGCGACCACCCGATCGGCATGCTCGCCGCCCCCTACATCAGCCCCGAGGCCGTGTACCAGGGGTACGAGCGGCTGCTCGCCATCGACGTGGGGTACCACTCGCCGCACCAGTGGTACGTCGACCACAAGGTCGACCGGGTGCGCGCGCTGGCCGCGGAGACCGACCCCGAGGGGCTGCTCAACCCCGGGAAGCTGCCCCCCGAGGGCGCGCTGCTCGGCCCGGAGAAGCGCTCATGAGCATCCGGACCCGTCGCCTCGTTGAGCTCTCCGGCACGGCCGCCGAGGCCGCCCTATCGGAGGACTCGGTGATCGTGCTGCCCACCGGCGCCATCGAGTTCCACGGGCCGCATCTGCCGTTGATGACCGACTTCCTCATCGCCGACGCCGTGGCCAACGCCTCGGTCGACCGGGCCGCCGCCGACGGGCTCGACGTGTGGGTGCTGCCGACGCTGGCCTACACCAAGAGCGACGAGCACCACTGGGCGCCCGGCACGATGTGGATCAGCTGGGACACGCTGATGCAGACCGTGGTGGAGCTCGGCAACTCCATCGCCGCCACCCCGGCCCGCAAGCTCGTGTTCTTCAACGGGCACGGCGGAAACCTCGCCCTGCTGCAGGTGGCGTGCCGCGAGCTGCGGCGGCGGTTCGGGCTGCAGACGTTCCTGATGGGCGCGACGGTGCCCGCCGGCGCCCACGACGGGCCAGAGGAGCTGGGGCTCGGCATCCACGCCGGGCACTCGGAGACCTCTCTCGTGCTGCACCTGCGGCCCGAGCTCGTCGATCTGTCGGTGGCCGAGCGGAGCGTGCCCGAGCACCTCGCCGAGTACGAGCACATCGGATTCAAGAAGCGGGTCACCTTCGGCTGGCTGTCGAACGACTTCTCCACCAACGGCACGCTGGGCGATCCGACGGGCGCCACGGCCGAGTACGGGGCCCAGTTGTTCGAGGCGGCGGTGAGCGACTCGGTCGCGGCCTTCGCCGAGATCGCGCGGTTCGACGCGGCGGGGGCGACGCCGGCCGTGGTGACGGCCCCGGCAGCGGACTCCGTCACGGCCTCGTCATGACCGGCTCCGCGCTCGACCCGGTGCCGGCCCCCGCCGCCGCGCCCGACGACCTGCTCGCCGCCTGGCTGCCGGCCAACGACGACCCCGTGCGGCCCCTCATGACGCTCAGCACCGTGTCGTCGTCGGGGTATCCCGACGCCCGCTCCGTGCTCCTGTCGGAGTACGACTCCGCCGGCCTCTACTTCCACACCGACTCGCGATCGCGCAAGGTCGCCGACCTCACCGCGAACCCCCGGGCGGCGCTCACGCTGGTGTTCCCGGGCCGGCAGCTCGTGGTGCAGGGCGACGCCACCCGCACCTCGCCCGACGAGCAGTCCTGGGCCTACCAGCACCGCTCGCGCTACCTGCAGCAGCTCTCCTGGCTCAACACGGCCCGGTTCGCGGCCCTGCCGGAGTCGCAGCGCCTGGCCGAGTGGGCCGAGTTCACCGACGCGCATCCGACACTCACGCCCCCGCCCACCTGGACGGGCTTCGTGGTGCGCCCCGTGCGACTGACGTTCTGGGAGGGCTCGCCCGACACGGCGAGCCGCCGCACCGAGTACCGCCGCACCCCCACGGGCTGGGACGCCACCCACCTCGCGGGGTGACCGTTCAGACGGGAGGAGAATGACGTCGATGGGGCCGTATGCGCCTCGAAGGCGTCATTCTCCTCCGCTCTGAACACCTCCACCCCCCGAGGCAGCGGCAGCGGCGGCGATGGCGTCGGTCAGCGCTGTGAGCAGCCGCGGCGAGTCGAGCGCCGGCAGCACCACCTCCACGAGCACCGCCTTGTCGGTGGCCGAGTGGGCGAGCGCCAGCGCGGCCGCCAGCTCGTCCTCGGTCGACGCACGGGCGGTGAGCACGCGGTCGCCGGCGCCGAACGCGGCCGGGATCAGCGTCCAGTCCCACGGCGCGATGTCCTGGTACACCGCCGCCGGGCTCTGGATCTTGCGCTCGACGGTGTACCCGTCGTTGTTCAGCAGGAAGATCACGGGCGTGCCCCCGCGGTGCAGAATCGTCGACAGCTCCTGCACGGTCAGCTGCGCCGCCCCGTCGCCCACGAACAGCACCGCCCGCCGCCCGGGCAGCGCCACCGTCGCGCCCAGCGTCGCCGGGATCGTGTAGCCGATCGACGACCACACCGGCTGCCCGAGCAGATCCGACTCGTCGGGCAGCACCAGGTCGAGGGCGCCGTAGAACGAGGTTCCGGCGTCGGCGATCACGGTGGTCTGCGGCCGCAGCCAGCCCTGCACCGCGGCCCAGAAGTACTCCTGGTCGAGTGCCCGGTCGGCCACCGGCTCGTCGGCCGCGGCGAGCGGCGGATGCCCGACCGGCGTCACCGCCGGCCGGGAGGTGCGCCCGAGCACCGAGTGCAGGGTGCGCAGCGAGTCCTCCAGCCGCACCCCGTAGAACGTCGTGTCGGCGATCCGGGCCGCCGTGAGCCCGAGCTCGATGGCCTGCTCCGCGTCGAAGCGCTGGGTGAAGAACCCGGTGAGGAAGTCGCTCATCACGGTGCCGGCGAGCACCAGCAGTGGCGCGTCGTCCACCGCGTCCCGCGCCTCGGCCACGCGCGTGAAGGCGCCCATGTAGGTGCCCAGCGACGCCGGATGCGACTCGTCGAGCACGGCCTTCGACATGTTCTGCGAAGCCAGGTACACCCCGTCGTGGTCGGCGATCTCGCGCACCAGCGGCTCGAGGCTGCGCCGGTGCACCTGCGGGCCGAGCAGCATCGTCACGCGCTTGTGCCCCTCGACGGCCGCGGCGAGGGCCTCGGCGAACCGGGCCAGCTCGCCCGCGTCGCTCGAGGCCGCGACCAGCGGATGCCGCAGGTTCGCCGCGTGCACCGAGCTCACGGCGACATCCGCCGGAACACCCAGGTACACCGGCTTCGATTCGCGCAGCGCCGTCATCAGGGCGGCGTCGATGTCGCGCGTGGCGGTGGCGGCGCGTACGATCGTGGCCGAGGCCGTGACCTCGCGGTAGGCGCGGTAGAAGTGCTCGTAGTCGCCGTCGATCAGGGTGTGGTGCAGGTGCGCGCCCGCGGCCTTCTGCACCGTGGAGGGCATGCCGGTGATCTGCACCACGGGAACGTCCTCGGAGAAGCTGCCGGCCACACCGTTGATCGCCGAGAGCTCGCCCACGCCGAACGTGGTGACCAGGGCGCCGAGCCCCCGGCGCAGGCGCGCGTAGCCGTCGGCGGCGTAGGCCGCGTTGAGCTCGTTCGTGGAGCCCACCCAGGTGAAGCCGACGACGGTCACCATCTCGTCGAGCAGGCTCAGGTTGAAGTCACCGGGCAGGCCGAACACGTGGTCGGCCCCGAGCTGCACCAGGCGCGTGGCGAGGTACTGGCCGACGGTGACGGTGCCGGCCGGATCGGAGGGGATGTACGGGGCGCCGGAGGTGATGGCGCCGCTTTCGGTGGCGGTCGTGTCGCTCATGCGACCAGCATCCCACCGGCTCCCGCTCCTCGTGTCCGGGCTCGCCGCTACCTCAGCCCGAGCCGCTCCGCCACGATGCCCATCGCGTCGGCGAACTCCACCTCGGCCCCCGCCGAGGCGCCGCCCGAGAGGTTCACGCCGGCCACACCGTCGACCTCGAGCATCCGTTCGCACAGCTCGGTGACCGCATCCAAGCCCTCCCGGTAGGGGTCGGCAGCGTGCAGGATGCGGTCGAGGAACCCCTCGGGCAGCACCAGCGTGGTGAACGAGCGCAGCAGCCCGGCGCTCCCGCGGTCGATCACCATCGGCACGCACGGGATGAACGCCGGGTTCGCCCCCGCCTCGCGCACCTCCTCGATGAAGCGCCGCACCGGCGCCACCCCGCCGGCGTGGTTCACGAAGCACACCTCGGCCCCGGCCCGCGTCTTCTCGCGCAACCGGGCCGCCCGCTTGTCCAGCGGGGGCGAGGTGGGCGCCTCGGCCACCGACACCAGGTGACCGGATGCGGCGGCGAGCGCCGCCAGCTCGGTCGAGTCGAGATCGAACACGGGCTGCGCGTCGGGCCGGCCCCCGGTACCGGTGTGGTCTCCGGTCACGCAGTGCACGCCCGCCACCCCCACGGCGGCGAGGCCGGCGAGTTCGCCCTCGAGGGCGACGCGGTTGCGGTCGCGGCAGTTCAGGCCGGTCCACACGGGAACGCCGGCCTGCTGGATGAGGTGCGCCCGGTAGCTCGGCGCGAACTGCACGCGGCTGCGCCCTGAGTCGCCGGCGAGGGTGGCGTCGACCCGGCCCGCGAGCGCCTCCGCGCAGTCGGCCAGCGAGATGCGATCCACCGAGCGGCCCGGGAAGTCGGCGACCACGATCGGGCGGGTGGCCATCAGGCGGCGCATCTCGGCGGCGGCGGGCAACGGATGCGGCGGGGAGTGCTTCTTCGAGCGGGCCTTCGGCTCGTCGGGCGACCCCACCACCCCGTGCCAGCGCACGGTGGGCGCGTCGACGAACACGCAGCGGAACTCCCCCACCTCGCACGTTCCGTCGAAGTCGACGCCGCCGCACGGCCCGTACTCCATGTGCTTCGGGCACGCGGCGCGCTCGTCGGGAGTCACCAGGCTCATGCCGTCATGCTAGCCGTCTAGGCTTGAGCCCCGAGCACGCCAGAACGTCCCGAGGAGCCGCATGTCCGAGCCCTACGACCTCGTCGTCCGATCCCGAGCAGTGTTCGTCGACGGGGTCTTCGCCCCGGCCGCCGTTGCGGTGCGCCACGGCGTCGTCGCGGCCATCGCGGAGTACGACGAGGAGCTCCCGGCGCACCAGACCGTCACCCTGCCCGAGGACGAGGTGCTCATCCCGGGCATCGTCGACACCCATGTGCACGTGAACGAGCCGGGCCGCACCGAATGGGAGGGCTTCAGCACCGCAACCCGGGCGGCGGCGGCCGGCGGCGTGACGACCGTCGTCGACATGCCGCTGAACAGCATCCCGCCCACCACCACCGTCGAGGGCCTGGCCGTGAAGCGCGAGGCCGCGGCACCGCAGGCGAGCGTCGACGTGGGGTTCTGGGGCGGCGCCATCCCGTCGAGCCTCGGCTCGCTCGAGCCGCTCTGGAACGAGGGCGTGTTCGGCTTCAAGGCGTTCCTCGCGCCGTCGGGCGTCGACGAGTTCCCGCACCTGTCGACCGATCAGCTGCACGCCGCGCTGGCCGAGATCGCGGGCTTCGGGGGGCTGCTGATCGTGCACGCCGAAGACCCGGATGCGCTGGAACGGGCATCCGGTGCCGTCTCCGAGAGCGGCCACGCACCCGTGACCCACCCGGATGGCCGCGACTACGGCGCCTTCGTCGCCTCGCGCCCCGACGAGGCCGAGCAGGATGCGATCGCCCACGTCATCGAGGGCGTGCGGCGCACCGGGTCGCGCGCCCACATCCTGCACCTGTCCAGCGCCCGGGCGCTCGACGCCATCCGCGCCGCGAAGGCCGAGGGCCTGCCGCTCACGGTGGAGACCTGCCCGCACTATCTCGCCTTCGCGGCCGAGCAGATCCCCGACGGCGCCACGCAGTTCAAGTGCTGCCCACCCATCCGCGACGAGGCCAACCGCGACCTGCTCTGGGCCGCGCTGCTGGACGGCACCATCGACCTCATCGCGAGCGACCACTCCCCCTCGACGGCCGAGCTCAAGTTCGCCGGCGACGGCGACTTCCAGGAGGCCTGGGGCGGCATATCGGGCCTGCAGCTGTCGTTCCCGGCGGTGTGGACGGCGGCCAGGGAACGCGGCATCCCGCTCGAGCGCGTGCTCGGCTGGATGAGCACGAACACCGCCGCCTTCGTGGGCCTGGACTCGAAGGGCGCGATCGCGGCGGGCCGCGACGCCGACCTGGTGGCGTTCGCGCCCGAGGATTCGTTCGCCGTGGAGGCGGCCGCGCTCCGCCACCGCAACCCGGTGTCGGCCTACGACGGCGCCACGATCCACGGCGTCGTGCGCACCACCTGGCTCGGCGGACGCGTGGTGCACCAGACGGTGCCCGGAGATCTCGACGACGCGGGCACCCGCACCCCCCTGGGCTCGCTGCTGGTGCGGCCCGGGGCCGGTTCCACCGACTGAGCCGTCACGTAAATTGGACGTAAATTCCGGGGCCGGCCCCGCGCATCCGTCGTTCTGCCCCGCTCGCTGACGAGAGACTGGAGGCGCGCGAACCCGATCGACGCCGCGCAGTGAGCAGGAGACCATGACCATCGTCCTCGGAGAGCACCAGTACGGCAAGGCCGAGAACCGCATCGTGCGCATCTACCGCGACAGCCCGCGGCACGAGATCCACGACGTCAACGTCTCCACGGCGCTCCGGGGCGGGTTCGACCCGGCGCACCTCACCGGTGACCAGGGAGCCGTGCTGCCCACCGACACGCAGAAGCAGACCGCGTACGCCTACGCGAAGGAGAAGGGGCTGACGAGCATCGAGCCCTACGGCCTCACGCTCGCGCAGCACTTCGTCGACGACGTGGAGCCCGTCACCGGCGCCCGCATCGAGATCGAGGAGTACTCCTGGGAGCGCGCCGTCGTCGACGGCGTCGAGCACGACCACACGTTCGTGCGGAAGGGCCAGGAGGTGCGCACCGCGGCCATCACCGTCGAGGGCACCGGTCCCGCGCAGCAGACGTACGTGATCGGCGGCTTCAAAGACCTGGTGCTGCTGAAGACCACCGGGTCGGAGTTCCACGGCTTCCTGCAGGACCCGTACACCGTGCTCGAGCCCACCAGCGACCGCATCATGGCCACATCGCTCGTGGCCAAGTGGCGCTTCGTCTCCTCCGAGGTCGGAGACCCGGCGGCCTTCGATTGGGAGGGCGTGTACGTGGGCGTCAAGCAGACCATGATCGAGGTCTTCGCGTCGCTGCACTCGCTCGCGCTGCAGCAGACCCTGTACGAGATGGGCAAGGCCGTGCTCGAGCGGTACCCGTTCCTCGCCGAGATCCGGATGTCGGCACCCAACAAGCACCACTTCCTCTACGACCTCGCGCCGTTCGGTCTCACGAACGACAACGAGGTGTTCAACGCCGACGACCGGCCCTACGGGCTCATCCAGGCCTCGGTGCTGCGCGACGACGCTCCGCCGGCCGGCCCGGCCTGGACCATCGCCGGCGGGTTCGCGTAGCGGCTTCGCGCGGCGGCTTGGCGCAGCGGCGGCGCCTCTGGGCTTCGCCCGCCGCGCCCGCCATCAGCTGCCGCGGTAGGTGGAGTACGCGAAGGGGCTGAGCAGCAGGGGCACGTGGTAGTGCGCGTCGGCGTCGGCGAGGTCGAAGGTGATCTGCACCTCGGGGTAGAACGTGTCCACCTGCTGGGCGGCCCAGTACGCGCCGGTGTCGAAACCCACGCGGTAGAGGCCGGGGCGCAGCGAGACCGGGCCGAGTGCGGTGACGCGGCCGTCCGCATCCGTCGTCGCGTCGCCGATCGGGTGCCACTCGCCCGCCTCATGCTGTTCGAGGGTGACGTGCACGCCCGCCGCCGGGCGGCCGAGGGTGCTGTCGAGCACGTGGCTCGTGACGTGGCTGCGTTCGCTCATCGTTCTCTCCAAAGTGTTCTCGCCCCCTCGAAGACCGGTTCCGTCACTTTTGGCCCCAAAACGGCCTTCTTGGGGCCAAAAGTGACGGATCTGGTCTGCAAGGGATCGGGGGTCAGTCGGCAACAGGATCGGGCGGGTAGAGGCTCACGAGGCGCAGCATCGTGATGTCATGCAGCTCGGAGGCGACCGTCGCAGCCTCCGTGGCGTAGTCGAGCAGCAGCCGTCGCCGCAGCTCCTCAAGGATCTCGGCCCGCCCCCGCCCGGCCGCCCGGATGAGGAACACGCGGTCGAAACGCCGCTCGTACTCGGCGTTGCCCTCGGCGATGGCGTCGGCGAGCGCGGCGTCCGAGGCGTCGGCGGCCGACTGCTCCGAGCGGCTGAAGCGCTCTGCCGCACCGTCGCCCGCCGCCCGCTCCCCGATGCGGGGATGATGCGCGAGTGCGGCATCGACCTCGGCAGGGCTGAGCGACCCGGCAACGGCGTCGGCCACGGCGAGCAGTTCGTCATGCGATCCGTACGGCGCCCGCGCGGCCACCTCGTCGACGAAGCGCTGCACCCCGAGGCACGACCACAGCGCCCCGCGGAACTCTTCACTGTCGACAGGCTCTGGCGCGACGCTCATCCCGCCAGCCTACCGACGCTCGCCGCCCAGCCCCGCCCGCCCCGCGCCCATGCACACGGACGGCACCCCGGCACACCGGCACACCGGCATCCCGGCATCCCGCCCCACCTACGATGAACGCATGCCCCAGCCACCCGCGCCGCACACCGTCGGGGTGCTGCTCGCGGCCGGCGCCGGCCGACGGATGGGCCGGCCCAAAGCGCTCGTCGTAGGCACCGACGGCGAGCCGTGGATCGTGCGGGGCACCCGCGTGCTGCTCGCGGGCGGCTGCGACGAGGTGCTCGTGGTGCTCGGCGCGTCGGCGGCCGAGGCGCGTGAGCTGCTGACAACGGGTGGCCTCGGCGAGCGCGTGCGGGCGACGGATGCACGCCGCTGGGCCGAGGGACTCAGCGCCTCCCTGTCGCACGGTGTCGCCGCCGCCCACGAGGCCGGCGCCGAGGTCGCGCTCATCACGCTCGTCGACCTGCCCGATCTCACGCCGGACGCCGTGCAACGCCTCCTCGCCGGCGCCGGCCCCGCCACCCTCGCGCAGGCGTTCTACGACGGCCGCCCGTCGCATCCGGTGGCCATCGGTCGCGACCACCTGCTGTCCCTGCGCGACGCGCTCACCCGGCCGCCGGCATCCGACCGCGGAGCCCGCCCCTACCTCGTGGCGCACGGCGCCGCCGAGATCGACTGCACCGACCTCGGCGGCGGCACCGACGTCGACCGCCCGACCGGGCCCCACCCGCACAGCTCCCTGGCAACGGGAAGGAACCGTCCCGCGCCCGGGTTGACCCCCACATGACAGCAACAGGACTCACCACCATCGGTTTCATCGGCTCGGGCAACATCGGCGGGCAGCTCGCGCGGCTCGCGGTGGCGCACGGGTACAACGTCGTGCTCAGCAACTCGCGCGGGCCCGAGACGCTCGACGGCCTCGTCGCCGAGCTGGGCCCGCAGGCCAGTGCCGGCACTCCCGCCGAAGCGGCGGCGGCGGGCGACATCGTCGTGGTGACGGTAACCCTCAAGGCCTATCGCGCCGTTCCCGTCGAGCCCCTCGCCGGCAAGCTCGTCATCGACACCAACAACTACTACTTCGAGCGAGACGGCCACATCATCGAGCTCGACGACGAGAAGACCACCGTCTCCGAGCTGCTGCAGCAGCACCTCCCCACCTCGACGGTCGTCAAGGCGTTCAACAACATCATGGCCGCCGACCTCACCACCGACGGCGCCCCGGCCGGCGCTCCCGACCGCCGGGCCCTGCCGATCGCGGGTGACGACGCCGACGCCAAGGCACTCGTCACCACCCTGCTCGACGAGTTCGGCTTCGACGCGGTCGACGCCGGCCCTCTCGCCGACAGCTGGCGCTTCGAGCGCGACCGCCCGGCCTACGTGGTGCGGATGACGGCCACCGAGGTCCCCGTCAAGCTCGCCGCCGCCGGCACGCGCCCCTAGAGCCCACCGCCGGCCGGCCCTGGGTAGAGATTGCTCAGGGCTGGTCGGCGTTGATGCAGCCTAGGGTCGTCTGGCGTGACGCCGGTCACGTTCCGTCAGCGAGAGAGACGAGGCCGCATGCGCGCCCAGACGACGATGCCCCTCCGAACGCCGCGTGCCGCGGCCGCCCGGCTCGCCCCACCCACCGTCGCCGTGGCCATCGCAACCGCGCTCCTCACCGGCGCGGCGCCCGCGGCGCACGCCGAGATGACCGACCCGCCGATCCAGGCCAACGTCGACTGGATCCCCGAGCCGCAGGTGAGCTTCAACGTCGTCGGCGGCATCCCCGCCGGCCTCCAGGGAACCTGGCAGCTCGACCGCATCGACGACACCGGGTTCGCCTACGCCCCGATCAGGCCCGGCGGCTTCGTCTCCCAAGGCCCGGTCGACGCCTTCAACGACTACAAGGGCGGCGGCTGCTACGCCTCCGGCTTCGTCATCCGCTGCCCCAACTGACGCCGCCCCAACTGACGCGCCCGAAGGGACGAGTCGCGGGGGCCGGACAGGTCAGATGCCCGGCGCCGACTGCTCGAGCTCGCCGAAGGCGTCGTACAGATTGTTGATCGCCGCGATGCGGGTGCGGCTGTCACGGGTGCGCGCCGCGAGCACGTTCGAGGCCAGCACGTTCGCGAGGCTCATCGCGCTGGCGTAGCTGTCCAGTGGCGACACGCTGTCGATCGGGCACTCGATCCACACGGTCGCGAACTCCGCGTACCGCCGGGCCGAGGGGTCGCCGATCAGGATGACGGGCACTCCGCGTGCGGCCAGTCCCGCCACCAGCCGCGCGAACCCGGCGGGCCGCCGTCGGAAACCCACCACCACGGCCACGTCACGCGCATCCCGCTCGGCGAACTCCTCCCCGAGCGTCTGGCCGGGCAGCGGCGCCAGCAGCACCCCGTCGCGGGCCTGCGCGAGCTGCTCGCGCAGGTGCACCGCGATGGCGTAGCTGTTGCGCAGCCCCACCACGGTGACGGTGCGGCTGCGCACGATCAGCGACGTCGCCTGCTCGAGCCGAGCCGGCCCGAGCGCGTCGAGGCAGCGGCGGAGGTTCTCGACCTCGCGCACCAGATGAGCCGACAGGTCGGCTGACGCTCCGGGCGTCGCCCCGCCCACCGGAACCCCCGACGACCGCAGCGACCGCGCGTGTTCCCGCACCTCCTGCGCGTTCTCGAACCCGAGGCGTCGGAACAACCGCGACACCGTCGCCTTCGACACCCCGCTGCGCTGCGCCAGCTCGGTTCCCGAGTACACGGCGAGGTCGCTGATGTGGTCGAGGATGAAGTCGGCCGCCCGCTGCTCCTGCGGCGACAGCTCGCCGTAGCTGCGGTCGATCCGCTGCCCGATGTTCATGGTCTCCGCGCGCATCCGTCGTCTCGCTCTCGGGTGCCTACAGAGAGGCCGACGCCGACTCGGACGACTCCGCCACCGCCAGCACCGCCCGCTCGAAGGCGTCGATGGTGGCGGCGACGTCGTCCTCGGTCACGAACTCGGCCGGGTTGTGGCTCACACCGCCCTCGCAGCGCACGAACAGCATCCCGATCTCGGTGATCGCGGCCACGGCCATGGCGTCGTGCCCGGCCTTGGAGAACAGCGACATCGGCCGCCGGTCGCCCGTCGAACGGATGCCCTCGCCGATCGCCGCGCGCAGGCGGGCGCTGCACTCCGCCGCCGGCGCCGAGTGCGTCTCGACGCTCTGCCACGACAGGCGCCGCTGACGGCAGACCTCGGTGAGCATCTCCTGGATGAGCCCCCAGACCCGATCGCGCTCGCTGTCGTACTCGCCGCGCAGATCGAGGCTGAACTCCACCTCGCCCGGAATCACGTTCACCGCCCCCGGGAACACCTCGAGATGCCCCACGGTCGCGATCAGCTGCGCCGCCCGCGCGATGCGCTCGATGGCCACGATCGCCTCGGCGGCGCCCGCCAGCGCATCCCGCCGCCGCTCGTAGGGTGTGCCGGAGTGCCCGGCGCGACCGGTGACGGTGACGAGGAAGCGGCGCGCCCCTGCGATCGACGACACGATGCCGAGCGCCTTGTCCTCGTCTTCGAGGTAGGGGCCCTGCTCGATGTGGGCCTCGAGGTAGCCCACGAACTCCTCGGGCCGGCGGGCGGCATCCTGAACCCTGGCCGGGTCGAGCCCGAAGTCGAGGAAGGCCTGGTGCAGGCTCACGCCCTGCTCGTCGAGCAGCTCCCACCAGGCCGGGTCGAAGGTGCCGGCGAACGCGCGCGAACCGATCAGGGCTCGCCCGAAACGCGTGCCCTCCTCGTCGGCGAACGCCACCACCTCGAGCGCGAACGGCAGTTCACGGCCCGACGAACGGATGCGCTGCACCACCGCGATGGCCGTCAGCACGCCGAGGATGCCGTCGTACTTGCCGGCCGAGGGCACGGTGTCGAGGTGCGAGCCCAGCAGCAGCGCCGGGAGCCCCGCCGACGCTCCCTCGAGCCGGCCGCACTGGTTGCCGGCGGAATCCTGCCACGTGGTCATCCCGGCCTCCTCCATCCAGCGCGCGGCGATGGCGTTCACCTCGGCGTGCTCGCGGGAGAGGTTCACGCGCTCGATCAGGCCGGCGGGCAGCGAGGAGTGGGTGGCGAGCAGGTCGCAGCGCTCGAGCACGGCGGCGGCCGTGGTGCTCTCGGGAACGCCCGTCACGCGGAGGCCCCCACCCCGTACACCTCGTAGGCCGCCTCGACCGCGGCGCCCGCCGACGGGCCCGCGCCGTGCCGCCGCAGCACCTGCTCGAGCGAGGCGAGCGTGGTGAGCACCGCATCCTTCCGCGCGTTGTAGCCCATGGTGCCGATGCGCCACACTTTTCCGTGCAGCGGCCCGAACGAGGTGCCGATCTCGATGCCGAAGTCCTCCAGCATCTCACCGCGCACCGCGTCGCCCACGACCCCCTCGGGGATCTTCACGGCCACCACGTTGTTCATCTTCGCCGCCGGGTCGCCGAACACCTCGAGGCCGAGGCCCCGCACGCCGGCGAGCATCGCTGCGCCGTGCAGCCGGTGCCGCTCGATGGTCGCGTCGAGCCCCTCCTCCACGATGATGCGGGCGCACTCCCGTGCTCCGTAGAGCATCGTGGTGGCCTCGGTGTGGTGGTTGAGGCGTTTCTCGCCCCAGTAGTCGAAGATCATCGCGAGGTCGAAATAGTTCGACCGGATGCGCGTGGTGCGGATCTCGTCGGCACTGCCCGCGATGCCCGCCTCGATGCTCTTGCGCGCCACGATGCGCTCCACCGCCCGCGGCGAGAACGTGGCGGGCGCCGAGCCGGACGGCCCACCCAGGCATTTCTGGAGGCCGGCGGTGACCGCGTCCAGGCCCAGCGCATCCGCGTCGAAGGCATTGCCCGCGAGCGAGGCCGTGACGTCGGTGTAGAAGAGCACGCCGTGCTTCTCGCAGAGGGCGCCGAGCCCCTCGAGCGGCTGGGCGAGCGTGGTGCTGGTGTCGCCGTGCACCACGGCGAGCAGCGCCGGCTTCACGCGCACGATGGCCTCGGCGATCTCGGCCTCGGTGAACACCGTGCCCCACTCGCGCTCGATCACGTGCACCTCGGCGCCCGCGCGTTCCGCGATCTCGCGCAGCAGGTGGCCGAATCGCCCGAACACGGGCACGAGCACCCGGTCGCCCGGCGTGATGAGCGACACCAGTGCCGCCTCGATGCCGGCCCGAGAGGTGCCGTCGACGAGCACCGTCTGCTCGTTCTCGGTGCGGAACACCTCACGGTAGAGCGCCATGGTCTCGTTCATGTAGGCCGTCATGGCCGGGTCGTACTGGCCAACGAGCTGGGCCGACATGGCGCGCAGCACGCGCGGGTCGGCGTTGATGGGCCCGGGGCCCATGAGCAGGCGCGGCGGCGGATTGATCGGCAGGGTGCTCACGTGGGCTCCTCGAAAAGTCTGTTTCGTCGCCCCCAGTCTACGAAACGTACGTTTCAGCCGTGTTTCAGGCGCTATGCCTATCTGATGTTTACTCACCTTCGCGTGGCGGTCTCGCTGATGGTCGGATCGCTTGTGATCGGGACCGCGGTGTTCTGGTCTCCCGCTCCCTCCGCAGAAGCGCTCACCATCGACTGCAGCTACTCCCCGGGTCTGGCGGCCTGGGTGGGGACGGGTGCAGCGGAGGGACTGGTCTGCGCCGAGTACCGGGTGCCGGGGAGTGGCCCGCGACCCCTGCCACCACCGGGAACCTCCGACGGAGGGGGTTCCGGAATCATCTGTCCTGTGCTGACCGACGCCATCCCGAGCGGTTTCTTCGCGGCAGTGCAGGAGCACGACAGCCATCGCACCGGGCCAGACGAAAACGCTCATCTACACCGTTCAAGCCACCTCTCGGGCAGCGCCTGATGCCAGCCTGGCGATCTCGGTGCTGAGTCTCGGCATGCAGGATGTCGTCCTGGATCCCGGACGATCCCCGGTCAGACGGTTCTCGTCCGTTACCGACATCCACACGGTGGGCAGGCCGGCCGCGACGACCGTGAGTCTGCCTCCGACG
The DNA here is from genome assembly GCF_041927335.1 of Herbiconiux liangxiaofengii. NCBI lineage: Bacteria > Bacillati > Actinomycetota > Actinomycetes > Micrococcales > Microbacteriaceae > Herbiconiux > Herbiconiux liangxiaofengii. The sequence goes on along the minus strand of NZ_JBHFHD010000011.1, from coordinate 27,035 downwards.
AGTCCTCGCTGCGCTACCGACGCCGCGGGTGATCCCGCCGACGACGCCAAGGTGACGCAGATGGTCGTCGCCGGTGAGTCGACGAAGCTGGACCGATACTGCGTGAACGAGATGGGCTACCCGATGTCGGCATCAACCGATCAGGGAAGCCTCACGATGGACGCGTACGGCTGGGTCACCTTCGCGCCCGATCCGAGCCTCCGCGGATCGGCATCGGTGTCGGTCCGCGCGACGAATCCGACGACCGGGGTGCGAAGCGATCCGACAACCATCGAGGTGACGGTCGTCGGCCCGCCAGAGGCCCGGCCGGACGCGTACCTCGTTCGCCCCGGCATACTCCTCGACGCTCACCCTGGGCTTCTGGAGAACGATGTGGTGCCTGCCACCGGCGGCTGGATGATCCAGCAAGGACTGACCCCTCCTGCTCACGGAACCCTGGATCTGGACACGGTCACCGGCCAGTTCACCTACCGGCCGGACAGCGGGTTCGCGGGCACCGACTCGTTCCGATACAGGCTCTCCGGCCCAGCAGGAGTCGTCTCCGAGTCCACAACCGTGACGTTCACCGTTCGCGCGGACTGACCGGTCGGCCGGTAGTCGGTTCAGAGCGGAGGAGAATCGGCGCGTCGAGGCGAATAGAGCCTCATCGACGCCATTCTCCTCCGTTGTGAACGTCACACCGAGGCGGCCAACTCGATCAGCGCCAGATCCGACCCGCGCGGCCCCACGAAGCACAGCCCGAGCGGCGCGAGCCCGCCCGCCGTGGGTACCGCGAGCAGCGGCGCCGACACCGCCGGGTACCCTCCGGCACCGGCCACCGCCGTCATGCGCAGCGTGGCCGCCCGCACGGCGCCCAGCTCGGCGGCCGACGCGTTCAGCGGGGGCGCCGCCGACGACGCCGAGGGCAGCAGCAGCACGCGTCCGCCGAGGGCGGCGTCGAAGCGTTTGCGCGCCTTGCGCAGCACCTTCCGCCCCGCCGCCTCCTGCTCGCCGGTGACGGCCGCGGCGATCGCGAAGCGCTCGGCCACGTCGGCTCCGAGCGCGTCGGGGTGGGCGGTCACCCACTCCCCGTCCGACCTCCACGCCTCGGCACCCTGCACCGCCCGGAAGGCCGCGAACACCTCGTCGAGCCCGCCCAGCTCGACCCGGTCTATGCCCCCGAGCGCGGCCTCCCCGGCGCCGACGAACTCGTCGAACGCCTGCACGACGTCGGCGTCGCAGCCCTCCAGGAGTTCCGGCGCCACCACGAACCGGGGCTCGAGGCGCGCGGTGACGTCGACCGGAGTCTCCCCCGGCGCTCCGGCGAACGACACCGTCGCCGCGGCCCGCAGCGTGGCCGCCGAGCGCGCGAGCCACCCGATGGTGTCGAACGTGGGCGCCAACGGCAGCAGCCCCCTGGTGCTCACCGCGCCGTGCGACGTGCGGATGCCCCACAGCCCCTGGTACGACGCCGGCACCCTGATCGATCCCGCCGTGTCGGTGGCCAGCCCGATGCTCGCCTGCCCCAGCGCGACCGCCGCCGCCGGCCCGCTGGACGAGCCTCCCGGCAGCGCTCCGGGCATGGCCGGGTTCGGCGGGGTGCCGTAGTGCCGGTTGCGGCCCGCGATGCTGTACGCGAACTCGTCGGTTTGCGCGATGCCCTGTACGGCGGCTCCGGCGGCCCGCAGGGCGGCCACGGCGTCGGCGTCGGCGGTGGCGACGGATGCGCCCGCCAGATACTCCGGATTCCCGGCCCCGACAGCGAATCCCGCCACCTCGAACAGGTCTTTCACCGCCACGGTCATCCCCGCGAGAGGCCGCGCCACAGCCTCAGCCCCCGCCCCCGCATCGGCGGCCACCCCCGGCTCAGCCCCCGCCCCCGGCTCGGCAGCCGGCGAAGCCGCCACCAACGGCGCCCCCACCACCCGCCACACCGCCCGGTTGATCGCCGGCGCCGCCCCCGTGACATGGGCAGCCCCGATCACCCACCGGCCGTCGACCCGCTGCCACAGCTGGGTCTGCAGCCCGCTGCCACCGGCCGCGAACTCGCTCACCGACACGACCAGGGCCGCATCCGGTGACACCACCCGCACGTGCACCGCGGTGATCGCCCGCCGCGCCACCCCGCCGCGCAGCCCCCGGAACGCCGAGATGCGCGCGTGCCCCACGAGGAGGCCACCGGCGTCGCCGCGCAGGGTCGCGTCGCCGGGAGCGAAGGAGTCGTCGAGCACGTCGAGGTCGTTGGTCATCAGCGCGGCCTCGTAGGCCCGGAACGCCGCGAGCAGCGCCTCGAGCTCCCCGGCCGGCAGCTCCCCCTGGAGCGTGGTCGCCTCGGGCCCCGCCGCATGCCTAGCCACGAGTCGCCACCCCCGCGAAGTCGCTCAGCCGCACCCGGGCGTGCACGCCCTTGACGATGTCGACCACCTGCGAGATGTCGAAGTCGGTGGCCGCGCTGAGGTAGGCGTAGGCGAGTGCCCGGTCCATCCCGTAGCGCGCCTCGAGCAGCCCGAGCGCGGCGCGCACGCAGTTCTGCACCGCCACGTCGAGATCCTCGTCCATCCCCGTCGGCACCAGGAACTCGCTCGTCTCCGCCAGGGGCCCGGCCAGCTGCCCGAACGCCACCACCGCCTCATCCTGCGGCACGAGGTCGAACCGGATGGTGACCCGCAGCGACGCCTCCATCGCGGTCAGCGCCACCTCGCCGTCACCCTGGGCGAAGTGCGGATCGCCCACGTAGGCGAGCGCGCCGGGCACCTGCACGGGCAGGTAGAGCGACGACCCCACGGTGAGCAGGTTGATGTCGATGTTGCCGCCGTGCGCCCCCGGCGGCACCGAGTGCGGCCGTTCGTCGCCGGCCACCGCCACGCCCATGATGCCGAGGAACGGCCTGAGCGGAAACCGTACCGAGCGCTCCCCGCCCGGCACCAGCGGCAGCGTGCCCCACTCCGACCCGTCGAGCGCGTGCTGCAGCTCGGCGAACACGCTCACGGTTCCCTCCGACGCGGGCATCTCGCCCGGCAGCGCCCCGCGGCCGTGCCGGTTCGAGATCACCCCGTACGGCACCCGGGGGCTCGTCTGAAGCACCGTCATCTTCAGCAGGTCACCCGGCTTCGCGCCCCGGATGCCGATGGGCCCCGTGATCACGTGCGGTCCGTCGGCGGGCGAACGCGGGTAGGCGGATCCGGCCAGGCCCACCGCGTCGTCGAGAACGAACGAGCGGTCGACGCCGTGCGCCGCGAAGAACGCGATCGGGTCGCGGCCCTGGTCCTCCAGCAGGCCCTCGTGGCTCAGGGTGTCGATGGTCACGTCGGTGCCCGGGTCGATCTCGAGCACGGCACGGTCGGTGGCGCAGGGCAGCCGGCCCCAGAGCACGGTGTCCAGGCTCGCGGGGAGGTACTCGGTGGCGCGGATCGCGCCCGCGCCCGGTTGAAGGGCCGCCGTCATCGACATGCGCATCCGTTCTCGTGCCCGGCGGATGGAGCGCGCCGGTGCCTCCGGGGCGGCCTCCGACCACCCGAGGCTATCGCCGTTTGCGAGCCGCTTCCGGAAGCGGCTACCGTTTCAGAGCATTGTTAGCACGACCGAAACCGGCTTTTACACCGGCGAAACGTGCGCCCGGCCGGCGTGGAACGCGGCCGGCCCTCCACCACCGCGACCGACGGGATCATCCGTGCTCAAGAGACTCCGCACCCAGCCCGACCGGCTGCACCTCGGGCTGATGCTCGCCCTCACGTTCTCGACGGGCGTGGTCGACGCGATCGGGTACCTCGGGCTCGACAAGGTGTTCGCGGGAAACATGACGGGCAACGTGGTGATCCTGGGCATGGCGCTCGCGGGTGCTCCCGGCCTCCCCTGGATCGGTCCGCTGATCGCGCTGTTCGCCTTCATGGCCGGTGCCGTGGTGGGCGGCCGGGTGCTCCGGCCGGTGAAGTCGGGCTGGACGACCCGCACCACGTGGCTCATCACCGTCGTGGGGCTCATGCTCACGGGGCTCGCCATCACCCTCTTCGTGCTCGACGGCGCACCCCCTCAGCCCTGGGAGTACCTCATCACGACCTTCCTGGCCATGGCGATGGGTCTGCAGGCGGCGACGGCCCGCCACATCGGCGTGAAAGACGTCACGACCGTGGTGGTCACCTCCACCATCACCGGGTTCGCGGCCGACTCACGGCTCGCGGGCGGCAAGGGCCAGCCGTGGTTCCGCCGGGCAGCCGCCATCGTGCTCATCGCGGCCGGCGCCGGCGTCGGCGCCCTGCTCCTGCTGCTGCACATCGGCTGGGGGCTCGCGGCCGCCGCCGCGGTCACGGTGGTGGTGGCCGTCATCGGTCACATCACCGCTCACGTGAAGCACACCCAGGCCGAGAAGGCCGCGGAGGCGGATCTGGCGCCGAACGCCTGACGCCTAAGGCACGTCGGGCCGGGCGCGGGCGGGGCGCTGGCAGCGCGGGCACAGGTGTGACGAGCGGTTCATGAACTGCTCGCGCACGATCGGGGTGCCGCAGCGAGGGCACGGCTTTCCTTGCTGCCCGTAGGCGTTCAGGCTGTGCGAGAAGTAGCCCGAAGCGCCGTTGACGTTCACGTACTGGGCGTCGAAGCTCGTGCCGCCCTCGGCCAGCGCCTTCTCCAGCACCAGTCGCACCTCGGCGAGCAGTTCGCGCGCACGCGCACGCGGCAGCCGGTCGGCGGGATGCTCGTAGTGCAGCCGAGCCGCCCACAACGACTCGTCGGCGTAGATGTTGCCGATGCCCGAGATGAGGGTCTGATCGAGCAGTGCCCGCTTGATGCCGGTGCGCTTGCGGGCCAGAGCGGCGAGGAAGGCGCGCTCGTCGAACGCGGGGTCGAGCGGGTCGCGCGCGATGTGCGCCACCTGCCCGGGCACGAACGCGGCGGAGTCACCCAGCGAACCGGCGCCCGCGAACCCCGAGTACCCCCCGGCCCGGCCGTCACCGGTCGGCACCAGCCGGTCGACCGCCATCGACCCGAAGATGCGCTGGTCGACGAAGTTCACCCAGAACTCGCCGTGCTCCGGATGCTCGATCTGCAGCCGGATGCGCAGCAGCCCCTCCTCCTCGGTGCCGGGCGTGCGCAGCAGCACCTGCCCGCTCATTCCGAGGTGCGCCACGAGCGCCTGGGGCCCGGCAGCCGCGACGGCGGGGGCTGCCGAGAGCGGAAACCAGAGGAACTTGCCTCGCCGCACGGCGGCGAGCATCCGTCGCCCCTCCAGCAGTGCGTCGAATCGACCCTCGAGCGGGCTGTGCCGTTTCAGTGAGCGTTCGTCGAACACCTCGACGCCCGTGATGAGGGCACCGCTGACCGCGGGTTGGAGGCCGGCGCGCACCACCTCGACCTCGGGCAGCTCCGGCACGTCAGCCCTGCGGGCCGAGCAGCGCGAAGGCCGCAGCGGCGGCCACCGACTCGGCCTGCTTCTTGCTCGAGCCCTCTCCGCCGGCCGAGACCGGCCCGCGGCGCACCGCCGCCTTGCTCACGGGCGCGAGCGTGACGGTGGCACGGAACGACTTCTGGTGATCGGGGCCCGACTCCTCGATCACGTAGACCGGGGCCTCGTAGCCGTGCTGCACTGCACGTTCCTGGAGCGAGGTCTTCGGGTCCATCGAGATGCCGAACCGGGTGGGGTCGTTCGCGAGCGGCATCACCAGCCGGAGCACGAGGGCGGTGGCGACATCCGGGCCCTGGTCGAGGTAGGTGGCTCCGATCAGCGCCTCGACCGTGTCGGCCAGGATGGACGCCTTGTCGCGGCCGCCGGTGAGCTCCTCGCCGCGACCGAGCTTGATGTGCTCGCCGAGGCCGATGGTACGGGCGATCTCGGCCAGCGCCACCGTGCTCACGAGCGAGGCGCGGCGCTTGGCGAGCTCTCCCTCGTCGAGCTCGGTGAAGGTGGTGTAGAGCATCACCGTCACGGCCTGGCCGAGGATGGAGTCGCCGAGGAACTCGAGCCGCTCATTGGTGGGGATGCCGCCGTGCTCGTAGGAGTACGAGCGGTGCGTCAACGCCAGGTCGAGCAGAGCGGGGTCGAGTTCGATGTCCAGGCGCGCCAAAAGGTGCGACCGGGCATCTTCAGGATCAGACACCGATCGCACCTTTCAGAGGAGTTCTAAACGTCGGCGACCTTGCGGCCCTTGTACTCCATGAACAGGGCGGTGCCTGCGGAGTCTTCGACGACCTTCGCGCGATGCGGGAGGCTGTAGGTGGTCTTGCCGTTCTCGACGGTCTTGACCAGCGTGGGGATCTCGGCCTTCCACTGCGAGCGACGCGCGCGGGTGTTGGAACGTGACTGTTTCCGCTTCGGAACGGCCATGACTATCTCTCTTCTTCTCTGTCGGCTGCGCTGGTGGGCACAGCTCGGCGGTCGTGGACCAGCTGCTTCGTGGGCCCAGGCCTACTTGTCGTGGGCTGGGGCCTGCTTGGCGTCGGTGTCGGTGTCTTCGGAAGCTGCCAGGCCAGCCAGTGCCGACCATCTCGGATCGAGCACTTCGGGTGCGGTTCGTGCCGGGGTATCGGCCAGACGCTCCCCCGTTACCGGGTCGAGGCCTGGGCAATCCGGCGTGCACACCGGCTGGAACGGAAGTGCCAGCACCACCGTGTCCCTGATCAGAGGTTCGAGATCGACATGGTCGTCGTGAACCTCGTGATCGAAAGCTTCGTCAGAAGAATACGCGAAAAGCTCCTGGAATTCGACTTGGAGTGTTTCGCTGATGTCGCGGAGGCATCGGCCGCACTCGCCCTCGGCCTCGGCGGAGACGTCGGCGGACACCAGGATGCCCTCGTGCACCGACTCCAGACGCACGTCGACATGGAGGTTCTGCCCGGCCGGAACCGAGATGAGGCCCTCGCCCAGCTTCTCGCGCAGAGGGATGTCGAAGGCGTGCTCGCGCATCTCCCCGGGCTTGTGCACGAGATCGCGCACGTTGACCGTGTAAGGGGTCTTCCTGAATGTGCTCACTACGAGATTCTACAAGCGATGCAGGGCCCGGCGGTCAGCGGGCGCCCCCACCCGCCCCCTGGCCTTACGCCCTGGGCGGATTGCGGTGCGCGTTGGCCGCGACGACCGCGGCGGCCTCGGCCCTCAGCGCGTCGATCACCGTGCGCACGGCGAGCCGCTCGGCACGGTCAGGACGGATGAGCGCGAAGATGTGCCGTTCGGCCACGACGCCGCGCAGGTTCTTCAGCACGATCTCGCTCCGGTACGCTCCACCGGCCGTGTAGCACGGCAGAATGGCCACCCCGAGGCCCGCGGCCACGAACGCCTCGGTCACCCGGGTGTCGCCGAAGCGCTGCACCACGTTCATCGGGGTTCCGGCGGCGGCGGAGATGTCCAGGATGGTGCGCTCGAACGGGTATCCCCAGGGCACGCCGATCCAGTTCTCGCCGATCAGGTCCTCGGGGTCGAGCAGCTCCTTGTCGGCCAGGGGGTGTCCGGGCGGCAGGGCGATGTCCAGCGGCTCGGTCATCAGCTTCACGGCGGTGAGCTCGCTCGAGGGCCAGTTGGTGGCCGCGGGCGACGCGGTGTGCGCGAGCACGATGTCGAAGTCGGCGGTGAGCGCCGGGAAGTCGTCGCTCTCGGGGTCGCGGTCGGAGCAGTGCAACGTGAGCCCACCGGTCTCGTCGAGCCGGCGCATCACCCCCGGCAGCAGCATCTGCCCACCGGTCGGGAACGTCGCGAGCGACACCTCCCCCGTCGGGTCGTTGCGGAACTCGTCCCACAGCGCGTTGGCGTGCTCGATGGCCACGGCCACGTCGGCGGCGCTCCTCGCGAGCGCACGCCCCGCATCCGTCAGCACGATGCCGCGGCCGGCCTTCTCGGTCAGCGGCAGCCCCGCCTCGCGCTCGAGCACACGCAGCTGCTGCGACACCGCCGAGGGCGTGCGGTGGGTGGCGCGGGCGACCTCGGTGATGCTCCCGCGCTCGGCGAGTTCGCGCAGCAGTTCGAGCCGTCTCACGTCCATGTAGCGACTCTACAACGCGGATGCGGAACGACCACTCAGACCTAACAGGTCGACCGCCCCCCGGCACGGTTCTCTGCCGAGTTGCGCCAAAGTGCCCCCTGAGACCCGTTCAACGGGCGATTTGGCGCAACTCGGCGAGGGGCCTACTCGAGCTCGGGGAGCTCGGAGAATGCCTGGTCGTAGAGAGCGAGCGCGCGGGTGGCCTCGGCGTCGGTGACCACGCACGGCGGCACCACGTGCAGGCGGTTGTCGGCGGTGAACGGCAGCAGCCCGAGCGAGAGCAGCTTCGCCTTGAGCGCCCCCACACCAGCGGCCGAGAGCGGTGCCCGCGTCTCCGGATCGCTCACCAGGTCGAGCGCCCAGAACACGCCGAGGCCGCGCACCTCACCGATCACGGGGTGCTTCGCCGCCAGCTCGGCGAGCCCCGGGCCCAGGATGTCGCGTCCGATGTGGGCGGCGTTGTCGACGATGCCCTCCGACTCCATCGCGTCGATCGTGGCGACGATGGCGGCCATGGCGAGCGGATGCCCGGAATACGTCAGACCGCCGGGGAACACGGCGTCGTCGAACGTCGCGGCGATGGCCGGGCTGATGATCACGCCGCCGGCCGGCACGTAGCCCGAGTTGACGCCCTTCGCGAAGGTGATCAGGTCGGGCTCGACCACCTGGCCGTCCGCATCCGCCAGCCCCTGGAAGGCGAACCACGAGCCGGTGCGGCCGAACCCGGCCATCACCTCGTCGAAGATCAGCACGATGCCGAAGCGGTCGGCGAGCTCGCGCACTCCGGCGAGATAGCCGGCCGGGGGAACCAGCACGCCGGCGGTACCGGGGATGGTCTCGATCAGGATGGCGGCGATGGAGTTCGCCCCCTCCGACACGATCACGCGCTCGAGGTGCTGCAGCGCGCGGGCCGACTCCTCCTCGGGCGTGGTCGACCAGAAGTCGGAGCGGTAGGCGAAGGGTCCGAAGAAGTGGGCGTGGCCGCGCGCGTACTCGTTGGGCACGCGGCGCCAGTCGCCGGTGGCGACCACCGCGGCGCCGGTGTTGCCGTGGTAGGAGCGGTAGGTCGAGAGCACCTTGTCGCGGCCGGTGTAGAGGCGGGCCATCCGGATCGCGTTCTCGTTCGCATCCGCACCGCCGTTGGTGAAGAACACCTTGCTGAAGCCGGGGCCGGCCTTCTCGAGGATGCGCTGGGCCGCCTGACCGCGGGTGAGGTTGGCGTGGGCGGGTGCCACGGTGGTGAGCACGTCGGCCTGCGCCTTGATGGCCTCGACGACGGCCGGATGCTGGTGCCCGATGTTCGTGTTCACCAGCTGCGACGAGAAGTCGAGGTATTCGGTGCCCTCGAAGTCCCAGACGGTGCTGCCGAGCCCGCCGGCGATCACCATCGGCTTCAGTGCGCCCTGGGCCGACCAGGAGTGGAAGACATGGGCGCGGTCGAGCTCGAGGGCGAGCTGCTGGTCGGCGGGATCGAGGTTCATGGCGGTGCTTTCTTGCTCGTGCGAGGTGGAGAAAACCGGATCCGTCACTTTCCGCCCCATAACCGGCCGGGAAGGGCGGAAAGTGACGGATCCGGGGGGAGGGGCGGGTGGTTACTCGCCGCCCGCTTTGAGGGTCACGTCGATGGGCGTGAAGTCGGTGCCCATCACGTCGACGCCTTCGTCCTTCAGTTCGGTGAGCGCCTTCTCGACGTATTCGTTCGAGAACGCGGTCGCCGGCGGCTCCTTCGAGATGACGGTGGCGCCGGTCTCGTTGGGGGTGTCCATGGCGATCTTCACCGTCTGGTCCCACTGGTCCTGGTTGATGGTGCCGACACCCGAGGTGCTGGGCCAGATCAGCTTGTTGACCTCGTTGGTCATCCAGAGCTGGTGGCTCTCACCGAGCTGCGAGCCCGAGGCGGTCACGATCTTCGCGGCCTCCTCGGCGTTGTCGCGGGCGTAGGCCCAGCCCTTGATGGAGGCCTTGATGAACTTCACCGCGGTGTCGGCGTAGTCGGCGTCGTCGGCCAGGCGGTCGCTGTCGGCCCAGATGGCGTCCTGCAGCATCGCCGTGCCCTCGTCGTTCCAGTCGATGACGTTGAGGTCGTCGGGCGTGAACAGCTCGCCGGTGGCGGGGTTGGTCGACTCGAGAACCTGGGCGTACTCGTTGTACGTCATGGCCTGCGCCGCGTCGATGTCGCCGGCCAGGAAGCCGTTCATGTCGAACTGCTGCTGCACGAGCGAGATGTCGGCGAGCTTCACGCCCGCCTTGTCCATGCCGGCGAACAGCTCCCACTCGTTGCCGTAACCCCAGCTGCCCACGGTCTTGCCCGAGAGGTCGGCGGGGCTGGTGATGTTCTTGTCCTTCATCGACACCTGCGTGGTGCCGCTGCGCTCGAAGATCTGGGCGATGTCGGTCACGGCCGCGCCCTGCTCGATCGAGCCGAGCACCTTCGGCACCCAGGAGATGGCGAAGTCGGCGTCACCGCCGGTGAGCACGTCGATGGGCACGATGTCGGCCGCGCCCTCGAGGATGGTGACGTCGAGGCCCTCGTCTTCGTAGTACCCCTGGTCGAGCGCGGCGTAGTAACCGGCGAACTGGGCCTGCGAGAACCACTGCAACTGCAGCGAGACCGGCGTGAGCTCGCCGTCGGCGGAGTCGGAACTCCCCGTGTCCGACGACCCTCCGCTCGAGCATCCGGTGAGCGCGATGGCTGCGACGGCCAGCGTGGCCACCCCTCCGGCAAGTCGTGAGCGCGTGAAGCGAGTGCTGTGTGTCATGGCTTCCTCCTCTGGTGGTGCTGTTGGGTGGTGCAGATGTGGGTTGGTGCGGTGGGTTGGTGCGGTCGGGTGGTGCAGATAGGGGTCGGTGCGGTGTGGTGGTTCAGGTGCGCGGCTTGTAGTGCCGCGTCGCGAAGGTCTCGATGCCCAGGGTGACGCAGTAGAACACGAGACCGACGATGATGGCGCCGAGCACATAGGCCCAGGCGAGGTTGTAGTTCGACGACGAGGCCGCCGAGGTGATCGACTTGCCGAGACCGCCCACCGGCCCGCCGAAGTACTCGGCGATCAGCGCCGAGATCACGGCCAGGCTCGACGCGATGCGCAGGCCCGTGAAGATGAACGGCAGCGCCCCGGGCACGGTCACCGTGCGGGTCATCTGCCACGCGGATGCCGCGTACACGTGCATCAGGTCGCGATGCACCGGGCGCACCTGCCGCAGACCCCGCAGCGTGTTGATGTACACCGGGATGAACACCGCGAGCGCCGCCACGAGCTGCCGGGCCGTCTCGGCCCCCGCGCCGAACATCGTGTAGAGCACGGGCGCGAGCGCCACGATCGGCACCACGGCCAGCGCCGCCACGATGCCGGCGCTGAGCTCGTCGACCACCCGGGTGAGCGCTGCGACGATGGCGAACAGGATGCCCACGACCGCGCCGATCACGAGCCCGACGAGGGCGTTGCCGCCGGTCACGAGGGCGCCCTGCACGACGGTGGCGATGTTGTCGCCGAACTCGGTGCCGATGGCCAGCGGCCCGGGCACGATGAACGGCTTGATGTCGAACGCCACCACGAGCAGCTGCCAGAGGGCGAGCGCGGCCACACCGAGCAGCACCGGCGCGAGCACGGTGCGCAGCGTGCCGGCGGAGGCCCTCATCGGTTCTCGACCCCCTTGATTCCCACGGGGGCCTCGCCGTGCAGCAGCTCGCGCACGCGGCTGACGTTCTCGAAGAACGCCTCGTCCTCGCGCAGGTGCTCGTCGCGGTCGGCCGCGCCCGGCAGCGTCATGCTCAGGATGTCGCGGATGCGTCCGGGTCGCGGCGACATCACGACCACCCGGTTCGACAGGAACACCGCCTCCGGGATGGAGTGGGTGACGAACACCACGGCCGCTCCGGTCTCGCCGCAGATGCGCACGAGCTCGGTCTGCATGCGTTCCCGGGTCATCTCGTCGAGGGCCCCGAAGGGCTCGTCCATCAGCAGCAGCCGAGGGCTCTCGGCGAGCGCCCGCGCGATCGCCACGCGCTGCTGCATGCCGCCCGAGAGCTGGTCGGGGTAGCTCTCGGCGAAGTCGGTGAGCCCCACCAGCGCGAGCAGTTCGGCCGAGCGCGCCTTGCGGCCCGCGGATTTCACGCCGTGCAGTTCGAGCGGCAGCTCGATGTTGCCCGCCACCGTGCGCCAGGGCAGCAGCCCCGACTGCTGGAACGCGATGCCGTACTCCTGGTCGATCCGGGCCTGGCGCGCCGTCTTGCCGAACACCGTCAGGGTACCGGCCGTCGGGGTGTCGAGGTCGGCGATCAGCCGCAGCAGCGTCGACTTGCCGCAGCCCGAGGGGCCGATCAGCGACACGAACTCCCCCGGCGCGACCGTGAGGTCGATCGAGTCGAGCGCGGTGACGGGCGCCTTGCGCTTGGCGGCGAACACCTTGTCGACCCCCGCCACGTGAACGGCGGCGACGGCCTGGGCGGTGCCGGGTGCGGTGACGGATGCGGATGCCTCGCTCATGCGGGCACCTCCCCTCTACGGAAGCGCCGGAGCAGAACCCCGAGCAGTGCGATGAATCCGGCGGCCACGAGGCCCACCGCGATGGCGCCGAAGATCGGCGCCCAGGTCTTGGCGGGATCGCCCGAGGCCTGCTGGGCGAACTCGATGATCATGCGGCCGATGCCGCCGCGGAGCCCGATCGACACCTCGGCCACCACCGTGCCGATGACGGCGTTGGCGGCGGCGAGCCGGAGGGCCGGCAGCAGGTAGGGCACGCTGGCCGGCAGCCGGAGGGTGCGGAGCGTCTTCCACCACCCGGCGCCGTAGCTGCGGAAGAGCTCCACGTGGATGGCGTCGGGCGAGTTCAGCCCGCGGAGGGCGCCGATCGACACCGGGAAGAACGCGAGGTACGAGGCGATGACGGCCACCGACATCCAGCTCTCCCAGGTGAAGGAGCCGATCTCGAGCTGCGCACCCCAGCGTCGCACCAGCGGCGCGATGGCGATGAGCGGAACCGTCTGGCTGAGCACGATCCACGGCAGCACAGCCGACTCCGCGGTGCGGAAGCGCTGCATCAGGATCGCCAGCAGCATGCCCACCACCACGCCGACCACCCAACCCACGGCGGCGACGCCGAGGGTGAAGAGGGAGGCCTGCGCCACGGCGAGCCAGACCGGGACGGCCTTGCGGCCGGTGCCCGAGAGCTCGAACAGCCGGCCGATCATGTCCCACACGTGGGGCATGGCCAGGTCGGTCGTGCGCGGCAGCACCGTGAGGTCGCCGATCACGACGCCGGAGGCCGGCCCCAGGGCCTTGTAGAGCTCCCACACCAGGACGAGCAGCAGCACGCCGCCCGCGCCGAACGCCACGCGGCGCCACATCGACGCCGCCGCATCCGGCCGCGCGCCGCGCGACCCCGAGTCGGAGCGTCGGCTCATGCCTTGGCCGTGATGTGCTCGCGGAGGGCGGGCATCACCGTCTCGCCGTACACGCGGAGGGTCTCCTCCTTGTTGTCGTGCTGCAGGTAGCCGGCGAACTGGGTGACGCCGATCTCGGCGTACTGCTTGAGCTTCTCGATGTGCTGCTCGGCCGTGCCGAGCACGCAGAACCGGTCGACGATGTCGTCGGGCACGAAGCTGGTGTGGCTGTTGCCCGCCCGGCCGTGCTCGTTGTAGTCGTAGCCCTCGCGACCCTTGATGTAGTCGGTCAGCGCATCCGGAACAGCACCGTTCTCGCCGTACTTCGCCACGATGTCGGCCACGTGGTTGCCCACCATGCCGCCGAACCAGCGGCACTGGTCGCGCATGTGCTCCCAGTCGGTGCCGATGTACATCGGAGCGGCGACGCAGAACGCGATCTCGTCCGGGTCGCGGCCCACGTCCTCGGCGGCCTTCCGCACGGTGGCGATCATCCACTTGGCGATGTCGATGTCGCCGCACTGCAGGATGAACCCGTCGCCCACCTCGCCGGTGAGCTTGAGCGCCAGCGGACCGTAGGCGGCCACCCACATGTCGAGGGTGGAACCCTTGCTCCACGGGAACTGCAGGGTGGCGCCGTTGTACTCGACCGAGCGCGAGTTAGCGAGCTCACGGATGACGTGGATCGACTCCCGCAGGGTCTTCAGCGTGGTGGGGGCGCCGTTGGTGACGCGCACCGCCGAGTCACCACGGCCGATGCCGCAGATGGTGCGGTTGCCGTACATCTCGTTCAGCGTGGCGTAGACGGATGCGGTCACCGTCCAGTCACGCGTGGCCGGGTTCGTGACCATCGGGCCGACCTTGATCTTGTTGGTCTCCGCCAGGATCTGGCTGTAGATGACGTACGGCTCCTGCCAGAGCAGGTGGGAGTCGAAGGTCCAGAAGTAGTCGAAGCCGTACTGCTCGCTGAGTTTGGCGAGGCCGACGGTGCGGGCTGCGGGGGGATTGGTCTGGACGACCGCGCCGAAATCCATGCTGTATGTGTCTCTCTAACGTTCAGATCAGGTACTGGCTGAGGCCGCGCTTGAAGTAAGCGCCGTCGCCCTTGCGTCCGAGGTACTCGTTCGAGTCGACGATCTTGCGACCGCGCGACCAGACCGTGTCGACGTGGCCGTCGATCTCGAAGCCCTCCCAGGCGGAGTAGTCCATGTTCATGTGGTGGGTCTTGTCCACGCCGATCGACGTGTGGCCGTTCGGGTCGTAGATCACCACGTCGCCGTCGGCACCGGGCTGGATGACGCCCTTCTTGCCGTGGATGCCGAACATCCGGGCCGGTGTGGTGCTGGTGAGTTCCACCCAGCGCGGCAGCGAGATCTCGCCCATCACCACGCCCTGGTAGATCAGGTCCATCCGGTGCTCGACGGAGCCGATGCCGTTCGGGATCTTCGAGAAGTCGGCCAGGCCCATGTCTTTCTGGCCCTTCATGCAGAAGGGGCAGTGGTCGGTGGAGATGACCTGCAGGTCGTTCGTGCGCAGGCCCTGCCACATGTGGTGCTGGTGGCCCTCGTGCTTCGAGCGCAGCGGGGTGCTGCACACCCACTTCGCGCCCTCGAACGAGCCCCACTCCTCACTGGAGGCGCCGAGCTGGTCTTCCAGCGAGAGGTAGAGGTACTGCGGGCAGGTCTCGGCGAACACGTTCTGGCCGTTGTCGCGGGCCGCGGCGATCTGCTCCACGGCCTGCTTGGCGCTCACGTGCACGATGTACAGCGGCGCGCCCGTGAGGTTGGCGAGCATGATGGCGCGGTGCGTGGCCTCCTCCTCGGCCTGCCACGGGCGGGAGACACCGTGGTAGTACGGGGTGGTCTCGCCGCGCTCGAGGTGCTGCTTGACCAGCAGGTCGATCACCGAGCCGTTCTCGGCATGCATCATGATGAGCGAGCCGTTGTCGCTCGCCCGCTGCATCGCCTTCACGATCTGACCGTCGTCGCTGAGGAAGACGCCCTTGTAGGCCATGAACAACTTGAAGCTGGTGACGCCCTCGTTGATCAGCTCGTCCATCGCGGTGAGCGAGCTGTCCTGCACATCCGAGAGGATCTGGTGGAAGCCGTAGTCGACCGCGCACTGCCCGGCGGCCTTCTCCTGCCACAGGTTGTACTGGTCGAGGATGTTCTCGCCCGCGTACTGCACCACGAAGTCGATGATGCTCGTCGTGCCGCCATGGGCGGCCGCGCGAGTCCCGGTCTCGAAGGTATCGCTGGCCTCGGTGCCGCCGAACGGCATCTGCATGTGCGTGTGCGCATCGATGCCGCCCGGGATGACGTACTTGCCGGTGGCGTCGACCACCTCGTCGACGTGGCCCTCGACGTCGAAGCCCAGCAGCGTGCTGCCCGGGGCGAGCACGGCCGCGATGGTGTCGCCGTCGATCAGCACGTCGGCCGTCGCGGTTCCGGTGGCGTTGACGACGGTGCCGCCCTTGATGAGAGTCTTCATGACGCGCGCCCCTCGCCTTACGGCGCCACGATCTCGCCGTAGGCATCCGGCCGGCGGTCACGGTAGAACTGCCAGTCGTCGCGGGTGTCGCGGATCGCGTCGAGATCGAGGTCGCGGATGAGGATCTCCTCGTGCTCGCTGGAGCCGAGGTCGCCCACGTAGTTGCCGCGCGGGTCGACCACGTAGGAGGTGCCGTAGAAGTCGACGGCGAGGTCGCCGTACTCGTTGTCTTCTTTACCGACCCGGTTGGGCACGAGCACGAAGTACTGGTTGGCGCCGGCCGCGGCGGGGCCCTCGAGCTCCCAGAGGCGGTTCGACAGGCCGGGCTTGGAGGCGTTGGGGTTGAACACCATCTGGGCGCCGTTCAGGCCGAGCTCGCGCCAGCCCTCGGGGAAGTGGCGGTCGTAGCAGATGTGCACGCCCACCTTGCCGACGGCCGTGTCGAACACGGGGTAGCCGAGGTTGCCGGGGCGGAAGTAGAACTTCTCGTAGAAGCTCTCGAGGTGCGGGATGTGGTGCTTGCGGTACTTGCCCACGATCGAGCCGTCGGCATCCACCACCACGGCGGTGTTGTAGTAGACGCCGGTCTGCTCCTCCTCGTAGATCGGGAGGATCGCCACCATGTTCAGCTCCTTCGCGAGCGCCTGGAAGCGCTGCACGATCGGGCCGTCGGCCGGCTCGGCGTAGCGGTAGTACTTCTTGTCCTGCGTGATGCCGAAGTACGGCCCGTAGAACAGCTCCTGGAAGCAGATGACCTGCGCGCCCTGCTCGGCAGCGGCGCGCATGAAGCCCTCGTGCTTGTCGAGCATCGACTCCTTGTCGCCGGTCCAGGTGGTCTGGGTGATCGCCGCTCGGATGGTCGTCATGTACAGTTCCTCTCCCAACACACCGGTGTGCCAGATCGCAGCGCCGGTTTTGTTATTATTCGGCGTGAACATTTCTCGTGTGTTTCAGAGTGTGACGCGAGAGTAAATATGTCAAGAGTCCCGGACTCAGAATCCGGGCCGACGCACCAAGAAGCCGGAGCAGCATGCTCGAACGGATCGTCGACGCGGTGGAGCACCGCACTCCGGAGGGCATCGCCGCGGCCATCTCGCGGCTCATCCGCTCGGGCGAACTCGGGGCAGGCGTCCGTCTGCCCACCGTGCGCGACGTGGCCTCGGTGCTGGGCGTCAGCCCGGCCACCGTGTCGAGCGCCTGGCAGGCCCTGTCGGGCGTGGGCCTGATCACCTCGCGCGGTCGGGCCGGCAGCTACGTGCTGCAGGCAGCCACCACCTGGATGCCGCCGCACTTCGGCGAGCTCGCCGGATCGCACGTGACCGCGCGGCTCGACCTCTCCACCGGCACCCCCGACCCCGAGCTGCTGCCCGACCTCTCGGCCGCACTGCGCACCGTGCCCACCCGGGCCGACACCGCCAGCTACCTCAGCTCTCCGGTGCTGCCGGGCCTCGAGAAGCACCTACGGGCCTCCTGGCCCTATCCGGTCGCCTCGCTCACGATCGTCGACGGGGCCCTGGATGCGATCTCCCGCGCCCTCGAGACACTGGTGCGGTTCGGCGACCGGGTGGTGGTGGAGAACCCCACCTTCCCGCCCTTCCTCGATCTGCTCGACCACTTCGGGGCCGAGCGCATCGCCGTCGACGTCGACGACGAGGGGATGCTGCCGGGCGCGCTCGCGACGGCGCTCGGGCAGGGTCCGGTGGCCGTCATCCTGCAACCGCGGGCGCACAACCCCACGGGCGTGTCGATGTCGGCGGCGCGAGCCAGGGAGCTCGCCCGGGTGCTGCGGGCGCACGACCACGTGTGCGACCCCGTGGTGATCGAGGACGACCATTCGGGCGAGATCTCGTCGAGCCCCGCGCACAGCCTCGGCGCTTGGCTGCCGCAGCGCACCCTGCACGTGCGGAGCTTCGCGAAGTCGCACGGGCCCGATCTGCGGATCGCTGCGCTCGGCGGCCCCGAGCCCCTGATCGACCGTATCGTGGCGCGACGTCTGCTCGGCCCGGGCTGGACGTCGCGGATGCTGCAGACGATCCTCTACGAGCTGCTCACAGCCCGTACCTCGCTCGACACCGTGCACGACGCCCGCCGCATCTACCAGGCCCGGCAGCGGCTTCTCTCCGAGGCCCTGGTGCGGCAGGGGGTGCCGCACACACCCTCCGACGGCATCAACACCTGGATCGGGGTGGCCGACGAGAAGGCGGCCATCCTCACGCTCGCGGCGAGCGGCATCCGGGTGGCGGCCGGCTCGTCGTTCGTGGCGAGCACCGCACCGCCAGCGCCTCCCCCGGGCATCGCTGCGATTCCGGATGCGCCGGCACCGCAGTTCGTGCGCGTCACGGCGGGCCGCGTCGTCGACGACTTCGACCAGGTGGCGACCCTCCTGGCCGCCGCCGCCCGCGCCGAGTAGCCCGTGTCGCACCGGCCCGGAACGACGGAGATTCGGGCTCGGAGCGGGCTCCGCATCCGTCGTTCGCCCGATGACGGCCGAGACTCCGTCGTCTCCGGTGCTTGAATGGGGCTGTGAAGGTGACGGTTCTCGCAGGCGGTGTCGGAGGTGCGCGGTTCCTGAGGGGGCTGCGCACGCAGCTCAGGAAGGCGTACCCCAACGGCGACGGCGGCTCATCCGCCGAGATCACCGCCGTGGTGAACACGGGTGACGACATGTGGCTCACGGGCCTGCGCGTCTGCCCCGACCTCGACTCCATCATGTACACCCTCGGCGGCGCCAACGACGACGAGCGCGGCTGGGGCCGGAAGGGCGAGAGCGAGCGCGTCAGCGCCGAACTCACCGCCTATGGCGTCGGCTGGCCCTGGTTCACCCTCGGCGACCTCGACCTCGGCACCCACATCGCCCGGTCGAGCTTCCTGCGCGACGGGCTCACCCTCACCGAGGCCACCGCGCGGCTCGCCGAACGCTGGAACCCCGGTGTGCGGCTGCTGCCGATGAGCGACCAGCCCATCGAGACCCACGTCGAGATCATCGTCGACGGCAAGCGCCGCATCGTGCACTTCGAGGAGTGGTGGGTGAAGCACCGCGCCTCGGTGCCCGCCCAGCGTTTCATCCAGGTGGGCGTGGATGTCGCGAAGCCGACCCCCCAGGTGCTTCAGGCCATCGCGCAGGCCGACGTCATCCTCGTGGCGCCGTCGAACCCCGTGGTGTCGATCGGCACCATCCTCGGCGTGAACGGCCTCCGCGCCGCGCTGCACGACGCCCGTGCCCCGATCGTGGGTGTGTCGCCCATCATCGCGGGGGCCGCCGTGCGCGGCATGGCCGACGCCTGCCTCACCGCCATCGGCGTCGAGACGACGGCCGCCGCCGTGGCCAAGCACTACGGCGCCCGCTCGCGCGGCGGGGTGCTCGACGCCTGGCTGATCGACGAGACGGATGCGGCGAGCGCCCCGGTGATCGAGGCGGCCGGCATCCGCACCTCGGTGGTGCCGCTGTGGATGAGCGACCCCTCGACGAGCGCTCAGCTCGCCGCCGACGCGCTGGCGGCCGCGCGCCGCTGAGCGGTAACGCCTCCCGAGGGGGCGCGGAGGCGGGCCGGATCGGGCGCCCTCCGGCGGCAGCAACCTGACTGGCTGGCTGGCTACCAGTCCAGATCGGCCGCGTAGTCGGGCGCCACGAAGATGCAGAACGGGTGCCCCGCCGGATCGGCGAACACGTACAGCGCCTCCTCCGGGTCGGCCGACTGGTCGTCGATCACCACGGCGCCCAGCGACACCGCCCTCTCACGATGGCGCTCGAGGGCCGCGGCATCCGGAACCATGAAGTCGAGGTGCAGCTGCTGCCGCACCGCGCCCTCGGGCCAGGTGACGCGCGGCAGCTCGGGCACCCGCTGGAAGGCGATGCGAACGCCCTCGGGGGTGCGCAGCGCCACCCACTCGGCGTCGTCGTGCGAGCCGTCGGCCGGTGGCTCGTCTCCCGGCCGGTAGTGCCCGCCCACCAGCTCGACGTAGAACGCGGCGAGCCCGCGGGCGTCCTCGGTGTCGAGCACGACCTGCCGCAGCCGGATGTCGCCTCCCGTTTCGCTGTGCACGTCGACGTCCATGCCGGGCAGCCTACGCGCCCCTCAGGGCCAGGAGCCAGGCGTAGAGCGCCATCGACAGCGCGTAGACCGCCAGCACGATCCCGTAGCCGAGCACGTGCGTCTTCACCGGGATGCCGCGCTTGACCCACCAGGAGAACATCCGGAACGCCCAGGGCACGAAGAACCAGCCGAGCAGCTGCGTCGACACCACGTTGCCGATGAACAGCGACAACCAGAACGGCACTCCGTGGTCGGCGAAGAGCGGATCGGCGATGAAGTAGCCCCAGAGGAAGACGATGGGGTACAGCATGAGCAGCACCAGCAGGTTGCTCTTGAAGACCGGGTCGGGAAGGGCATCCGGAGCCCGCTTCGACCAGAACCCGAACCCGTAGCTGGACCGCGTCAGCCGCAGCTGTTCGTTGTAGGCCGCCCCCTCGGCCAGGAGCGCCGCCCGCTCGGGGGAGTCCAGCCACGCCTGGAGGTGCTCGTCGCTGTCGAAGCTGAGCACCACCACCCAGTCCTCCTGCACCCCCGGCACCGGCCGCTCGACCTTGTGGCCGAGGAAGCCGTCGAAGCGCGACTCGACTGTGGAGATCTCGCGCTGCCACTCGAGGAACCGCGCCTCGTCGTGCGGTGGAACGCGACTCGAGATGAGCACCGAGGCGGCCTCGGCCGGATGCGGCGAGTCATCGCTGACGAGGTGCACGTCGTCGTTGCCCACGAACCGGTCGCCGATCTCGTCGATCAGGTTCTTGCGCTCGGCGCTCTGCAGCCAGCCCCGCGCCGACCCCACGTCGCGGAAGCGCTGCACCGTGACCCAGTCGACCTGCAGCGGCGGATTCGGCGCGATCACCTCGCGCTCGAGGAAGCCCGGCCACTCGGCCACGCGCGCAGCCACCCGGCGCTGCCAGGCGGCGTAGTCGCCGTAGTCGCGCTCGGCGAGTCGTCGGTGCACCACCAGGGTGACGGCGCCGGTGGCCATGGCCGGCTCAGGCCTTCTGGTAGGCGAGGCGGCCGGCCACCCAGGTCTGGTCGACCGCGCGCTCGTCGCCCACCATCATGATGCCGAAGAGCAGGTCGGCGGCGACCTCGAGGGTGAGCGGGCCCTCGGTGTGGGTGAGGCTCTGGTGCCAGGCGGTGGCCGGGGGGCCCGCCGTCCAGTCCAGGGCCACGAAGTCGGCCTCCATGCCGATGTCGAAGGTGCCGACGAGGTCGTCGATGTAGAGCGCCTCGGCTCCCCCGCGGGTGATCGAGTAGAACGCCCGCAGCGGCGAGAGCTTGTTGCGTTCCGACTCCGCGAGGTCTTGGTCGCTCGGCACGATGCTGCCGTCGAGGATGGTGTTGTTCAGCATGCCCACCTTGTAGCCGTCTTCCAGCGTGTTGAGCAGGCTGAACCGGTTGCCGCCACCCATGTCGGTGCCGTACGACACGAGCACACGGTGCTCGGGGTCGAGCGCCCGCCCGAGGCGGAACAGTCCGGAGCCGAGGTAGAGGTTCGACGACGGGCAGAACGCCACCGAGGCGCCCGACTCGGCGAAGCGCCGGAACTCGCTGTTCGACAGCCACACCCCGTGGCCACCGGTGAACTTCGGGCCCACCAGCCCGTACTTCTCGTACACGCCGAGGTAGTCGGTGCAGTCGTCGTGCAGGGCGAGCACACCGTGGATCTCGGCCGGGTTCTCGGAGATGTGGGTGTTCACCCACAGGTCGGGGTGCTCCTCCTTCAGGCGGCGGCAGACCTCCATCAGCTCGTGCGAGGCGCCGAAGGCGAACCGGGGAGTGATGGCGTAGAGGTTGCGGCCCACGCCGTGCCACTTCTCGATCAGCGTGGTGCTGTCGGCGTAGAACTGCTCGGGGGTGTTGGCGAAGTAGTCGGGCACGTGCGTGTCGATGCCGGTGAGGCCGCCGATCATGCGCATGTTGCGGCGCGTCGCCTCCTCGAAGAACACCTCGTTGCAGGTGAGGTCGCCGGTGGTGAACGCCTGCGCGGTGGTGGTTCCGGATGCGAGCAGGTTGTCGAAGAAGTGCTTCGTGCCCTCCTCGGCGTACGACCGCTCGGAGTACTTGTGCTCCTCGGGGAAGACCCACTTCTGCAGCCACGGCAGCAGCTGCTCGCCGTAGGCACCGAGCACCCTGGTCTGCGGGAGGTGGATGTGGCCGTCGATGAAGCCCGGCAGGATGATGCGGTCGCGGATCTCGGTGATCTCGACCCCCGGGTGGCGTGGCGCCACGGTGTCGTAGGCACCGAAGTCGACGATGATCCCGTCGTCGACGACCAGTAGGCCGTCGGCCTCGAACCGGGTCGCGGCCGCTTCGTCACCGACGTGGCGGTACGGGTCGTCGATGAAGTCGAGAAACGTTCCGCGCACAGCTGTCGTAGCCAAGAGATCCCCAATCGTGGTGGTCTGCCCATGCTCGCACAGGGCTCCGACGGCCGCGTGCTCCAGTACAGGGGGCAACGGCACGGGGCCGCGAGCGCCGGGGGTAGGCTGGTGCCATTCAGGTTCTGGGTCTGGCTTTGGGCTCTCGTCTTCTTATCGCTCTCGATACTCACGAGGATCCCCATGCCCGAAGACCTCCCGTTCCCCACCTCCACCCCCGTGCGGGCCACCGGCCGTCGCACCGTGGAACCGGCCGAGCCGGTGCTGCAGACGTTCGTGCCGAACGCCTCCGCCATCCGCCGGGCGCTCAAGCGCGCCGAGACCGGCGTCTCGCTCGACGCCACCGAGGCCGAGACCCTGCTGCACGCCCGCGGTGACGACCTCGAGCGCCTGCTCGACGCCGCCTCCCGCGTGCGCGACGCCGGACTCGAGATCGCGGGTCGGCCCGGGGTGATCACGTACTCGCGCAAGGTCTTCATCCCCCTCACCCACCTCTGCCGCGACCGCTGCCACTACTGCACCTTCGTCGAGACCCCCGGCGGCCTGGCGAAGCAGGGCAAGGCCCCGTTCCTCTCGCCCGACGAGGTGCTCGAGATCGCCCGCCAGGGCGCGGCCCTCGGTTGCAAGGAGGCCCTGTTCACCCTCGGCGACCGCCCGGAGGACCGCTGGCCCGCCGCCCGGGAGTGGCTCGACGCCCGCGGTTACGACTCCACCATCGCCTACCTGCGCTCGGTCGCCATCCTGGTGCTCGAAGAGACAGGCCTGCTCCCCCACCTGAACCCGGGTGTCATGACCTGGGAGGAGATCCAGCGGCTGAAGCCGGTGGCCCCCTCGATGGGCATGATGCTCGAGACCACCGCCACCCGCCTGTGGTCGGAGAAGGGCGGGCCGCACTACGGCTCCCCCGACAAAGACCCGGTGCTGCGCCTGCGCGTGATCGAGGATGCCGGCCGGTCGAACGTGCCGTTCACCACGGGCCTCCTGCTCGGCATCGGCGAGAACTACGCCGAGCGGGTCGACGGCCTGTTCTCCATCCGCTCGGCGGCCCGCCGGCACGGTCACGTGCAGGAGGTCATCATCCAGAACTTCCGGGCGAAGCCGGCCACCGCCATGATGGCGGCCGACGACCTCGAGACCCAGGAGTACGTGGCCGCCGTGGCCGTGGCCCGCCTCGTGCTCGGCCCGAAGGCGCGGTTGCAGGCTCCGCCCAACCTCACGGACGCCCGCGAGCTGGCGCTCCTCGTGCGCGCGGGCATCGACGACTGGGGCGGCGTCTCGCCGCTCACGCCCGACCACGTGAACCCCGAGCGACCCTGGCCGCAGATCGACGACCTGGCCCGGCTGACGGCCGACGCCGGCTTCACGCTGCTCGAGCGGCTCACCGCGCATCCGCATTTCGTGCGCGCCGAGGAACCGTGGATCGACCCCCGGGTGCTCCCGCACGTGCGAGCGCTGGCGGATGCCGACGGCCTCGCCGTGGAGGGCCGCGTGCCCACGGGCCTGCCCTGGCAGGAGCCCGAATGGGGCTCCTCGTCCAGCGGCCGCACCGAGCTGCACACCGAGATCGACACGGTGGGGCGCACGGGCGACCGGCGGAGCGACTTCGAGGACGTCTACGGCGACTGGGCCGAGCTGCGCGAGCACGTGGGGGCGAACGAGGGCGGGTCGGTGCGGGCATCCGGAGACCCCGCGGTGCGCGCCGCACTCGCCAGGGCTGCCGAGAACCCGGCCGGCCTGAGCGACGGCGACTACCTCACGCTGCTCAGCGCCGACGGACCCGACCTCGAGGCGCTCGCCGCGCTCGCCGACGACGTGCGGCGCGCCGCGGTGGGCGACGAGGTGGGCTTCGTGGTGAACCGCAACGTGAACTTCACCAACGTCTGCTACACCGGCTGCCGGTTCTGCGCGTTCGCCCAGCGGCGCACCGACGCGGATGCCTACACGCTGTCGATGGAGCAGGTGGGCGACCGCGTCGACGAGGCCTGGTCGATCGGGGCGACCGAGATCTGCATGCAGGGCGGCATCCACCCCGACCTGCCCGGCACGGCCTACTTCGATCTGGCGCGCACGGTGAAGCAGCGTCAGCCCGACATCCACCTGCACGCGTTCAGCCCGATGGAGATCGTGAACGGAGCGTCGCGCACGGGGCTGTCGTACCGCGACTTTCTCACGGCGGCGAAGGAGGCCGGGCTCGACACCATCCCCGGCACGGCCGCCGAGATCCTCGACGACGACGTGCGCTGGGTGCTCACCAAGGGCAAGCTGCCGGCCGCGGCCTGGATCGAGATCGTCACCACGGCCCATCAGGTGGGGCTGCGCTCGTCGTCGACCATGATGTACGGACACGTCGACAACCCCTCGCACTGGGTGGGGCACCTGCGCACGCTGGCACGGCTGCAGGATGAGACGGGCGGGTTCACGGAGTTCGTGCTGCTGCCCTTCATCCACATGAACGCGCCCGTGTACCTGGCCGGCGTGGCCCGGCCGGGGCCGACCCGGCAGGAGAACCGGGCCATCCACGCGGTGTCGCGGCTGATGCTGCACGGGCGCATCGACCACGTGCAGACCTCGTGGGTGAAGCTCGGCGAAGGCGGCACGCAGCAGATGCTGCGGGGCGGTGCCGACGACCTCGGCGGCACCCTGATGGAGGAGACCATCAGCCGCATGGCGGGGGCCGACAACGGCTCGGAGAAGACGGTCGACGACCTCGAGGGCATGATCCGCGCGATCGGGCGGGTGCCGGTCCAGCGCACCACGACGTACGGGCGGCCCAGCGCGGAGCGCGTGGCTGTGGCGCGGGAGTTCGCGTCGCGGGGCTTCGCGGCCACGGGCCGTTCGCTGCTCACCGTGCTGCCGAACTGATTCGGCCCCGCCCACCCCACACACACCAGATCCGTCACTTTCGGCCCTATTTCCCTCGCGGAAGGGCCGAAAGTGACGGATCTGGTGTAGCGGGCGGGGTGGGAGTTACTCCTGGGTGTCGGCGTCGACCCAGTCGAGGGTCTTCGTGACGGCCTTCTTCCAGTTGCGCAGCTGGCGCTCGCGCTCGGCGTCGTCCATCTTCGGCTCCCAGCGGGAGTCCTCCTGCCAGTTGGCGCGCAGCTCGTCGAGGTTCGCCCAGAAGCCCACCGCGAGGCCGGCCGCGTAGGCGGCACCCAACGCGGTGGTCTCGGCGACCACCGGGCGGATGACGGGCACGCCGAGGATGTCGGCCTGGAACTGCATGAGCGTGTTGTTCGCGATCATGCCCCCGTCGACCTTGAGCTCGGTGAGGTCGACGCCCGAGTCGGCGTTGACCGCGTCGAGCACCTCGCGGGTCTGGAAGGCCGTGGCCTCCAGTGCCGCGCGGGCGATGTGGCCCTTGTTCACGTAGCGGGTGAGGCCCACCAGCGCACCGCGCGCATCCGACCGCCAGTAGGGCGCGAACAGACCCGAGAACGCGGGCACGAAGTAGGCGCCGCCGTTGTCCTCGACCGTCTTGGCCAGCTCTTCCACTTCGGGTGCGGAAGAGATGATGCCGAGACTGTCGCGCAGCCACTGGATGAGCGAGCCCGTCACGGCGATCGACCCTTCGAGCGCGTAGTGCGCGGGCTGGTCGCCGAGCTTGTAGCCGAGGGTCGTGAGCAGCCCGTTCTTGGAGTGCACGATCTCGGTGTCGGTGTTGAAGATCAGGAAGTTGCCCGTGCCGTAGGTGTTCTTCGACTCGCCGGCGTCGAACGCCGCCTGACCGAAGGTGGCCGCCTGCTGGTCGCCCAGGATGCCGGCGATCGGCACCTCGCGCAGCAGGTTCGACGACTCGACCGTGCCGTAGACCTCCGAGGAGGACTTGATCTCGGGCAGCATCGACTTCGGCACGCCGAACGCCTCGAGGATGTCGTCGCGCCACTGCAGCGTCTCGAGGTCCATGAAGAGCGTGCGCGAGGCGTTGGTCACGTCGGTGACGTGCACGCCTCCGTCGGTTCCGCCGGTCAGGTTCCAGAGCACCCAGCTGTCGGTGGTGCCGAACATGAGGTCGCCGGCCTCGGCGGCCTCACGGGCGCCCTCGACGTTCTCCAGGATCCAGACGATCTTGGTGCCCGAGAAGTAGGTCGCGAGCGGCAGGCCCACGATCTCCTTGAAACGCTCCACGCCCTTCTCGTCACCCGCGGCGAGGCGGTCGACGATCGACTGGGTGCGCGTGTCCTGCCACACGATGGCGTTGTACACGGGCTTGCCGGTGTTCTTGTTCCACACCACCGCGGTCTCGCGCTGGTTGGTGATGCCCACGGCGGCGATGTCGTGGCGCGTCAGGTCGGCCTTCGAGAGGGCCTGACCGATGACCTCGCGCACGTTCGCCCAGATCTCCATCGGGTCGTGCTCGACCCAGCCCGCCTTCGGGAAGATCTGCTCGTGCTCCTTCTGACCGGTCGACACGATGGTGCCCTTGTGGTCGAAGATGATGGCTCGCGAGCTGGTGGTTCCCTGGTCGATGGCCAGGACGTACTTCTGTTCGGACACTTCTAACTCCTTCGTTGGAATCTATTTATTCGAGAACGGATGCGCGGGGTGCGCTCAGGTGAGGATGGGGAGCAGCGGGATGGCGAGAAGGCCCGCGAGAACGCCGCCGATGATCGGGCCCACGACGGGAACCCAGGAGTACGACCAGTCCGACGTGCCCTTGCCCTTGATCGGCAGCAGGGCGTGCGCGATGCGCGGGCCGAGGTCACGGGCCGGGTTGATCGCGTACCCCGTCGGGCCACCCAGCGACGCACCGATACCGATCACCAGCAGCGCCACCGGCAGAGCACCCAGCGCGGCCAGGCCGCCA